>JAFYFU010000055.1 GCA_017543595.1 Ruminococcus sp. | reverse complement strand
TTAAAGACAAATCAGGCTTTTATGCTCTCGGTGCAGTTCGGAACTCCGCCGTTCACAAATTTCAAAGATATATCATCAGCAGCCGCAAGGGCAAAATCAGGCGCAGTAATTTCCCTGCGTGATTTGCTTGATATCGCCGTTATGTTAAGGCAGATACGTGACCTTGACAGATGGTATTCGGGTTGTGAAAATGTTGAAACGGATTTAAGCTATCTGTTTTCACAGCTTTCTCCGAATGATTATCTCCTTGAAAAACTCGAAAGGTCCATTATATCCGAAACCGAGATATCAGATGCCGCAAGCCCCGAACTTGCCGCAATAAGGCGGAAAATAAACCGTGCAGGTATGCATCTGCGTGAAACTCTCGACAAAATGGTTAAGAACAAAACTACTCAGCAGTATTTGCAGGAGAGTAATGTCACCATAAGGGACGGCAGATTTGTTCTCCCCGTAAAATCCGAATACAGAACTCAGATAAGCGGTCTTGTGCATGATACCTCCGCAACGGGTCAGACTATTTTCATAGAGCCTATGGCAATTGTTGAGGCAAACAACGATATAAGAATCTTACAGGGCAAGGAACAGGAGGAAATTGAAAGAATAATCCGTGAACTCTGCCGTGAAACAGGTGAATATGCGGATATTCTCTGTGCAAATTACAAGGTCTGTGCGGAACTGAATTTATATTTCGCAAAGTCAAACCTTGCCGCAAAACTTAAATGTTCCATGCCGAAAATAACCGATGACGGGGTTATTGACCTTAAAAAAGCCCGTCACCCGCTCCTCGACAGGAAAAAAGCCGTTCCGATAAATTTAAGTCTCGGAAAAGACTATCAGGCACTTATCATAACAGGACCAAACACGGGCGGAAAAACCGTTGCACTCAAAACAGCGGGACTTCTCTCCGCTATGACCATGTGCGGACTTCTTATTCCTGTTGCGGACGGCAGCAGTATATCCGTGTTTGAAAATATTCTTGTGGATATAGGCGACAGCCAGAGCATTGAACAGAATTTGTCCACATTTTCGGCACATACAAATAAAGTAATAGAAATAATAAATATCGCAGACGAAAATTCCCTTGTTCTTCTTGACGAACTCGGTTCGGGAACAGACCCTGTTGAGGGTGCTGCGCTTGCGGTTTCAATAATACGCCGTCTTATGTTCAATCAGGCGAAACTAATGGTAACAACTCATTATCAGGAACTCAAAGTATTCGCAATAGACAGCCCTGATGTTGAAAATGCATCATGTGAATTTGACATAGAAACTTTCAGACCTACATACAGGCTTATTGTAGGTTCTCCCGGAAAATCCAATGCTTTCGCAATATCCGAAAATCTCGGTATGCCGAAAGATATCATAGATGATGCAAAATCAAGGGTCAGCGAGGCGGATACAAAGCTTGAAGAAGTCATAGGAAAACTTGAAGCCTCACGAATTGAACTTGAAAGACAAAAAGCCGAAATCCAAAGGCTTAAAAATGAAGCCGCCGAACATGAGGAGGCTGTACGCTTGCAGCGTGAGGAAATCGAAAGAACAAAAGCCGATGAACTCGAAAAAGCAAGACTGCGTGCCATGACCATTATAGAACAGACAAAGGCGGAATCAAACGAACTCCTTGACGAACTTGAAAGACTCAGAAAAGAAAAGGACAGAAAAACTTTCTCTCAGGACGTTTCAAGTATGAAATCCCGTACAAAGCAGAGTTTCAACAAAATGTACGATACGGCAAATCCCCTTGAAAAACATGACCCAAATGAGGGATATGTACTTCCGAGAAAACTCCGCAGGGGTGATATTGTATATGTTGTTGATTTACAGCGCAAAGGCACTGTTGCGGGTGAACCGGACGGAGATTTTGTTTTCGTTCAGATGGGCGTTATGAAAACCAAAATGAATATATCCCGTCTGCGCCTTGAAGAACCTCAGAAAGTAACTGTCGGCGGAAAATCCGCAGTAAGAAAACGAAATGTCGGAAAAGTCGGTGTCAAAGCCGAACGCAGAGGAAGCATGGAACTCGATATAAGGGGCTGTGCCTGTGATGACGGTGTTTATCAGCTCGATGCATTTATTGACAGGGCTGTTATGTCAAATATATCAACAGTTACGATAATTCACGGAAAAGGTACGGGACTTCTCAGAAAAGCCGTTCAGCAGAGACTTAAATCACACCCGTCTGTAAAAGCTTTTCGTTCGGGACTTTTCGGAGAAGGCGAGGACGGAGTTACGATTGCGGAATTAAAATGATTTAAAGGCGGTGATTGTGCATGGAAAAAAGAAAGGCGATAGCCGTTGTTGCGGCTGATGTTTCAACCGACTATATGAACAGAATATGTGTCGGTATCTCGGAACAGTGCAGACATCTCGGCTATGACCTGTATAATCTTTTCATGTCTTTCAATCTTGACGGCGGCAGTACAATACAGTTTGGTGAAGAAAATATATTTTCCCTGATAAAAAAAGATTCTGTAAGCGGTGTGATAATACTTATGCAGAGTGTCGCCAACAAGGAAATTATAAACAAAATAGGCGACAGTGTCATTTCTCAGGGCATACCGATTATATCAATTGACAGCAAGCTTGATTTCTGCGACTGTATCATAGCAGAGGACGAAAAGCTCATGGAGATGATGACAGACCATTTTATTGAACATCACGGCTGTAAAAAAATGATATGCCTTACGGGTTTTGAGGGTCTGCCCGTTTCGGAATCAAGAATTGTCGGATACAAAAATTCTCTCATAAAGCATGGAATCGAATATGACGAAAATCTTGTAATATACGGGGATTTCTGGAAAGCCGCCGCCGAAAAACTCGCAAAAGAATTTATAAGCGGAGAAAGACCAATGCCCGATGCTGTTATCTGTGCAAATGATTCAATGGCTATAAGCCTTTGCAATACCCTTATTGACGGAGGTGTGAACGTTCCCGAAGATATACTTGTTTCGGGATATGACGGTTCAAGGGACGCTATGGAAAATATTCCGTCAATAACAACTATATGTCCCGAAAACGGTTCTCTCGGCGCAAGGGCTGTCCTCAGACTTCATAAAATGATAACGGGAGAGGACGGCGAAGCGGTTGATATGCCAAGAGGCGGACTTGTTCTTGCGGGTAGCTGCGGTTGCAGTGACGGTTTCAATTATGTTATAAAACAGCGTGAGGGATACAAAGTCATAACTGACCAGTATGAAAGTTACTACAATAACAGCGGTATGCAGGAGGCTTTGAGTACAGTTGAAAATCTCGACAACCTGATAAATCAGCTTTCAAATTATATGTATCTGCTCAGGGATATGGACAGCTATACCATGTGTCTCAACAAAGAATGGGACAGCTTTGAAAATTCCGACGAATCGGAATATCTAAGAAACGGATATCCCGAAAAAATGGAAACAAGAATGATATATAAAGTCACTGAGCCTGAGTTTGACAGCGTACCGCATGAATACTGCTCCTGTGATGTTATTCCCGATTCTGTGCGGAAATATTACGAAGAACCGACAACTTATTACATACTGCCCCTGCATTTCATGGACAGATGTTTCGGATATTCGCTCTTTGTGTTCAATGATTTGAGATTCATGGTCAGTCAGCTTTTTTCGCTCTGGAACAGGAATATAAATATAGCCCTTGAATTTCTCAGAGTAAGGACAAAGCTTACAATGATAAATCAGAGAATAACTCTCAGTTCAATAAGAGATACCCTTACGGGAATCTATAACAGGCAGGGTTTCAAGAGATATTCTGAAAGTATCTTTCAGAAAGCCCTCACCGAAAAGAAAAAACTTTTCATACTTATGGCAGACCTCGATATGCTTAAACATATTAATGATAATTTCGGACACGTTGAAGGCGACAACGCTATTTCCGTGTGTGCGAACGGACTTAATACCTGTTGCGAAAACAACGAAATATGTGCGAGAATAGGCGGAGATGAATATTCCGTAATCGGTGCGTATGACTACACCGATGATATAATAAACGGATATATAAAATATATTAATAATTACTTTGACAGATATAACAGTTCATCGGGGAAAAAATATTCGGTGGGCGCAAGTCTCGGATATTACTGCGGATATGTCGAGGACGGCAGGGATTTTCAGTATTACATGGATATCGCAGACAAAAGAATGTACGAAAATAAATTTGAACGCAAAAAGTTCAGAAAAGAATAATTAACGGACAGTCCGTGTGCTGTCCGTTTTGCTTTTTGCTGAAATATGCATACAGTATTATTGACATATATTTAAACCCGTGATATAATAATATTATAAAAACAAAAGGGGAAAATACAATGGATAATTTTGCGGAACAGCTTGTTAAAAGAAATATGACAAAATCAGAGAAAACAAAAAGGTCTGTAATGCTTGTCGGCGGTGTAATGATAACGATTTTATTGACTGTCGGGGCTATGCTTATGCTTGCTGCACCGATTATAGCTTTTGCAGGGCTTTTGTTCGCAGCAGGAGCAGGCTACGGCACGTATTTCTATGTTCAGAATACAGATGTTGAATATGAATATACTTTTACTAACGGAGAACTTGATATAGATAAGATAATCGCAAAAAAACGCCGTAAATCCCTTGTGAGCGTTGATATAAGCAAGTTTGCGGATTTCGGAAAATATGAGGACAGCTCCGAAGAAACAGATGATATGACAGTCGTGATAGCATCAAACAATATAGCAAATCAGGAATATTTTGCGGATTTCCCGCATGAGGAATACGGCAGTACAAGGCTTATTTTCTGCCCCGATGAGAGAATGGTAGAAAATATAAATAAATTTTTGCCGAGGACATTAAGGTCAAGATAATTTTTATATAATTTAAACAAGAGGAAAATTTTCGTCTAGCGCTGAGAATGAACGCAGCGTTAGCGCAGTGAATGAAAGCGCAAGCCACAAAAGCGCAAATTTGACGATTTTAAATAGGGAGGTTTTATAATGCAGATAGTTACACCAAAACAAATGATTAAAATTGAAGAACGTTCGGAACAGCTCGGAGTAAGCAAAAAAGAACTTATGCTCAATGCGGGCAGACAGCTTGCAAGGCTTGTCGATACAAGCGCACAGGAAAAAAAAGGTAAAAAACCAAATGATACCCATGTAGTATTCCTTGCAGGTGCGGGAAATAACGGCGGTGACTGCTATGCCGCCGCAAGCGTACTTTCATATATGGGCTATAAAGTTACAGTAATCATACTCGGCGGAAAACCTTCAACACCTCTTTCAACAGAAATGTTTGAACTTATGCCGAAAGATATGATAAGTGTCATTAACGGTTACAAGGGCGAAAACATCGAAGCCGCCATAGAAGTCGCAGAACTTGACTATATGAGTGTTTCACCCGTTCAGGCATCTGAAATAATAAACAAGGGCGAACTAAATGCGGTTGATAAAATAATTCTCAGGGAAAGACAGAGAATGTATTCTATCCGTGAGGCTGTCACAAGTGCGGATATTCTTGTTGACGGAGTTTTCGGAACAGGTTTCCGTGGACAGCTTGACAAGGATATGATGGCAATTTTCGGGATAAAAACAAATGCTTATAAAATTGCCGTTGACGTTCCCAGCGGCGGAAACTGCTCTCAGGGAACTGTATCTCCGGGAGTGTTTGAGGCTGACGAAACAATAACTTTCGGTTACATAAAAACAGGAATGTCACAGTACCCCCTTAAAAAATACTGCGGAAAAATAACTCTTGCGGATATAGGAATACCTGCATCTGCAATTGAAATTACCGAAAACGACAGAAAATATTTCCGAATAGAAAGACATCATCTCAAAGGATTCCCACCCGAACGACAGAGAGATTCCCACAAGGGAAAATTCGGCAGGGTTCTTATTATAGCAGGAAGTTCTTCAATGAGAGGAGCTGCGGCTCTTGCGGCTATGGGCGCACTGAGGAGCGGTGCGGGAATTGTTCAGGTCGCATCTGTTGAGAGATGTATTGATACGGTCGCAGTAATCGCTCCCGAAGCAATATATACCGAAATGGAATGTGATGACTACGGATATATGCTCTTTGACGACAATAAAAAACGCCTTGCCGAAATGGTTGCAAGCGCAGATGCAGTTGTCATAGGCTGCGGAATGGGCGTTACAAATGATACCTCCGAAATTACAAAATATGTTGTGCAGAACGCAAGAGTTCCCGTAATTGTTGACGCTGACGGAATAAATTGTATTGCTGACGACATAGATATATTAGTGAACAAAAATACGGAAGTTATAATAACTCCGCACCCGGGAGAAATGGCAAGGCTTTTGAAATGCGATGCATCTATGATAAATGAAAACCGCATAACCGTTGCCGAAAAATATGCGGAAAAATTCAATATAACCGTTGTACTCAAAGGTGCGGGAACTCTTGTTGCAAACAGCAGGGAAACTGCCGCAAACCATACGGGCAATGCAGGCATGAGCAGAGGCGGAAGCGGTGATGTTCTCGCTGGAATCATAGGCGCAATTGCGGCTCAGGGTTACAGTTGCTTTGACGCAAGCTGTGCAGGTGTTTATATTCACGGTCTTGCAGGTGATGAGGCTGAAAAGAAACTCGGTCAGGAAGCAATGCTCCCAAGGGATATTATAAATAATCTTTCGGACGCATTTAAAATATTAAAGGATAAACATAAAGAATCATAATTAATTTATGACAGATGTCAAAAATAAATGATGTAAAAAAGTCTTATATTTTAATATGGAGCTGATATTATGAAAAGACTTATTACATTTATGACATCTTTAACGCTTGCTGTCTGCTCGGTTTCGTGCAGTATGCCTGCAACGGGCGGAAATTCGGCAAGAGAAAACGGTTTAAGCTGTTCATTCGGTTCGCCCGTGGAACTCACTCTCGATGATATGAATGCAGAGGGCGAAATCAGAAGAATGGGGGACGGCGAATGGGTAGTTGAATTTTCTTCTCCGAATACTCTCAGCGGAGTTGAACTTTCTTTCAGCGAGGGAAATGTAACGGCAAATTACAAGGGACTTAATTTTTCCGTCCCGAAATCTGCACTTCCCGTCAAGGCTATGATTCTGAATCTGATAGAGGCAGTCGATTCAAATGCAAGGCTTGACAAACTTAACGGCAGCGAAAATCAGGGTATGCTCGAAATAACGGGAACTCTCGAAGGCGGAGATTATGTTCTGCGTGTTGACGGCGAAGGTTATATATCCGAATTTGAAATGCCGAACAATAAGCTTAAAATGGTATTTACGGACGTTAAAACAATAACTGTTCCGTCTGTGACTGAAAACTCTCAGACTGCAAATACACAGGCTTTACAGGAGGTCACAGCGGAATAAAAAGGAGTTTAAATTATGAAGAAAATTATTTCAGCGGTTTCCGCATCGGTGCTTGCCCTGACGGGAACAGCCGTATTTGCGGATAAACCTGCAAAGGCTGAGGACAACAAAATAAAAATAATGTGCATAGGCGATTCAATAACAGACGGCTACGGCATAGCAGGTTCATACAGAAAGTTTCTGTACCACAATCTGACGGAAAAGGGATATAATATAGATATGGTCGGCTCAAAAACAGGTTGGAGTACGACTTATACAGATGAAGAAACAGGCGAAAGCTTTGAATATGACGATGACAACACGGGTTACAGCGGATATTCGATAAAATCCTACAACGGCAGAAACGGAATCTATGAAACACTTGTTGAAACGAACTGTCTTTCACAGAATCCCGATATAGTTATACTTCAAATAGGCACAAATAATATTATAGACAATCACGACATGGACGAAAATTTAAACGATTTAGAAACGCTTGTAAGCTATATACTGGCAAATATCCCCGAAAGCTCAACGCTTTTCATTACGTCAATCCCGAATCTTGACCCAAACAGAAGTGATGTATATGACTGGTTCGGAAATTACAGACATTCCGCAGACTGGCAGACACAGTATGATGATGAAACCGCAGAACTTAACATTAAAAACAATGTAAATCTTTACAATGAAAAAGTAAAATCTTTTGCGGAAAAGAAATTTTCAGAAGGTCTTAATGTAAGACCCGCAAACGTGAACAGCGCAATTACAGACGTTAAAACACAGCTTGCCGACGGCGTTCACCCGAATAATATCGGCTATAAGGCTATGGGAGAATACTGGACGGAAGTTATTGACAGTTATTTGAACGGAAAAACCCCCGAAGAACAGCCACTGACAGAAACAACAACAGATATTCCGAATGAAACTACTACGGAATATGTCTATGAAAGATATTATTATACAGTAAGCGATATTGTCAAGCTTACAAAATATGTTCTCAATGAGGAAAACAGCCTCACGGAAAGAGAATCTCAGACTTATGACCTCGTAGAAGACAAACGCCTTGATGTGTTTGATGTTATCGCCATGAGGACGGCAATTCTCAGAAAATAATCATAAAAGCTTCGGAATCCCCGAAGCTTTTTGACAAGGAGGAAGTATGAAACATATAGCTTTGATTTTTACATCTTTGTTTATAATTTCGGTTTTGGCAGGGTGCGGAACTATCCCCGAAGAATCTCAAAACTCAGGACTTGTTGTGTATACAAAAGCCCCCGAAGAAATTTTAACCGAACCTGAATTAATAACGGAAACAGAAGTTGTCACCGAGGAAATCACAGAAACAGAAGAAATCACCGAAACAGCAACAGAAGAAATCACCGAAACAATAACGGAAGAAATCCCCGAAATAATCGAGGAAACTTTTGCGGATTATGATAATGAAAATTATGTTGAATATCATTTCAGAAATAAAAAATTATTAAACCAGCATTTCCAGAAGCACGGCGGAGAATTTGCATATGATTTCGGCTATCAGTCAGCGGAAGAATACGAAAAAGGCGCAAGCGATGTCATAAATAATCCCGTGTCGCTTTACAAAACAGAGGCAGAGGACGGTGACGGAATTTATTATATCGAAAGCACAAATGAATTTGTTGTACTCTCAACGGACGGATATATAAGAACATATTTCAGACCCGACAAGGGAATAGATTATTTTAACAGGCAGTGATAAAAATGAATCCGAGACTTGAATACCTCCGTGAAAAAACAGGGAAACTCACATCTTCCGCAGGTGTGTATATAATGAAAAACAAAGACAGCGAAATAATATACATCGGCAAGGCAAAAAATTTAAAGAACCGTGTGACAAGCTATTTCCGTGAACACCCCGACCACACCCCGAAAGTTTCGGCTATGGTGTCAAATGTTTATGACTATGATTTCATAGTCACGGACAGCGAATATGAAGCATTACTCCTTGAATGTAGTCTTATAAAACAGCATAAGCCGAAATATAATATACTCCTCAAAGATGACAAGGGATATCATTATATAAGAATATCAGATGACGAATACCCCAAAATAACCGCTGAAAAAAATACTTTGCAGAAAGGCAGATATTTAGGACCTTATACAAGCGGATTCATAGTTAGGGAAACCGTAAACGAGGCAAATAAAATTTTCATGCTCCCGACCTGCAACAAGAAATTCACCGAAAATATGCGGAAAAGCCGTCCGTGTCTGAATTACCACATAAAAACCTGCATGGGAGTATGTACGGGGAAAATAAGCCATGAAACATATCTCAATGCCGTAAATCAGGCGGTTGATTTCATAAAAACAGGCAGTCCGCAGACTGTTGAAAAAATGGAACAGGAAATGAATACCGCCGCAGAAAATCTTGATTTTGAAAGGGCAGCCGTTCTCCGTGACAGAATAATTGCAGTTAAAAAAATTTCCGAAAAGCAGAAAATAATAAACAGCGGTGCGGATTCCGCAGATATTATAGGAATTGCGGAATTTTATGACGGAATATATGTATCTGTGCTGATATACCGTGAAAACAGGCTTTATGACAAGGCAGTCTTTGAACTTGAAAGAACCGACAAAGACGAAGATATATTAAATACTTTTATGATTGGATATTACAACGGCAAATCTGATATCCCGAAAATGATAATCACCGACCATATCCCCGAAGATAATGAACTCATAGAAAAAATGCTTGAAAAAAATTCAGGGCATAAAATCAAAATAAATCAGCCCCAAAAAGGTAAACTTTTTGAACTTTTAAGGCTTGCCAAAAATAACAGTGCGGAATATGCAGCCCTTAAAAACAACAGGACGGGCAAAGAAATTATCGCCCTTGAACAGCTTGCAAAAAGTCTCGGACTTGAAAAGCCCCCGAAATACATTGAAGCCTATGTTATATCAAATCTTTCATCGGAATCAATGGTTGCGGGAATGATAGTCTTTGAAAACGGCAGACCGCTGAAAAAGGCTTACAAGCGTTTTACCGTAAAAAATCAGGCATATCAGAACGATTACGGCAGTATGTATGAAGTTTTGAAAAGGCGGTTGATGCATATTGTAAATCAGGAGGGTGACGAATATTTCAGGCGCACACCCGATTTGATACTTCTTGACGGTGGAAAAGGTCATGTAAATACCATTGTCCCGATAGTTAAAGAACTTGGATTAAATATCCCCGTTTTCGGAATGGTAAAAGACAACAAGCACCGCACAAGGGCAATTGCCGCAGGCGGAAAAGAAATTCAGATAAATGAACTTAAATCCGTCTTTAATCTTTTCACACGCATACAGGACGAAGTACACCGCTATTCTGTAAATTATATGCACACAAAACACAATAAAAAAACTTATACTTCCGAATTACGGAAAGTCAGGGGCATAGGCGAGAAAAAAGCCGCTAAACTCATGCTTGCTTACAAGACAAAAGAAAATTTAAAACAGGCATCTCCCGAAGGACTTGCCTCATCAGCGGGAGTGAATAAGGAGACAGCCCTTGAATTATGGAAGTTCATACAGGAGGAATTTTAATGAATAAAAAAATAATAGGAGTATTATCGGCATTGTTATGCCTTTGTCCCATGAAATTAACCAATGTAAATTTATATGCATATTCATTCACGCAGGCGGAAATAGAAAATTCCGAAACAAAGCCAACACTTTCTTTTCCGCAGATAAATATTCCGATAGACAAGGCAAAAGAAAATCCCGAAGTTACCGTATCGCTTACAATCAGCGGAGCAAACGAAAAATATTCAACCGCAGAAATATGGACATCTTTTGACAGCAGGCTCTCAATAAAAACTGACAGTGAAGATAATTATTTCAAATTGGGAAATGCATTGAAAAATTTAAATATTCACAGCAGTTATTCTTCTTATTACGATATGGCAAAGGGCAGTATAGTTGACCTCAACGGAATAAGAATAATTGCCGCAGGCGGAGGAAATGACGGTCTTGACGGAGTTTTATTCACAACAACGCTGATTTTGCCTGACAATGTTCAGGAGGGCGATATATTTGAACTCAAAACCGTCCGCATGACAAGGGAAAATTCCAACAATGACTTTGTAAACAGTATCTTTACAAATATTGATGATGATAAAGCAGGAAAATTAATGGGGGAATGGCTTTTTGCAAACGGCATTAAAAACGGCTGTATAAAAATAACAGGGGAGCAGGAAATAAATTACGGCGATGCAAACCTTGACGGAAATGTTACAGTTTCCGATGCAGTTTATATATTGCAGCACTTTGCAAATTCCGAAAAATATCCCCTTGACGGACAGGCTGCGGTTAATGCAGATGTATACAACACGGGTGACGGCGTGACAGCAAATGATGCCTCGTCTATCCAGAGATTTGATGCAGGTGTCATAACTTCACTTCCCGAATCCAAAAAGGAGTGATATTATGTTTAAAAAATTAATATCAGTTTCGTTGGCTTTTGTTATATCTTTAACGTCTTTTGTATTCATGACGGCAAATGCAGGATATGGGGAGCGTGGAGTTGATTACGAAACAGTCACCTTTGAAGATATGTATTATGATATATTCAAAGACCATGCAGTTCTTAACTACGGAAACAACAAAAGCGGAGATGTAATTATACCGTCTGTTGTGGAGGGTGTACCCGTTACAAGAATAGGAGTTGCCGCCTTTGAGGAAGATTATGATATGACTTCCGTGACGATTCCCGACACTGTTAAGGAAATAGGACAGATTGCCTTTAAACGCTGTAAAATTAAATCAGTTGAAATTCCCGATTCTGTGGAAAAAATCGAAAACGGAGCGTTTGTGGGCTGTGTTAATCTCACTGATGTTAAAATGTCTGAAAATATAAAATATATCGGTTCAGGAGCATTTGCCATGACACCGTGGCTTGACGAACAGAGTAAAAAAGCCCCCATGTTTATAATAAATGACATACTTGTTGATGGTTCAAACTGTACAGGTGATGTAATTGTTCCCGACACGATAAAATCAATATCGGGAGGGGCTTTCTGTGGCAACAACAATATAACATCAATTGTTTTTCCGCAGGGAATTGAAATAATTGAAGATGTTTCAGTCTGCGAAAATCTCAAAAAAGTTGTCCTCCCAGACAGCGTTAAAAGAATAGAACAGTGGGCTTTTATGCAGGATACCTCCCTTGATGAGATAAATATTCCGAAAAGCGTTGAATTTATCGGCAAATGGGCATTTTATGACTGTAAAATCAAAAAACTTGAAATAAAAAATCCCGATTGCGTTATAGAAGATATAACCACAGATGATAAATTAAAAGATATTATTATCTGCGGATACGAAAATTCAACTGCACAGGAATTTGCGGAAAAATACGGGGCTGAATTTGAAATTCTTTCGGATTATATCGCAGGTGATGCGAACCTTGACGGAAATGTAACAATTTCAGATGCGGTTTATATATTGCAGTACCTTGCAAATTCCGAAAAATATCCCCTTGACGGACAAGCTTTGATTAATGCGGACTGTGACGGCAAAGAAGGAGTTACAGGTCTTGACGCTGTATCAATTCAGAAATTTGATGCGGGTGTTATAAATTCCCTGCCCGAATAAAAAGAAAATCTCAGGAGAAATCCTGAGATTTTTTTATAATATTTCTGCATCTGTAAGCTGACAATAAGTATAAACGCCTTCTTTGTAGCAGTTAAAATTTCCGACAACGGTTATTTCCGTATTGAGTTCGGGATAGTCATCGGGATATTTTTTTTCGCCTTTGAGGACAAATTCAACAGCCTGACTGCAACAGGCTGAAATATCGCTGACAGTAACGGAAAAATATTCATTTCCCGTGTTGGGGTCTTTGTAATAGCTGAAAGGACCTTTTACCTTTACGCTTTTCCCCGTATATTCATCGGTATTGTAAATCATTTCATAGACCTGTCCGTAAATCATAGTTGAGTTAAGAACGGTCAAATCAACGTCAACCTGATTATTCATAAGGTTCACGCTGTCAAATTCTTCCGAGGCGGAAATCTTTGAACTTTCTTCTTCGGGGGCTTGATAGATTATCTCTGCCTCTGCGCTTCCGCAGGAGACAAGCATTGAAAGAACTGTAACTGCTGACAAAATTTTAATACTTTTCATAATTTTCTCCATTCTTAATCATGCTTTTTTCAGACCCGAAATCGCCCAGAACAAAAGAAATACAGATATATCGGCGCAGACTATCGTTGAACCGACAGGAGTATCTGCGAGTATTGAAATAATTATTCCCGTTCCCGCACAGAAAACAGATATCAAAGCCGAACATATTATAACACTCCTGAAACTTTTGAAAATTCTCATAGCCGAAAGCGCAGGGAATATAATAAGTGCGGATATCAGCAGAGAACCGACAAGATTCATGGCAAGTACAATTATAAAGGCGGTTATCACAGCTATAACAAGATTGTAGCCGTCAGCATTTATGCCCGTAGCCTTTGAAAAATTTTCATCAAAGGTGACGGCAAATATTTTGTTATAAAATATAATAAACATGGCAATAACTATTACAGCCATTACAGCGCATATTGTCACATCACTCGGTTTTAAAGTGAGGATTGACATAGACCCGAAAAGCGTACTGCATACATCTGTTGAAATATTTGAAGTTGAGGGGAAAAGGTTCATAAGCATATAGCCTATTGCAAGCGCACCGACTGAAATCATCGCAACGGCGGCATCACCTTTTATTTTTGTATTCTGACCTGTCCGCAGGAGAAGAATTGCCGAAATTACCGTAATCGGCATTATTATGACCATGTTGTTTGAAGCAAATCCGAGCATTGATGCAACAGCCATAGCCCCGAATGCAACGTGTGAAAGTCCGTCCCCTATGAAAGAAAATCTTTTAAGTACAAGCGTAACACCCAGCAGAGAAGAACAAAGTGCTATCAGAAGTCCGACTATGAGGGCATATCTGACGAACGAAAAAGAAAAATATTCAGTCAGTTTGTTAAATATATCACTCATTTTCAGACTCCTCCGTTTCAAGAAAAGTTTTTCCTATACGGCTTTTGAGGTAGTCCTCTTTTCTGCCGAAAAAAAGCTGTTTTCTGCCGATATGAAGAATATGGCTTGCATATCTGACGATATTCATGTCATGGGAAACCATAATAATAGTTATGCCGTCCCTGTTTAATTTTGCGATTATTTCATATAATTCGCTTTGGGCTTTGGGGTCAAGACCTGTGACAGGCTCATCAAGGAGCAGCATTTTCTGAGTGGCGCACAAAGCCCTTGCAAGGAGGACTCTTTGTTGCTGACCGCCTGAAAGTTCACGGTAACAGCGTTTTGCAAGGTGAGTTATACCAAGCTGATTCATAGTTTTTTCGGCGAGGGCTTTTTCTTCTTTGTTATAGAACGGGCGGAAACCTGTTTTCGAGAGACAGCCCGACAGAACAATTTCCCTTACCGATGCGGGGAAATCTCTTTGAACGGGGGTCTGCTGAGGAAGATAGCCTATCTGGGTAGCCTTGAAATCTCCGCACCATTTTATTTCACCGCTTACCTGCGGTTTAAGACCGAGCAAGGCTTTTATGAGGGTGGATTTTCCCGAACCGTTTTCGCCGAGAATACAAAGATAATCGCCCTTACAGACAGTAAAATCAAGTTTTTCGGTAACGATTGTATTTTCATAGCCGAGGGCGGCATTTTTACAGATTATCTGTTCTGTCATTGATTCAAAGCCTCCTCTATTATATCGTAATTTCCGAGCATTATTGAAAGATATGACATACCTTTGTCAGCCTGTTTCTGCGTGACGGACTGTGCGGAATTTAAAACTTCAATTCTCTGGTTGCTTATAGTTGTGTTTTCTATTATGGCATCTGCAATAGTTGTATCCGAGCTTTCAAGTATATATACCACATGGGTTCTGAAATAGCTTATCTGTTTTGCGAGTGCAACAATGTCATCATATTGTGCGGTTGAGGCAGTACCGCAGGTAGAAAAAGGCGCATAGCACAGTATATTATAATCGGCTTCAAAGTATCTGAAAGGGTATCTGTCACCGAAAATCAGGGCGTGTTTTTTGCAGTCGTTGAACATGAGGCGAAATTCCTTGTCAAGTGCTGACAGCTTGTTGTTGTATGATTCAAGGTTTGCCCTGTAATAATCGGCATGGCTGGGGTCAGTCCGGCAGATAATTTCAGTTATTTCCGTACAGAAAGTCTGGGCGTGTTTGAGTGAAAGCCACGGGTGTTCATCGTAAAGAGGTTCTGGGACGGTAGTTGGTTCGGTAGTTTCTTCCACGGGGTCAAGGGCTTTTTTACTGCGTACTCTTGCACGTTCAAGTTCAATTGCGCTGTCTCCGAGAATATCGAGGAGATTCACGACAGTTATATTATTATTCGGGACTTGTGCGAGGGCTTCATCTATCCATTTTTCGGACTCACCGCCCACATACATCAATATATCGCAGTTTTTGACTTTACTGACGGCATCTGC
Organism: Ruminococcus sp.; assembly: GCA_017543595.1. Classification (GTDB taxonomy): domain Bacteria; phylum Bacillota; class Clostridia; order Oscillospirales; family Ruminococcaceae; genus Ruminococcus. The sequence goes on along the minus strand of JAFYFU010000055.1, from coordinate 47,166 downwards.
ATCGGGCTGATAGTGGTGCATATCAACTCCGTCACCGAGGAGATAGGTAAGATTGACATTTTTTTGGTACTTTCCGAGAATTTCCCTGCACCAGTCATATTCGGGAAATACAGTACAGACAATATCCAGTTTATTTCCCGAATATACGTTATTTTTTTTTTCCGTACAGCCGCAGAGGAGAAAGACTGTAAAAAATAATATCAGCGGGACTAATTTTTTGAACATATATATACCTCTTTTTTTAAGCTTACAAAACTGATAATCATTTTCATTTTTTAATTATATCACAGGCATTAACAAAAGTCAACAGTAAGTTTTTAAATTTCTTTGGTCTTGCAGCAGCAGGCGCAGTATACCGAAGATGCGCCGTTTGCCCTTAAAAGTGCGGACACTTCCGATAAAGTGCTTCCCGTTGTGCATACATCATCAACAAGGATAATATTTTTATTTTTTACTTTTTCGCTGTTTTTTATGCCGAAAGCCCCTATAAGATTTACACGTCTTTCCTTGCCCGAAAGATGTTTCTGTTCGGAAGTCCTGCGGATTTTGGCGACTGCATCGCTTACAACGGGGATATTCATGACAGCACCGATTTCAACGGCGATAAGAAAAGACTGGTCAAGACTGCGTTTTCTGCGGTCTTTCGGGTGCATGGGGACGGGGATTATCATATCCGCAGAAATCCCCTGCGAGATTAATTTTTCCGCAAGGGAATTTCCGAGTGCATAGGCAGCATTTCCGCATATTCCGTTTTTGAGCAGAAACACCGCAGGGGAAATATTTTCGTTGTATTCATAAACTGCGGAAAATCCTTCGGCATTGGGAATATAAACATCTCCCGAAAAATATTTTAACTTGCTTTCACATTCACCGCAGAATTTCATATCATAATTTATGAAATCCCCGCACACGGGACAGCGTGTCGGGTAGAAAAGATGCAGTAAAGGGCTTGTTATACGGCGGTATTTCCTCAGAAATACATATAAAGCTGACACTTAATCATACCGTTGTAGAGTTTACGGCGTTTTTTTGCCTTAGTGCCGAAAAACTGCTCAAACTGTTCATGCGGGGATATGATGTAACTCTGCATATTTCCGCCTTTTCCGAGGACTTTTCCCATAATTTTGTATATGTTTTCGGCTTCACGAAGTTCGAGAAGTCTTTCACCGTAGGGGGGATTGCAGATGACGGTTGAATTTTCGGGCTGTCTGAATTTTGAGATATCAGCCTGTTCGATTTTTATTCTTGAAAGTATGCCTGCTTTTTTGGCATTGTCAAGGGTGAGGGCAACAGCCGCATCGTCAATATCCGCACCTATTGCGTGGAATTTTGCGGTCTTGTCGATATTTTCAAAGGCTCTCGCACGTTCTTCACGCCATATTTCGGGATTTATGCAGTCCCAGTTTTCGGCTGCGAATTTTCTGCGTATGCCGACAGGAATTTTCAGAGCTTTGAGGGCGGCTTCTATAATGAGAGTACCGCTTCCGCAGAAGGGGTCACAGACGATTGTATCGGGGCGGACTCTTGCAAGGTCAATTATACCTGCCGCAAGGGTCTCTTTTATGGGTGCTGCGTTGGAATTTTTCCTGTAACCTCTTTTATGCAGACCCGCACCGCTTGTATCAAGGTAAACCGTAACCATATCTTTTAATATATTAAACTGAATCTGTACGGTTGACTCGGTTTCGTCAAACCAGCTTATGCCGTAAACTGATTTAAGTCTTTCAACGGCGGCTTTTTTGACTATTGCCTGACAGTCGGGGACGCTGTGAAGTGCCGAACTCAGGGAACTGCCCTTTACGGGAAAAGCATTGTTTTTTCCTATGAATCTTTCAAATTCTATTGCTTTTACTCCCTGAAAAAGCTCCTCAAAGGTCACGGCTTTAAATTCGGCAAGCTGAATCAGAACTCTTTCCGCTGTGGAAAGGCAGATATTTGCACGGGCGAGGGTGTTGAAATCTCCCGTGAAAGTAATTTTTCCGTCATTTACCTTTAAGTCCGTTCCGCCTATTTTGGTTATTTCGTATTTCAGAACGCTTTCAAGTCCGAAATGGCACGGACAGCATAATTTTAATGTATCCAAAAAAACACTCCTTGTTATATCAGTTATCAAAAATCAAAGGTCATACAGATGACCGCTGATTTCTGACAGCTAAAAATTATAATCGAACCTGTCCACGGTTTATATGAACAGGTTCGATATATCGCTTAAAAGATTACCAGAGGAATCCTCCGTCATAGTTTCCGCCTGCATTGGGGTCTGTGTAACCGCCTGCATCGGGAACGGCATAGCCTCCTGCGTTGGGGTCTGTGTAACCGCCTGCATCGGGAACGGCATAACCTCCTGCATTGGGGTCGGTGTAACCGCCTGTGTTCTGGTCGGTATAACCGCCTGCGTTGGGGTCTGTGTAATTGTAGTTGTAATTGTTCCACTGATTATAGTTGTTATAATTATTGTAGTCGTTGTAGTTTGTATTATTGTTGTTGTTGTTATTGTTGCTGCTTACATAACCGTGAGTACCTGTACATACGGGAGCATTTGAAGATTTCCAGTAGCCTGTTATGCCCTTGGGACAGTAATCTCCTGCAATCATTCCCGTAGCAGTACACATGGGAGCAACTATTACATTCGGGTTTTCGTCAAAGTCTGCGGGTGTATCTTTGAAATTTTCTTCGATATAGTCGCCGACAGCGGCTTTCCAGATATCTGCGGAATGGAGTGAAGTCGGAAGCTGTAAATCCTCATCGTAATACTTGTAACCGATAGTTATACCGCTTACAAAATCTCTTGTAAGACCTACGAAAGTGAGGTCATACCAGTTATCGGTAGTACCTGTCTTACCGCATACAACCTTGTTGTTGAGTTTTGCGGACATACCTGTACCGTTGTCGATAACGTTTTTGAGGAGTCTGTTCATTACCCAAGCAGTTTCACTGCTTACAGCCTCTCTTGCGTTTCCGTCATTCTGATAGATGATTTTGTGGTTGCTGTCCTCTATCTTTGAAACTATGTGGGCTTCATTGTAGATACCGTGGTTTCCGTAGGGGATATAAGCATTTACGAGGTTTTCGAGAGTTATACCGAAAGTAAGCGCACCAACGGTAAGAGGTGAAAGGTCCTCATCATCGGGGTCAAGTTTAAGACCCATTCTTTCCTTACAGAACTTGTAAACTTCATGCGGTGTGAGTTCCTCACAGAGATGTGCGGGAGCAGTATTGAAAGACTGTTGGAGCATATAGTAAACATTGAAAGTTGCATTGGAAAGAGTTGTGATATTATCTGTTGAGTAGTTGGTAGGCCAGGGCTTTCCGTCTATTTCCTTGATGGCACTGTCCTTGATTTGAGTACCCCAGTGGATATAATCGGTTTCAAGGGCAAGACCGTAAGTTGAAATAGGTTTCATGGTAGAACCAACCTGCCTTGTTTCGGTGACGGCGTAGCTTGTGGAGAGCGATGTATCTTTTTCGCCCCAGTCACCTATGAGGGATTTTACCGAGCCGTCATAGTTAAGGGCAATAAATCCGATATGCGGGAGGTATTCCTCAAAGTTTCCGTCATCATCAATATCCACCCATTTTCTTACAAAGTCTGCGGAAACGAGGTTGTTCAAATCCTTGAAACGTTCCTCCATGTATTCCTGCATCTGGTCATCGAGAGTTGAATAAACTCTGTAACCGCCCTTGTTTATACGTCTTATGGCTTCTTGAAGGTCAATATTGTACTGGCTCATGAGATAGCCTGCGGCTTCATACATCATGGCATCGACTTCCCATGTATAAATTTTCTGGGAGGCTTCCATTTCGTCAATATCGCTTTCGGGGTGCAGTCTCTTGTATTCTTCGGAGTCGGTATAGATTATATCGGTATTGAGATATTCCTGATACTCGTCATAGGTTATCGCACCGTTTCCGTAGATTTTCGAGAGAACGTATCTTGCACGTATTTTGTTGTTTGCTCTGCCGTCAACTATGAGATTTCCTTCATCGTCATAAGTTTCGACAAAAGGACCGTAGAACTGCGGGCTTTGCGGAATAGATGCGAGGACAGCCGCTTCGGGGGTTGTAAGTTCCTCAACGCTCTTTCCGAAATAACGTGTTGCGGCGAGCTGTATGCCGTTTATAGGACCTCCGAAGCCGATATAGTTGAGATATTCTTCAAGAATCTCGTCTTTGGAGTAAGTTTTTTCGAGCTGCATTGCGCTGAAAATTTCTCTTATCTTACGCTGCGGGGAGTATTCGTTGTCGCCCGTGAGGTTTTTGATAAGCTGCTGGGTAATAGTCGAACCACCCTGCTGAGTGTTGTAAATATGAAGGAACATATTTACGAATGCTGCAAAAGTACGCTTATAGTCAACACCGTCATGTGTATAGAAACGTTCGTCCTCGGTGTAGACAAAGGCATCACGAACGTGCTGGGGTATACGGTCAATCGAAACGGGGATTCTCTGAACGTCCGTTTTGATACTTTGGAGAACGACAAGTTCTTTTTCACCTTTTTCGTTTGTCTTGTTGCCGTAAAAATAGGTGTCGCTTCCCGATTCAAGCTCTTGGAGCGTGATATTGGTTGCGTCCTCCATGAAATCGAGGACATAGACGGTAAGAGCCGTTGCGACTATCGTGCCTGTTATTACCATTACGAGGAAAAGTGAGAGAAGTGTTGTTGCGATGACCATGAAGAATTTTTTAAGAACGGTAAGAAATATGTTCTTTTTCTTCTTCTTTTTCTTTTTTGTGCGTACCGTTGCCGGTGCAACATTCTGATAATACTGCTGTGAGTCATCAGTCGGCGGGGGGGCAGGGTTCACATCTTCCGTATCCGGAACGTCAGCCTGCGGAAAGCCGTCATTAAGATTGCTGTTATCCATTTTTGTTCGGCTGCATCTCCTTTCAGAACAAAATCATACAGTGTCATTATAACATATTATTTCTGATTTGTTAAGCCCCTTGAAAAAAATTCGTGATTTTGTATAATACATAGATTTACGGCAACAATAATTACAGTAAATTCAGCAAGGAGCGATAAAAATGCTAAAAAGAATTGACAAGAGAATTTTTTTTATGGTCATGGCTGCGATGACTGTATCGGGCTTTATAGTCATATGCACACTCGGACAGTCCCTGCACCGTCAGAAAGTCGCATCGAGGACAAATGTATCTGCTGCGGATTTGGAACAGCCCGTATGCGTTGTCAGGGAATACAAGGGCAGAATAGGCATATTCAAGGGCGGCAGCGATGCACCGTACAGGGTGATAGATTATGATATCGGGCTTTTGTCGGAATTTGACCGCCGTCAGCTTGATGAGGGAATAGTAATGGAAACGGAATATGAACTCAACAGGTTCATTGAGGACATAGCGACATAGTTATTTCTTTTTCTTTTTTCTGACGGAAAATCCGAAATCGCCTAATTTTCGTCCGAGGGCGAAATATTCCCCGTGGGAATAGGCGGCAAGACCGCATTGCTGTAAATTCAGCTTGTTTTTGCTGTCAATGTATTTTTCATCAACGTCAATGCCGACTATTTCGGCGAGAAACATTGTATGCGAACCGAGATTTTTTGCCTCCGTGACTTTACATTCAAGGCTTACGGGACATTCTTCTATCAGGGGGGCGGAAATTTTCTGCGAGGGAACGGCATAGAAACCGCAGGCTTTGAATTTGTCGGTGTTCCTTCCGCTTTTCATACCGCAGAAATCTGTTTTTTTAATCATGGCGGAGGTTGTCAGGTTTATGACAAATTCTCCGCTGTTTTTTATTATGTCGTGGGAAAATCTTTCGGGTCTTACGGAAACATAGGTCATAGGCGGGTGAGTGCATACGATTCCCGTCCAGCCGACAGTTAAAACATTGGGCTTTTCGACAGTTCCGCAGCTTACAAGGGCAGCAGGCACAGGCGCAAGCAGTACGCTGCCTTTCCAGAATTGTTTTGACATTGTGAACCTCTTTTCTTTTGGCTTTTGATATATCCGATAATATATTTTACATCTTTGAGAGAATTTTGTCAACAGCTTACTTATTTGAAAAAATATGAATAATTTGTTAAAAAACCGTCCCTTTTCATTGACACAAAACGAATGTAATGTTATAATGTATATGGCATTTATCTGATGCAGATATATTAAAATTTTAAAAAAAGGTGGTTGGAATGAAAAAAGAAAAAGGAAATTTAAAGGAGCGTATATTCTCATACGCCTGTATTTTGCCCGGACTTCTGGGCGTTCTTGCATTTTTTGTCGTGCCTTTTGCGATAGTCGTCTATTATTCAACTATAAACAATCCCATACTGCATGAATATGTGGGGCTTGTAAATTACAAGGCACTTTTGCAGAACACCGCATTCAAGCAGGCAACATGGAACTCCGCATACTTTTCGCTTATAGCAGTACCGCTTTCGGTAATTCTTTCAATAATACTTGCGCTTATGCTTGAAAGAAAAATCCCCTATAAAAGTGCGCTGAGGACGTTTTTTCTCAGTCCGCTTATGGTACCCACCGCATCGGTTGTAATAGTATGGCAGGTTCTTTTCCACAATCACGGCACTATAAACCAGATAGGCGAAATATTCGGATTTGAAGGCGTTGACTGGATAAAGTCACCGCACGGACAGATAATCATAATTGCCATGTTCCTCTGGAAAAATCTCGGATACAATATGATACTGTTCATGTCAGCCCTTGCAGGAGTGCCGAAAGATATACTTGAAGTCGCAGACCTTGAAGGTGCAGGCAAGCTGTATCAGTTTTTCAGGATAAAACTCAGATATCTTTCTCCCACGATAGTATTTGTTCTTATCCTCTCGATAATCAATTCATTCAAGATATTCCGTGAAGTATATCTTCTCACAGGCGACCACCCCGTAAGCAAGATGTATATGCTGCAACACTTCATGAACAATACGTTCAAGAGTCTTGATTATCAGAAACTTTCGGCTGCGGCAGTTCTTTTCGCACTCGTTATGATTGTCGTCCTTGCAATATTGCTTACGACCGACCGTATTTTCGGAAAGGACCTTGAAGACTGATGGATAAGAGAAAAAAAGAAAAAACACTTAACACGATAGTATTTATTTTTGCCGTTGCCGCTGCGCTGCTTTTTATTATGCCGACAATTTTCACGGTTGTGAACTCATTCATGACCACAAGCGAAATAAAAGCAAACTACGGCACACTCATCGGAAGTGCGTCCGAAAAGAAAGACACTTTCGTTTCAAAAAATGTAAACCTTAAATTTATTCCCGACAAAGTAACTTTCAGCCAGTATGAAGGGGTGCTTTTCAGAAGTCCCGATTATCTCCTCAAATTCTGGAACTCCGTATTGCTTACAGTGCCGATAACGCTTTTTCAGGTAGTTATTGCCGTACTTTCGTCATACGGATTTTCAAGACACCCAAGCAAGCCAAAGGCAATTATTTTCTTTGTGTATGTAATACTTATGATAATGCCCTATCAGGTAACACTTGTACCCAACTATCTTGTTGCCGATAAATTCGGACTTCTTGACACACGCTGGTCAATAATCCTTCCGGGAATATTCTCACCGTTCAGCGTTTATCTCATATCAAAAGTTATGAGAAGAATCCCGATATCATATGTTGAAGCGGCAAAGCTTGACGGTGCAAGCGAATTTCAGATACTTACAAAGATTTTCGTTCCCCTCTGCAAAAGTGCGATAATATCGGTTACAATGCTTGTTTTCATAGACTACTGGAACATGGTTGAACAGCCGCTTATCATGCTTAAAGATACGACAATGCACCCGCTTTCGGTATTTCTTTCCCAGATAAACACGGGAGATATAGGACTTGCCTTTGCCGTAGGCGTTGTGTACATGGTTCCTACGGTTCTGATGTTCCTTTACGGCGAGGACGACCTCGTTGAAGGCATAACCTACGCAGGCGGAATCAAGGGATAATTTCACATAGTTTAAAAATATAACGATAAGGAGAGAATACAATGAGCGATTCAAAATCTGAAATGGAAAACCGTGACCCCGCAAAAAAGCGGAGCATAATAAGAGGAATAGTAATAGTATTTCTTGTTATTCTTCTTGTACTTACATTCTTTTCAAATACAATAATGAACAAGTCTCTTGCACAGGTCACTACCGCAGCCGTGACTTCCGGAAAACTTACCGAGCGCATAAGAGGAAACGGCACAGTAGAACCTCAGCAGTCATATGAAGTTACTGTCGATGACAACGTAACCATTGATACTATCATGGTCAAAAAGGGTCAGGAAGTCAAGCAGGGTGACATACTTTTCACAGTTGCAGGCAGTACAGGCGATGAACTTACACAGGCTCAGGACGCTGTAAGAGATGCAGAACTCAACTACCAGCAGGAACTTCTCACTCAGAAAGACAGCAGTGACCAGCAGAGCGATGAAATAAATAAAGCCCGCAAGGAACTCAATGACGCAATAGAAAAAAGAGATGAGGCTGCCTCAAACGAATCTTACAACAATGAACTCAAAAACGCAAAGGCAAACAGCGAAAGCGCACTTTCATACCAGAAAAATATACAGCAGAATCTCAGCAATACAATAGCAGCAATAGATATGGACGATTATTCAATGGCTGCACCCGAATATACGGGCGATATAAACCTCCTCAAAAGCAGGGCGGAAGATGCCGAAAGAGTTTATGAAATGGCTCTCAATGCAAATTCCGAGGACGTTGCCGAAAAGGAAACTGCCATGAATGAGGCAAAAAGCAATTACGAGGAGGCAAAACAGTCTCTCCGTGAAAGGCTTACTTCACAGCTTTCCGATGTTGAATATGAGATATCCCGCCTTGAAAGCGAAATATCTTCCTATGAAATAAATGAAGGCGTTGAAAAGGTTTCCGACCTTGACAAGCAGGTTGCAGAAAAACAGAAATCCCTTGAAGAATTAATCGAAAAAACACAGAGCAAAAATGAATCAAATCAGACTGTAAATGACCTTAAACTCGAAAAGGCAAAGGCTGCTCTCGAAGAAGCTCAGAAAAAACTCGAAAAAGCCAAGGAAAAAGCTTCTTCAAACGGCATAGTTTCAAAATATAACGGCATAGTTGCCGATATAAAAACAAAAACAGGCAGCAAAGTAAATTCGGGCGATACAATCATGGATATCGACATAACAGATGAGGGATACCTCGTAAAAATAAAGGTTGAGGGCGAAAAAGCCAAGAAAGCCCAGAAAGGCGCAGAAGTTGACATTCTCAACAATTTCAACAACGACATTCAGGCAGAACTTACGGCTATCAAAAATGATACAGTCGCAGGCTCAAAGAATATGATACTTGAATTTACCGTAAAGGGAAATACAAGCGTAGGCTCAAACCTTGAACTTTCAATACCCTGCGGAAGCGGAAACTATGATGCGGTAGTTCCGAAAAGCGCAGTATATGAGGACAACAAGGGAAATAAATTTGTTCTTATAACAAAATCAAAGTCCTCTCCTCTCGGCAACAGATACTATGCAGAGAAAGTTGAAGTCGAAGTCGTAGCCTCCGATGAAACATCAAGAGCGGTAAAGGGAGGAATAAGCGCAGGAGATTATGTCATAACGGCGGCAAGCAAGCCTGTTTCACCCAAGGACCAGGTTCGCATGAAAGACAATTAAGGCGGTGACCTTATGAAAATCATTGGCAGAAAATGGCGTGTTCTTCTCCTGTTCCTGAATTTCCTTATGGTTGCCGCATCGGGAATAGTCTATGTAATAGGCGGTTTTATGGCGAAAACACAGTCATACAACTATACGGCGGAGAGATGGTCAAAAGATACGGATTATGCACAGGTAAGCTGTTTTCTTGAAGAAGGTTCAGGCTTTGACAAGGATAAAATAGGCTCTATGAAATATGAACTTGTTACGGCTCTGAAAGAAGCAGGTTCGGAGGCTGAGGGTCAGGGCAACAAGCCTTATCCCGAAGCTTACAGCGCAGGAATAGGCGTTCATTCCCTTAAAAGCACCAGAAATGTCAAAAATGATGCGGACGTTATGGCAGTCGGCGGTGATTTCTTTGTATTCCATGCCTTTGAACTCCTTGACGGTTCATATCTTTATGATGATGATACCATGCAGGACGGAATCCTCATAGACCATGACCTTGCGTGGACGCTTTACGGCACTGTTGAGGTTTCGGGACTGCCCGTGTATATAGAAGAAACAAAGTTTTATATATCGGGTGTAATTGAAACTCCGCAGACGGAAGTTGAACAGCAGTGCAGCGGAAGTCTGCCGAAAGCCTATATAACATATGACGGCGCATCAAGGCTTGATACATTTGACAGTTCACAGTCCGACAGCACAGACTTCAATTCGTCAGGCACGAACAGTTTCAAGAAAATAAACTGCTACGAATGTATGCTTCCCTGTCCCGTTGAAAAGTTCGCATACGAAAAAGTAAAGGGCTTCTTTGAGGAGAATTACAGGAACAAGTATAAAATAGTTGACAATACAGGACGTTTTGCGCCTTCGCTCATGTATGAGAATCACAGTAAACTTTACAATTATTTCGTTGATGACAGCAGTATTTCATATCCCTACTGGGAAAACGCATCGAGAATAATGGAATATAAGCTTTCAAAGCTTTATTTCTTGCAGAGACTTCTTCTTGTGTGTCCGTTTATCGCAGCCGTTTGTATGTTTGTAAAGGTTTACCGTGCGGGCGGTGTTCTGAAAGAATATCTCAAAGCCAAGGCAGCAGACAAATATGACCGTTTCAGAACAAGAAAATACAAAAGAGAAATTAATGGGGAGAACTGATATGAGGAAAAAATTGCGTGTTGCTGCCGCAGTTATGGCAGCGTCAATGATGTTTTCAGCCTTTTCCTGTTCGAGTGGTTCGGAGGGCGGAGGTACTGCCTCACAGCAGACGGCAGACCTTGTAATTTCAAATTCATACAGATGTGATGAACTCAACAGTTCCGTTTATTTCTCGGAATTTGACAACATTTTCCCCATAGGTGACGGAAAATATGCGTTCTCAGGAAAAGATGCCGAAACAGAAGAAACCGTGTTCTATATTTCAAATTCTGATTTTTCAGGTCTTGACAGAATAGACATGGGTATAAAAAAGCCCGAAAACGGTGAAGTTTCGGTTTATGGTTCGGCGTCTCCCGACGGGAATATATATGCCATTGTGAAGTATACCGATTACGGAGATTTCAAGTTGCCCGACACTTCCGACCCTGATTTCAGTGTTGATGATTTTGACTATGAGGCAATGTACAAAAATGTAAAATACAGCTATGAACTGATTATTGCAGACAGTACGGGGCAGATTGTTTCAAGAAATCCCATAGAATCAAAGGCAGAATATGAGGTTGCAGAGGGCGAACTGAATCAGGGAATGGTTTTTGCGGACCTTTTTGCACTCAACGGCGGAAAAATTCTTGTAAGCATGAGATTTTCAGATTACAGCCTCCACTATTTCACACTTGGAAGTGACGGAAAACTCAGCAATGAAATAACTCTCATAAACGGTTATATATCAGGAGGTTTCACCGACAGTGACGGAAATCTTGTCATAGTTTCGTCAGAGGACTATGAAAATTTCAGCCTTTCAAAATTTGACGGCGAGACTCTCAAACAAATCTCAACAACTCCTCTTTCGGGTCAGACAGACAGCTTATACAGCTTAAAGCTGTTTAAGGGAACTAACGAATATGATTATTATATGCTTTTAGGCAAAGCCCTGCTTGGCATCAAGAGTGACGGAACAGTAGAGGAAGCCGTAAGCTGGGTGGATTCAGACCTGAACGGTGAAAGGGTAATGGCTGGCATTGCTTCCGATGACGGCAAATTTACGGTATATATAAACGACTTTGACAACAATATGACGGGATTTTATTCGCTTTCAAAGCGTGATGCCGCCGAACTTGCGAATACAATCATTATCAACCTCGGAGTTATGTACGCAACAAACGATATTACAAAAATGGCTACATCTTTTAACAAGTCAAGTGACAATGTCCGTATAAATGTAATTGATTACAATGAATACAGCGACTATGAACAGGGAAAATCAGGCGAAGAACAGCTTAAACTTGATATCATATCGGGAAAAGCCCCTGATATGGTAATCTGTGAAAATACCAACATGATAAACAGCTTTTCTTCAAAGGGTGTCTTTGCAGACCTTTATGAATACCTTGACAAAGATGAAAATTTAAGCAAAGATGATATTCTTCCCAATGCGATTGAGGCGGGAGAAGTAAACGGCAAGCTTTACAGCCTTATACCGTCATTCACTGTTGCTACTATTGCCGCAAAGAAAAAATTCCTCCCGAATGAAAACTGGACAATTGACGAAATGATAGACGCTTACAACAGTATGCCCGAAGAAATGAGATTTTTGAGTATGGAAAATACAAGGGACAAAGTTTTTGAACTGCTTTATTTCGGAACAAGTCCCATAGACTATTCAACAAATACCTGCCATTTCGATACGGACGATTTCAAAAAGCTTCTTAATTTCTGCAACAGTTTTGATGAATCACCCGAAGAGGACGAAAACACGGATATCGACATTGATGAGCTTATTGCAACATACAATGAATCCGAACTTGCAATACATGACGACAAGGCACTTGTAAAACAGGTATCTTTCGATAATTCTTTTGATTATGCACACCTCAGATATGCAAATTTCGGCGAAGATATATCTTTTGTGGGATTCCCTTCATCTGACGGCAGGGGAGCATTATTCCAGACAAGTATGTGTTTCGGAATAATGGACAGCTCTCCCAATAAAGATGCCTGTTGGAAATTTTTAAGTTCTTTCTTTACGGAAGAATATTACGAAAACGCAAATGATTTCTTTGCGGGATTTCCAACTTACAAGCCTGCATTTGAGAAAAAACTTGATAAGTCCATGTCAAAGCCCTATCATATGGAAAACGGAAAAAAAGTCGAGGAAGATGATGAGGCTTACTATGCAGGCGAAATAATAAAAATTAATCCGATAAGCAAAGAGGAAAGAGACAGATATGCCGAATATCTCATGTCTGCCAAACCCGGTATGGGCTATGCAAATGATGTTTATTCAATAGTAAAAGAAGAAACAGGAGCTTGTTTCAGGGGAGACAAAGACGTTGATGAAACTGCTTATCTTCTTCAAAGCCGTCTGTCAATATACCTAAGCGAACAGTCATAATAAAATATTCAGACATACGGGAAAGCCGTGTGTCTGTTTTTCTGTAAGGAGAATATGTATGAATGAGATAAATTTAAAAGAATTAAAAAATATTGAGAATTATATGCTTGTTGATATCCGTGACGAATCTGCCTTTGAATACGGGCATATCACAGGTGCGGTGAATATTCCTCAGGAGAAAATTTATTCCGCAGACCTCCCGAAAGACAAACTCCTTGTGATATATTGCAGAATAGGCAGAATAAGTGCCGAAGTTGCGGACAATCTCTCCGAAAAAGGCTTAAATGCCGTGAATCTTTCGGGCGGATATGTTGAATGGCTCAGAGAAAAAACGGAAAACAGAATTATTACTCAGGACGTTGAAAAAAGCATAGTTAAAAAATTCAAAAAATCCATATGGTGCAAATTTACAAAGGCAATAAACGAATATCAGCTTGTGCTTCCGAATGACAAAATAGCGGTCTGCATATCTGGCGGAAAAGATTCAATGCTTATGGCTAAACTTTTTCAGGAACTCAAACGCCACGACAAATTCCCCTTTGAACTTGTATTCCTTGTTATGGACCCCGGATACAGCCCCGAAAACAGGAGAATTATCGAAAAAAATGCCGAATCCATGTCCATACCGATAACAATTTTTGAATCGGATATTTTTGACTCAGTTTACAACATAGAGAAAAATCCCTGCTATATATGTGCAAGAATGAGGAGAGGTTTCCTTTATAATAAAGCAAAGGAACTCGGCTGCAATAAAATTGCCCTCGGTCATCATTTTGATGATGTCATCGAGACTATATTAATGGGTATGCTTTACGGCGGACAGGTTCAGACCATGATGCCGAAACTCCACAGCACAAATTTTGAGGGAATGGAACTCATACGTCCGCTTTATCTTGTGCGTGAGGCTGAAATAAAGCATTGGAGAGATTATAATGACCTGCATTTCATACAGTGCGCCTGCAAATTTACGGATACCTGCACGACCTGCGCCCCCGACAGCCGTTCCGTATCCAAAAGACTTGAAATAAAAAATCTTATTGCCGAACTTAAAAAAATAAATCCGCAGGTTGAGAAAAATATTTTCCGCAGCGTTGAAAATGTTAATTTAAGTACGGTCATAGCTTACAAAGACAGCAACGGCGTGCATAATTTTCTTGAAAAATATTAACTTAACTCAAAAAAATCACAACAGGCTTATCTTGAATGGGGGGAACGCCGCCCCATTCGGGGCTTTGCGCCTTCGTTCACTCCGCTGCGCTGCGTTCACTTTCGGCGCAAGGGGCGGCTTATCCCCCCAAGCCCCCCTGTATTCTTCTGCCATGCATTATTAATTACGCATTCCGCATTCCGAATTAAACCAAAATTTTCCTGTGATTAGTTTATAAATATATGTCAATAATATCCTTATAAAACTGTATGGGGGATATTGCATGATGTATAATAAAGTAATCATTTCGGGAATAAATACCTCTGACCTTGTTGTTCTCAAAGAGGAGGAGAAAATCGCCCTCCTGAAAGAAATAAGGGAAACAGGCAGCAAGCAGGCAAGAGATAAACTCATCAACGGGAATTTAAGGCTTGTTTTAAGCGTTATACAGCACTTTACGGGGCGTGGGGAAGATATAGACGACCTTTTTCAGACGGGCGTTGTCGGACTTATCAAGGCAATAAATAATTTTGATTTGACAAAAGAAGTCAGATTTTCAACTTACTGTGTCCCCATGATAAGCGGTGAACTCCGCCGTCATCTGAGAGATTACAGTCGTGTAAAAGTCAGCCGTTCTCTCAGGGATATGGCTTACAAGGCTTTGCAGGCAAAGGAACAGCTTATATATAAATATCAGCGTGAACCCGATATAGACGAAATCGCCAAGGAAATAAACGAAAAAAGAGAAGATGTTGTTATAGCCCTTGAAAGCATAAGCGAACCTGTATCGCTCTATGAACCTGTGTATTCCGATTCAGATGACACATTATATATAATGGACCAGATTTGTGACAAGAATGATGTTGAAAGCCGTATGGACGAACTGACTATCCGTGACGAAATAAACAAGCTTGACGAGAGAGAAAAAAATATCCTCTATCTGCGGTATCTTAAAGGCAAAACACAGGTTGAAGTTGCGGGAGAAATAGGTATATCTCAGGCGCAGGTCTCACGACTTGAAAAAAATGCAATAAACCGCATAAAGGAAAGCGTTAAATAAATTCTTGACAAATATTGGGAAATATGTTATTATATTGTCGGTAGGTTTTTTAGTTTTCCCTGCATTTGCAGGGCTGATTATATATCGGAGGAACTTTCATGAAATCAGATATAAAATTTGCGGCTCTTTTCGGTGCTGTGCTGTTTGCGGTATCGGTTACGGGCTGTTCTTCGGGCAGTAATAATAACACTCAGACATCTGAGGGCGAAACACCGAAAAACAACGGCACATTTACCATGTCAGCCGAAAATATAGCCGAAACTCTCGGCGCAGGCTGGAATTACGGAAATACCCTTGAAGCAAATTCAAACGGTCACCCAAGTGAAACCGTATGGGGAAATCCGAAAGCCTCTCAGGAAATGGTTGATGCTGTCGCAGATGCAGGATTTTCAACAATAAGAGTTCCCGTTTCCTATCTCGATTATATTGACGATGATAATAATTATAAAGTTGATGAAACATGGCTGAACCGTGTGCAGGAAGTTGTTGACTACTGCTATAACAGGGAACTGAATGTTATTATAAATGTCCACGGTGACGGCTATAATACGATAAGCGGCGGCTGGTTTCTCTGCAACGGCGAAAATCAGGACTATATAAAAGAAAAATATACTGCCCTCTGGCAGCAGATAGCCGACAAATTCGCAACCTATGACGAACACCTTATTTTTGAAAGCATGAACGAGGAGTTTAACGGCAACTATTCCGACCCCGTAAGGGAACAGTATGAAAATATAAATGCCTATAATCAGATTTTCATTGATACTGTCAGGGCATCGGGTGAAAATAATACACACCGCTGGCTTATGTTCCCGGGCTGGAATACAAATATTGATTATACTGTCGGGGATTACGGTTTTCAGTTGCCCACGGACGATAAAAATACAGCAGGCGAAAACAGAATGATTGTTTCCGTTCACTGCTATGACCCTTGGGATTACTGCGGAGATGAAAGCAAAAAAACTTTTCTCTGGGGCGAAAAGGGTCAGCAGATTGTTGAAATAAACAAGGCTAATCCCAAAAATAAAGCCTCATGGGGCGAGGAAGAACACCTTGAAAATCAAATGAAAAAATTAAAAGAAAATTTCATTGACAAGGGTCTCCATGTTGTAATAGGTGAGTTCGGCTGTATAGACAAAACTTCCGCAAATGCGGGTATTCCCAATCAGATAGCTGAAAACAGGGCTTACTACAATGGATATCTGGCAGGTATCGCCGCAACATACGGAATAACTCCCGTTTACTGGGACAACGGCTATAACGGTCAGTACGGTTTCGGACTTTTCACGAGGGCATCTGCCGAACAAAGTCAGCCCGAAATAATTCAGGCTATAATAAACGCTGTAAAAAACAAAGACCCCAAAGCAGGTCTTGAAACAAAAATAAAAAGATATGACGATTCCGCAGGCAGAGTTTCAGAATAATATAATTTTTCCCCGCAGTGCGGGGGCGATTTTTTGAGGTGCTGTAAATGGCTGATACTTTATATATGATAGTTCCGTGCTATAATGAACATGATGTTCTCCCCGAAACTTCAAAGCGTTTAAAGGAAAAATTTATATATTTAATTAAAAATAATATGATATCCGAAAAAAGCCGTGTGGTATTTGTCAATGACGGCTCAAAAGACGATACATGGGATATAATTTCAAAACTCCATGAAAGCAACCCCGAATTTTTTTCGGGAATATGTTTGTCGAGAAACTGCGGACATCAGAACGCAGTCCTTGCAGGTCTTATGACTGTAAAGGATATCTGCGACCTGTCTATAACTATGGACGCTGATTTGCAGGACGATATAAACGCAGTTGACGAAATGCTTGAAAGATACTATGAGGGCAATCAGGTAGTCTACGGCGTGAGAAGTGCAAGAAAAACAGATACTTTTTTCAAGAAATTCACCGCAGAGGGATTCTATAAATTTATGAAGGTAATGGGTGCTGATGTTGTTTACAATCATGCGGATTACCGCCTTATGAGCAGCCGTGTTTTGCAGGAACTTTCGGGATATAAAGAAGTAAATCTTTTTCTGCGTGGAATGATACCGCTTATAGGCTTTAAAAGCTGTAATGTTTATTACGAAAGGGCGGAGCGTTTCGCAGGGGAAAGCAAATATCCCCTTAAAAAAATGATAGCCTTTGCAATAAACGGCATAACTTCATTCAGTACAAAGCCCCTTAAACTTATAACCTATCTCGGATTTATAATGTTTATCGTCAGCATAGCCGCCTTTATATGGGCGGTTGTTGCGAAAGTCGGAGGATTTTCCGTTCACGGCTGGTCAAGCACTATGGTTTCAATATGGCTGATAGGCGGTTTACAGCTTTTGTGCCTCGGAATAATAGGCGAATATGTCGGTAAAATATATGCGGAAGTGAAACAGCGTCCGAGATACATAGTTTCGGATTTCCTGAATGAAATTGATTTTATAAACAAAGAATAAAAATACCCTTGCTTTTCGGCAAGGGCTTTTTATTATATATTTTTTGTTATTATGTTGTAAAGCATATCAAATATCATAAGTCCCGCAGCCCCGACAAATGCCCATGAACCGCAGGCAACCCTGTAACCCCTTGATGCCTGCTGAGGAGTTGTTGAGGGGATTCTGTTTGATGATTTGAATATAAAAAGAAAGATAAGTCCCATTATTGCGACAGTTACGCATACCATGTTGACAAAGAACTGTATGTTCAAATTAAGAGATGCTGTTTCGGATATTGCGGAAGATACGGAATTTATAAATATATGCACTATTACAGACGGAATTACCGAACCGTGTTTAAGAGTTATATGTGCGAGGAATATTCCCAGTATAAAGGCAAGAATAAACTGCGGAACATTTCCGTGTGTCATGCCGAAGAAAAATGCAGACGCAAATATTGCAAATCTTTGGTTTGCCTTTGAAAAAGTCCGCAGAATCATTCCCCTGAAAAAAATTTCTTCTGTTATGGGGGCAATAATGCAGTCATAAGTCAGCATAATTATATATCCGAGAGTAGTCTGTGCTATTCCGCCTGTATTTGAAGTTGTCACTGACCAGCCGTACTGACTGAAAATATCAGACACTCCCATGGAGATATAATATGATATATACCACAGAAAAAATCCGATAAGGCAATACTGGACGGCACTTGAAAAAGAAAAATCATTTGTCCGTATGAGGGAAGTTTTTCGTATTCCTGCACGTTTCATGCCTATTGCGGAGAAAGTAAGATTTCCAATCAGGTAAATAAGCATATTTACTCCGACAATTATTGATGAGCCTCTCATATAGGAGTATATGCTTTCCTGACTTGTATTTGGTGAGAAAAGTGAAAAAAGGTAAAGTATAAGGGTTACTGCAAGATATCCTATTGCTTCAATGAAAAAATAATGGAACATCATGCACGAACCGCCTATGGAATAGAATTTTCTTAATTTTCTGCGTTCTTCATATTCGGGTTCAAGCGGTAAACTGAATCCTGATTCTTCTATTCTCGGTTCAATTTTTGAATAATCCCCGTTAAAATATTTATAATCTGTGGGATTGTCAAAAGGGTCAAACTTATTTGTAATCTTATGTCCGCTGTCGGGTTCTTTTTTTTCAAGTTCGTCCGTAAGACGGCGGATTTCCTGATTGAGTATGCTTATTTCAGCCCTGTACTGCTGTTCAGAGGATATATTGTTTTCGGTCATATTTCCTCTCCTTTCTTTTGCAGAGTGCTTATGCCCTGATATATTTGATAAGTTTTTCAATACATGGTTCAAAACAGCTTCCGTACCACATTTCATCAAATTCAGGGAGAGTTTCCTCAATGCAGTCGGCAGTATAGTTCACAGAAATTTCAAGAGCCTTTTGAATATCTTTTCCGAGAGCGATTGCCCCTGTGAAAACACTTGAAAAAATATCGCCTGTGCCGTGAACGGTTACGTCTATATGATTTCTGAAAAAGAAATAAAATTTGTCGTTTGCGGAATCATATGCGGCTGCGCCCTGTTTTTTGTCATCAAAGTGAACGCCTGTAAGAACGGGGACTTTACAGCCGAGTTTTGCGAGTTTTCTGAGAATATCCTTTGCGTATTCCTCGTCATATTTTTCCGTATAGGGGATATCAAGCAGGAAAGATGCCTCTGTCATATTTGGGATTATATAATCGGCTTTGGCGCAGAGTTCAGCCATTTTTTTAACAAAATTCTTGGTAAATCCCGTGTAAAGCTGACCGCCGTCAGCCATAGCGGGGTCAACGATTATGAAATTTTCGTCTGTTCCGAAATCATCAAAAAATTCCGAAACTATATCTATTTGTTTTTCCGAACCGAGATAGCCCGTATATATTCCGCAGAATTTAAGACCGAGATGTTTCCAGTGTTCCGCAATCAGTGGGATATCATCTGTAAGGTCACGGAATGTGAAATTCTTGAATCCGCCCGTATGCGTAGAAAGCACAGCCGTAGGAATTACGGCGGTTTCTATTCCCATAGCCGAAATTATGGGGAGTGCGGCAGTCAGGGAACATTTTCCGAAACAGGAAATATCCTGAATTGTGACGATTTTCTTCATTTTTTATCTCCTTTATTTTTCATAGGTTTCAATTATATGCAAAGCGACTTCTTTTCTTGTATGTCTTGTATTCATCGCCTGTTTTTCTATGTATTTATGTGCCTGCGGTTCGGTAAACCGCAGATATTTCATTAAAATGCTTTTAGCCCTGTTGATAAGGCGCATTTCGTCTATCTTGACAAAAAGAGAATCATTTTCTTTTTTTGCGCCCGTCAGGCGCATTTTATTTTCATATACAAGCTTTATTGCATTTGATATAACATGACGGTTTGCGGGCTTTGAAAGAACGGTAACTCCGAAATATGTGAGTTTGTCGGACATTTCCTCAAAAACTCCGTTTCCGCATATGAATATAACTCCCGAAGAAGTATTCGCTGCGATATTTTCGGCGAGTTCCTGACCAAATTCATCGGGCAGGGGGGAACATATTATAATTATGTCATATTCGGAATCCGTTGCTGTCATTCTTCTTGTTTCATTTCCGCTTGAAAGCGACAATATTTTAAAACCTTCATTTTTGAGAATCTGCCGAATCTGCAATTCCTCCGCAGATGATACGATAATAGCCTTTTTCATATGTTTGTCCTGTTACATAAATTTAAAATAGGTGTTTTCTTCAAACAGGTCTTTATTTTCGGCGAGTTCGTAGAGAGAGAGTATATTTTTTGTATGTTCAAAGAATTTCCTGTGTATTCCGTCAGGAAGATTATTTCTGACAAAATCGCTGTTTTCGGCAATTTCGGCAGCCTCCGCAAGCGAATGTGGGAGCGGTTCAAATTCCGAATGTTCACGACTGTTTTTCATAGTTTTTTCCATAAGCGAGCAGTCGCCCGACTTTATACCCTCCATGCCTGCGGCGAGTATTAATTTAAAAGTTATATAGGGATTACAGCAGGCATCTGCGGAGCGGATTTCTATTTTCGGAGGAGTTCCCTTTATTCTGGGGATTCTTATAAGCTGTGAGCGGTTTTCGTAAGACCAGTTGACATATTTGGGTGCATAGCCTATTCCGAAACGCTTATAGGAATTTGTCGTGCAGTTGAGGAAAGCAGTTATTTCACGGATTCTGCGGAGTATTCCCGATATGAAGCATTTGCCCTCAGCAGGCATATTTTCGGGAGAATCTCCGAATATAAAACTTCCGTTCTTTTTTATTCCGAGGGAAATGCTGAGTGCGCTGCCGTGGTCATCGGGCAGGGGCTTCGGCATAAATGATGCAAAAAGACCGTTCTGATAGGCTATGGATTTCACGACAGTTTTGTAATGCGCCATATTGTCCGCAGCAGTTACGGGTTCATTTTCGTGAAATTCAATTTCATTCTGTGCAGGACCGTGCTTATGGCAGGAGCTTTTCGGAGCAAGTCCCATTTCTTCGAGAGAAAGACAAATTTCACGCCTTGGGTTTTCGCATTTGTCAAGGGGGGCAACGTCTAAATATCCGCCGTTGTCATGGGGCTTTTTGGTAGGTATGCCGTTTTCGTCAAGTTCAAAGAGATAAAATTCGCATTTTGTACCCATTTCGCAGGAATACCCGTCAAGGCGCAGGGAATTTATGTAATTTATTAAATATGTTCTCATATCACAGCCGTAATCCGTGCCGTCAGTATTTTTGAGACTGCAAAAAAATCTGACAACTCTGCCCGATTTCGGTCGCCACGGCAGAACTGACAGCGTTGATATATCGGGGACAAGCAGTAAGTCCGAACACGAAGAATCAAAATACGAGGCATCAAAAGGTATTCCGCAGTTGAATGCTTTACGGAGTTCGTTCGGCATAATTGCGATATTTTTGAGGTTTCCAAAGATGTCACAGAATGTAAGACGTATGAATTTTACGTCATTTTCCTCTACAAAATTGAGTATCTCCTTTGGAGAAAAGCTCATTGACAGCACTTCCTTTGTTTGTTAATAACCGTGTTAAACGTATCACTATAATTATACATTATTTTCAAGGGAATGTAAATAGATTTTTAAATAAAAATGTGCATTTGAAATGAAAGTAAATAACAGACGGATTTTCCGTTAAAAATAATAAATTAAATTGCGGGCGGTTTTCCCGATTTTATACAAATTTTTAAATATAATAAATTTTATACAGAAATTTTAAAAAAACACTGGACAAATATATTATTTCGTGATATAATAGTATACAGAGTTTATTTTTTGATTTGAACAAGAGGTGGTTTTATGGATTTCTTCTCCATTTTTAAGGGCGGAAAATATTTCGATAAGAATATACAGCCTAAATGTGATTACTGCCAGTTCGGCAGACGTACAAAGGACGGAAATAAAATCCTCTGCGAAAAAAGAGGTATGACAGAACGTGATTTTTCATGCGGTAAGTTTATATATTCACCTTTGAAGCGTATTCCCGTCAAACAGCTTAATTTTGTCGGAAGTCTCGCAGATGAGGATATATATATCGAATCCGTGGGCGATAAGGCTGAGAAAGACGAAATGGCACAGAAACTTACAAAGAAAGCAGAAGAAAAGAAGAAAGATGCCGAGAAATCAGCCGAAAATGCGGATACTCCCGTCAAGGAGAAAGAAAACGAAAATCAGGCACAATGATTTTCTTTATGCTGTTTTGTGCGTATATTTCATACCGCCCTCAGAGGCGGTATGTCATGCGGGTGTGGTGAAACTGGCAGACACGCAGGATTTCGTTTGTGTTACGTTATTGGAGGATTGCTATGGGTATTTGTGTATATGCAAGAAAAACCGAAGAGAATGATGATTATGTTATATATGCTTGTGGAAATTCTCCAGAACGCCTTTATACAACATTCAAAATTGACAAAGCTATTTTAAAATATGGATTGACCAATCCTCAGTCTCATATTGCTGCGAAAGATGTAGTTACTATTTTAGACACTGATCATAAATGTTGTTGGATAGCTATTTTGGGAAAAATAATTCGTTATCACAAAGAAAATAGAATATTTCCTGATAAAATATCTATGGAATCATAAGACTTAATATGCGGGTGTGGTGAAACTGGCAGACACGCAAGATTTAGGTTCTTGTGCCGCAAGGTGTGCAGGTTCAAGTCCTGTCACCCGCACCATAATATTAAAAAAGCTCCTGTTTTGCAGGAGCTTTTTTGTTATTTGTTATAACCGTCAGGATTATTTTTCTGCCATCTCCATGAATCACGGCACATATCATCGAGAGTTTTTTCGGTTTTCCAGCCGAGGACTTTTAAAGCCTTGTCAGCGTTTGCGAAACATTCGGGGAGGTCGCCCTGTCGTCTGCCGCCGTAAACATGATTTACTTTTAAAGAATTTACTTTTTCAAAAGTTTCAACTATTTCGGTTACGCTGTACGGAGTACCCGTGCCGAGGTTGAAAATTTCAGTCCCCTTATGTTCAAAGATATATTCAACGGCTTTTACATGACCTTTTGCGAGGTCAACAACGTGAATATAGTCACGGGTGCAAGTGCCGTCTTTTGTATCGTAATCCCTGCCGAAAACAGTGAGTTTTTCACGTTTTCCGACAGCAACCTGAGAAACATAAGGCATGAGATTATTTGGTATACCTTTCGGGTCTTCACCGATTTTTCCCGATTCATGTGCGCCTATGGGGTTGAAATATCTCAGCAGTACGACAGACAGATTTTTATTTGCTTTTGCGGTATCTTCGAGAATCTGTTCCATCATTACCTTTGTCCAGCCGTAGGGATTTGTGCAAGTACCTCTTTTCATATCTTCCGTATAGGGGACGGGGTTTTCCTCACCGTAAACAGTTGCACTTGACGAGAAAATAATATTGTTCACGTTGAATTTTTCCATACATTCAAGGAGTGAAAGAGTTGTGTCGATGTTATTTCTGTAATAGAGTACAGGCTTTTCAATGGATTCTCCGACAGATTTAAGACCTGCGAAATGTATAACGGCATCAATATTGTTTTCCTGAAAAATTTTTTCAAGTTTTTCAGTGTCTTTTATATCAACTTCATAGGTTTTTACGGTTTTGCCCGTTATTTCCTCAACACGCCTTACGGCTTCGGGCGAGCTGTTTGAATAATTATCAGCGATAATTACATCATAGCCTGCGTTCAGCAGTTCAACGGCGGTATGTGAGCCTATATAGCCTGCTCCGCCTGCCAAGAGTATAGTTTTCATTTATTTTTTCCCTCCTGATTTTCCGGTATTTTTGACGGCTTTGGGTTTTTCTTCTGAAACGGCGGGATTATTTTCCTGTTGCCTGTCGGCTTTTTTGGGGTTGTTCTTTGCTTTCATGTGTCGGTTTTTCAGGTAGGGTATAAGCATTTCACGGTATACATAATCGGTTATTGCCGCCAGCGGTATAGCTATAAGGATTCCTATAATTCCCCAGATACTTCCGCCCACGAGGATAAACAGAAGTATGAGAAGTCCCGATATTCCGAGAGTGTTTCCGAAAAGTTTCGGCTTTATGATATATCCGTCAACAGTTTGGAGAAGGATTATAAATATTATAAATATCAGGGCGTGGAAAGGTTTTACCATAAGGAGAATAAATCCGCCTATGACACCTCCGACAATAGGTCCGAATGTGGGAACGAGATTTGTAATGCCTACGACAACGGAAACAAGCCCTACATACTGCATACCGAATACAAACATGAAAACAGCATTTACAGTTCCGACTATAATTCCGTCTATGAGTGAGAATACAACATAGCGGTTGAGTATGAAATTGCACCTGTTAAGGAAATTCATGATTGAATTATAATATTCTTCGCTGAGAGTAGTTTCCATGAACTGTTTTGCACCGTCTTGCAGGCGGTGTTTTGCGGAAAGCATATAGACGGAAAGTATAAAGGCGATTATCCACGTCACAACGCTTTTTCCTGCGCTTGTCGATATGTCTATTATTTTTGAGGAGTTGTCCTTTATATAGTTTACGGTTGTATTGATTATATTTTCCGATGAGACAACAAGGTGTTCAAACTTTTCGTAGTTTTTTATGCTTGTGTGCAGGAAAGACTGCAAAGCTTTCGCATAAGAGTCAATATTTCCGACAAAAGTCGTGATACTTTCAAAAAGCTGAGGTATAAGCATACTCATAAGCACACTCACAAACACAACTACGGTTACAACGGAACAGACTATTGAAAAAGTCCATTGTGCAGACTGAGATTTCAGTTTTTTGAAAACTTTCTTATTGTAAAATTCCGCAAGCGGATTCATAAGATAAGCTATGACAGCACCGCCTATGACGGTCGAAAAATAGCCTATGAACTGAGTAATAGTTCCCCAGACGGAACTTATATTTGATAATATCAAATAAAAAGCAACTGTTATACAGCCTGCGAGGGCATTTGCAAACCAGCGTTTTTTAATAAGGTCTTTAATATTCTTCAAATTTAATGCCTCTTTTCTTCAAACCAACGAACAGCATTATTTGAGTACGGATTCATGCAGGGCGAAATGTTTCGGTATACCATTTTCTGTTATAAGATTTAAGTCACCCTGTATAAGCGGCAGGAAATATCCGAGAGCGGATTCTCTTATATTATTGCCTGCGGAGTTGATATATTCGGCGGGGAGGAATTTTTCCCTGTTGGCAATATCTTCTGCATCAGCCGTTTCAATAACGACAGTATAGGGAGCATCTTCAATTCTTCTGAATACCATAACTTTGCCCGTACCGCCCTCTATTGCACATCTGAGACCTGCCGCACCGACAGCCTCCGCCTCATCTATATCTGTTTTTGAGCATATATGTGAAGAACATCTCTGCATTACGTTGAGTTCTATTGAACGGACTTTACAGCCGATTTCGTTTCTTATAACAGATTCAAGATATTTTCCGATTCCCGAAAGATACTTGTGTCCGAAATTATCCACAACGCCCGACTGAACGCCTTCGGGGACTTCAATTCCCTCCGAAACGGCAACAATTACAGCCTTGTGCTTTGACATCTGCTGTCTTACATCTGCGATAAATTTTTCAAGTGAAAAATCTACTTCGGGGACATATACAAGGTGCGGAGCGGTTTCGCCCATAGCGTGAAGAACTGCGCTTGAAGCAGTAAGCCAGCCCGCATGACGACCCATTATTTCAACGATTGTAACAGACGGTATGCTGTATACAATGCTGTCACGGGTGATTTCGTGCATGGTAGCCGCAACATATTTCGCAGCCGAACCGAATCCGGGAGTATGGTCTGTAACGCACAAATCATTGTCAATGGTTTTCGGTATGCCTATGATTTTCACATCAAGGTCAATTGTAGCGAAATATTCGGAAAGTTTCTTTACGGTATCCATTGAGTCGTTACCGCCGATGTAGAGAAATGCGCCTATATTTCTCTGACGCAGGGTGTCGGCGATTTTTTTGTAGACTTCTTCGTCCTCACGCCAGTCGGGGAGCTTGTAACGACATGAACCGAGAACCGTTGACGGAGTTTGTTTGAGAAGTTCTATATCGTTGTTTGTGAGAATCATGGTTCTGAGGTCAACAAGATGATTGTCAATAATTCCCTCTATGCCGTTTATCGAACCGAAAACAGCGTCAACTGACGGAACTTTGAGTGCTTCCCTGAATACTCCTACAAGTGAAGAATTTATAGCACAGGTAGGACCTCCCGACTGTGCAACTGCAATATTAAACATAATTTTTACCTCTCATATCTGTCTTATATAGGTATCAAAACCTTAATTAATTATATCACAGAATAAACGGCAAATCAAGAGAAAAAACAGATTTACTTATATTTATCACAATAATTACACAAAAAATTATTTTCTGTTTTTGTGATACTATTGAAATCCGTTTTAATATCTGTTATAATATACTAAGCGAAATTTTTTAAGGAGTGATGTTATGGACATCAAAGAAACCGTTATAAGGCTTTCGGAACTCAAAGGCACATCGGGAAACGAACTCTCCGCAGCACAGGAAATCCACGGAATTTTTTCCAAATACTGCGACAGATACGAAATAATCGGCACTGATAATTATGTGGAGTATTTCGGGGAACATGACGAAAATAAAAAACTTCTCGTCCTTGATGCACACATAGACGAAGTGGGAATGATTGTAACTTACATAACAGACGAGGGTTTTGTAAAAGTATCGAATTTAGGCGGTATCGACAGGAGACTCCTGCCTGCACAGCCTGTAATTATTCACGGAAAAAAAGATATAAAAGGCGTGATATGTTCCGTACCGCCCCACCTTACAAGCGGAGGAACGGAAGTTCTTGCATGGGACGATGTTTCAATAGATACGGGTATGACAAAAGACGAACTTGAAAAATATATTTCCCTCGGCGACAGCGTGACTTATGACGTTAAATGTCGTGAACTTATCGGAAACAGATTAACAGGTGCATCTCTTGACGACAGGTGCGGAATTGCATCTATTCTGCTTGCACTTGACAAACTCAAAGGTAAAAAATTAAAATATAATGTGGCTGTCGTGCTTGCAACTCAGGAGGAACTCGGCGAACGTGGCGCAAAAATCTGTGCTTATGCGGTAAATCCCGATATTGCAATAGCCGTTGATGTAAGTTTTGCCCATGCAATCGGTGAGGACGAAAGAAAATGCGGAAAACTCGGAAAGGGTGCTATGATAGGAATATCCCCGTCACTTTCAAGGGAAATTTCCGAAAACCTGAAATATACCGCAGAGAAAAATAATATCCCCTATCAGATTGAAGTAATGGAGGGACTTACTTCCACAAATGCAGACAGGTATTCAGTTAGCAGAAACGGCGTGAAAACCTGTACTGTATCAATTCCGCTGAGAAATATGCACACTCCTGTTGAGGTAATAGATTTAAAAGATATCGAACTCACAGCAGAACTTCTTGCGGATTTCATAAAGGAGGACTAATATGAAAGAACTTCTCAGAGAATTATGCCTTATAAACGGAGTTTCGGGTGACGAAAAAGCCGTCCGTGAGGTTATAATAAACAAAATAAAAGATGTTTGCAATGATTACAGAATTGATAATTTAGGAAATCTTATCTGTTTCATAAAGGGCAGAAAGTCAGGGAAAAAACTTATGATATGCGCCCACATGGACGAAGTTGGATTTATAGTTAAATATATAAACGGTGACGGAACTTTGTCTTTCGGTGCAGTCGGAGGTATTGACCCCTCCGTTGTAATCGGCAGACAGGTAAAAGTCGGAAAAATCAACGGCATTATAGGTTCAACCGCTGTCCACAACTTATCAAAAGAACAGCGTGAAAAAGCTCCCTCTATGGACAGCCTTTATATAGATATCGGTGCGGAAAACAAAGCCGATGCCGAAAAATATGTAAAACTCGGCGACTGCGCTTATTTTGAAAGTGAATTTGCAGAACTCGGAGAAAGACGCATAAAATCAAAGGCAATTGATGACCGTGCAGGCTGTGCCATGATGATAAAATTAATGCATGAAGAACTTGAATACGATACATATTTTGTTTTCAATGTTCAGGAGGAAATAGGTCTTAGAGGCTCAACAGTTTCGGCATTTTCCGTAAATCCCGATTTTGCAATAGTCCTTGAATCCACAACGGCATCTGATATTGACGGAGTTTCAGGTGCAAGAAAAGTCTGCCAACTCGGAAAAGGTGCAGTAGTAGGCTTTATGGACAGAAGCACGGTTTACGACAAGGGACTTTATAATCTTGCCTTTGATATTTCCGAAAAGAATAATATTCCCTGCCAGACAAAAACCATGGTAGCAGGCGGAAATGACAGCGGAGCAATTCATATAAGCCGTGGCGGAGTGCGTACAATAGCAGTTTCCGTGCCGTGCAGATATTTACATTCTCCCTCATCTGTGATTGAAATGAATGACCTTGAAAGCTGTTATAAACTCGTTAAGCTTATGGCGGAGAGGATACCCGAATTATGATAAGGCTTATAAAAAGCGAAAGCGAACTCGACAGGGAACTTTTGCTTAAAACTCTTTCGGGCAGGAAAATGCTTGCATATATGAAAGCTTACGGAGCAGGCTATGATTTCTGCCGCTTTTATAAAATAACCGATGTTTCGGGGACGGGCTATATGTTCATAATAAATTCAACGCTTATAATCTGTGCCGATGATATGCTTGAAGCCACCGAAGAAATACAGATATTTGTGAATATGAATCTGCCGTTCCGAATAGAAGGAAACCAGAAAATCTTAAAGGGCATAAAAATTCCCGAACATTACCAGACACTCAACAGGACGGTATTTGAACTTATTCCCGATGAGAACAGTTATAAATTCGCAGAGGAATACGTTGATTTTGACCCTCATCTGCCCGATGTATATAAAATATTAAGCGAAGGATTCCCGAATATTGCGGATTTTTCGCTTTGGTACACTGATACTTCCCACAGGTGCAGACACGGTATAAGCAGGGTATTCACATACAGAAACAGCACAACCGCATCTGTAATATTTGACATAGAAAATGAAGTTTTAATAGGTCAGGTTGCCACAAAAGTAAGTGCAAGGGGAAGCGGTTATGCAAGGGAGTTTCTCAAATGGCTTGCGTTGTTCCTTAATAATCTCGGAAAAAGAGCGTTTTTGCTTGCACTTGATGTGCGTGTGAGTTTCTATCATGAGATAGGCTTTAAGGAAGTTGAAAAAGAAATCGTCCTCGAACGCATTGACGTTGAAAAGGAAAGTGTTATGAAAGGAAAACTTGCTGATGAACAGTAAAATTTTTGATATTTACAATTTTGACGAAAAGTTAAAAAATCTCGCTGAAACTGCGGAAAACAACTGCCATGAGGCTTTTGCAAAAATAGAGGAAACCGCAGAATACTGCGGAGCAAAAGTCTTAAAAGCTTTTTCGGACAATAAAATAAGCGAGCCGTGTTTTTACGGTTCGACAGGCTACGGCTACGGCGATATCGGCAGAGATGCAATAGACAGCGTTTTTGCACAGGTACTCGGAACGGAAGATGCACTTGTGAGATTTAATTTTGTTTCGGGAACTCATGCCCTGTCTACTGCATTATTCGGAGTTCTCCGCACAGGCGACAAGTTAATATCAATCACGGGAAAGCCCTATGACACTCTTGAAGAAGTTATCGGAATCGCAGGCGAAAAGGGTAACGGTTCACTTAAAGACTACGGCATTGAATACGGTCAGGTTGATTTGAAAGCTGACGGAACTCCCGACTATGAAAAAATATCCGAAACTGTAAAAGGTGCAAAAGTTGCCTATATTCAGCGTTCAAGGGGATATTCTCTCAGGGGTGCGTTTACTGTCTCGGACATAGAAAAAATGATAAATGCCGTGAGAAAAACAAATCCCGATGCAATCGTAATGGTAGACAACTGCTACGGGGAATTTGTTGAGGACAGAGAACCCTCCGCAGTCGGTGCTGATATAATTATCGGTTCGCTCATTAAGAACGCAGGCGGCGGAATTGCCCGTACAGGCGGATATATTGCAGGAAGAAAAGACCTTGTTGAACTCTGTTCATACCGTCTTACCTGTGTGGGAATGGGAAAAGAAGTCGGCTGTACTCTCGGAATGAACCGTGAAATTTTGCTCGGACTTTTCTTTGCTCCCGATGTGGTGGCAGCCGCCCTGAAAACTTCCGCATTTGCAAGCGAACTTTTCACGCTTTTGGGATATGAATGTTCTCCCCGAAAAGATGACCCCAGAGGGGATATTATAACCGCAATAAAACTCGGAAACGAAGAAAAACTCACGGCTTTCTGCCGTGGAATCCAGAAGGGCGCACCGATAGACTCTTTTGTAACTCCCGAACCGTGGGATATGCCCGGATATACCGACAAGGTAATAATGGCGGCAGGAGCTTTTACAATGGGCGCATCAATAGAACTTTCCGCAGATGCCCCGATAAGAGAACCTTTTGCCGTTTGGATGCAGGGCGGAATAACCTATACAAGCGGAAAACTCGGCATAATGCTTGCCGCACAGGAAATGCTTAATAATTAATTTTAATATAATTTCAAATTAAAAAATCTCCCGTTGGTTAGCACAACGGGAGATATATTTTTCATTGCTGTTCTCGTGAAATTAAAATTGGTTTAATAACTAACTAATCAAACACAACCCTGTGCCTTCATAGCCTCTGCAACTTTGAGGAAGCCTGCGATATTTGCGCCTGCCATGTAGTTGCCTTCCATGCCGTATTCCTTGGCAGCAGTTTCGCAAGCCTTGAATATGGACTTCATAATGTTGTGGAGCTTTTCGTCAACTTCTTCAAATGTCCATGAAAGTCTTTCGCTGTTCTGGCTCATTTCAAGACCTGATGTAGCAACACCGCCTGCGTTTGCAGCCTTAGCAGGACCATAGAGGATACCGTTTGAAAGGTATGTCTCGATAGCTTCGGGAGTTGAAGGCATATTAGCACCCTCAGCTACTGCGAAAGCACCGTTGGCAACGATTGCCTTAGCACCGTCAGCATTGATTTCATTCTGTGTAGCGCAGGGAAGTGCAATATCAAGCTTGATGTCGCCTGCATTGGATTTAAGTGTCCATACGCTGCCCTCGTGGTATTCAGCATTCTTGTGTGAAGTTCTGCCGATGTATTCCTTGATGCGTCCACGCTCAACCTCTTTAATCTGCTTAACGAGGTCAAGGTCAATTCCATCGGGGTCATAGATGTAGCCGTTTGAGTCGGATACTGTAACTACCTTTGCACCGTACTGAGTAGCCTTTTCAGTAGCGTAGATAGCAACGTTGCCCGAACCTGAGATAACAACTGTCTTGCCCTCAAAGCTCTTGCCGTTAGCGAGGAGCATTTCGTTTGTGAAGTAGCAGAGACCGTAGCCTGTTGCTTCTGTTCTTGCGAGTGAACCGCCGTATGTAAGACCCTTACCTGTGAGAACGCCTACAAATTCGTTGCGGATTCTCTTGTACTGACCGAACATATAGCCGATTTCTCTTGCACCTGTACCGATATCGCCTGCGGGAACATCTGTATCAGCACCGATATATTTGCAGAGTTCAGTCATGAAGCTCTGGCAGAAACGCATGATTTCTCCGTCACTCTTGCCCTTGGGGTCAAAGTCTGAACCGCCTTTGCCGCCGCCCATGGGGAGAGTTGTAAGGCTGTTCTTGAATATCTGCTCAAAACCGAGGAATTTAATGATACCGAGGTTTACTGAGGGGTGAAGTCTGATACCGCCCTTGTAAGGTCCGATAGCAGAGTTGAACTGTACTCTGAAACCTCTGTTTACCTGTACTTTACCGTTGTCGTCAACCCACGGAACACGGAACATAATCTGTCTTTCGGGTTCAACGATACGCTCAAAAACGCCTGCATCAATGAGGTCCTGTCTTTTTTCTGCAACGGGTTCGAGAGTTTCGAGAACTTCTGTTACAGCCTGAAGGAACTCAGGTTCAGCGGGATTTCTTTTCTTAACCGATTCAAATAAGTCAATGAGATACTGATTTTTTAACGCCATTGTTAAAAAACCTCCTTTACAAAATTCTGCTTTCGCAGTACGGTAAAATTATATCACCTTTAAAATGATTTTGCAATAGCAAACAGAATAAATTTTATTATTTTTCTTCATTTTAGTTATTTCTTACAGTTATAAACAGATATATTTATTTATAATAACTAAAAATATGTTTCCTGCGGATAACCTTAATTTTGTGCATTATTGCCTAAAATAATTAAACTTTCCGTCAAAAACGCTGAATATTGTAAAAACTGTATATTTTTGAGAAAATTTATGCTATAATCAGAAATGCATTATGAATCAAAAAAGGGGGTTCGGGGGACAAGCACCAAAGTATGTCTGCCCCCACTTTAAATGGATAAAAACAAACTCCGCAGGGATTTTTTCAAATATACCCTGCTTAATATATTAAGTTCTGTCGGAATGTCGGTATACATACTGGCAGATACTTTTTTCATAGCAAAAGGAATGGGCGCAGACGGACTTGCCGCACTGAATCTCTGTCTGCCAGTGTTCAATTTCATAAACGGATTTGGTCTTATGTTCGGAATGGGCGGCGGCAGTCTTTTTTCGATGGTATACAACAGTACAGACCGCAAAGAAACTTATAAGATATATACAAACGCATTTTTTGCGCTTGCCGTTATAGCTGTCGTATTTGAGATAATCGGAATATTTTTTTCCGAAAGATTTACGATGCTGCTTGGTGCTGACGAAAAAATATTTGACATGGCGCACAAATATCTTAAAACGGTACTGCTTTTTTCGTCTGCATTTCTGATAAACAATCTTACAGTCTGTTTTATGAGGAATGATTCTGCGCCGAGACTTGCAACTTTTGCGATGTTGTTCTCAAATTTTTACAATCTTGTACTTGACTATGAATTTATATTCAACAGGAATATGGGAATGTTCGGGGCTGCGCTTGCGACCTGCACATCTCCGCTGATAAGTCTTGGAATCATGAGTTTTCATTTTATTTTCAAGTGGAATGCTTTCGGACTAAAAAAAATGTCTCCCTCATGGAGAACAATAAAAGAAATAATATCTCTCGGCTTTCATTCATTTGTCACGGAAGTTTCGGGCGGAATCGTAATAGCCGTATTTAATTATGTTATCTATAAACTTACGGGAAATACGGGAATTGCCGCCTATGGTGTTGTTGCAAATATTGCAATAGTTGTTGTGGCGGTATTCAGCGGTATAGGCACAGGCGTTCAGCCTCTCATGTGCAAACTGCATGGTCTTGACAAAGAAAGAGAAATGCGCCTGATACTTCGCTGGTCTGTAATGCTTTCGCTGTTTATTGCAGTTTCGGGATATTTCATGATGTATGAGTGCGGAAATCTCATAGTAAGGCTTTTCAACTGGGACAACAACAGGGAACTGCGTGAAATTGCCGAAAACGGAATGAAACTGTATTTTCTCTGTATGCCTTTTATGGCAGTAAATTCAATATTGTCGGTATATTTCAATTCAAGGGAACTGTCGTCCCACGCACAGACAATATCACTTTTAAGGGGAACAATTTTTGTTGTACCGCTTATATTTACGCTTTCCTCATCAAAGGGAATGAACGGTTTGTGGCTTACAATTCCGTCCGCAGAAGTTCTTACAATGTTCATATCAATGATAATATACATATACTATATGATACAGAGAAGAAAAACAATGATAAGGTATTTTTCGGGTCGCTGGTGAGATTATCCCCCTTTTGAGGGGGATTTTTTTGCATATTTAACCAACGGTGTATCAATGAAAGTAAGTCCGTCTGAAACGTCAGTAAAGCCATTAAAAACGGCTTGTCTTGTTTCAGGGAGTTTTTTATTCATACGGAATCAGGAAGAAAGCCCCTGAAAAGTCGCAGTTTTCAAAGTTCAGTTCATCTGAATTTATATTCCACGGGATAAAGCATTTCCTGAAATTGCAGTCAATAAAAGTAACATCGTCACACATAAAAAGAGGCATTTTCAGTTCACTGAAATCAATATTCCTAATAATATTGTCATTTAAAATTTTAAGGGTTCTGATAACGTTTTCAGCGGTAAAATATCCTTTAAAATCCCTTGACATTTCAATCAGGCTGTTGAAATTATTTTCGCAGATTTCCCCGATAAATCTGTATATTTCATCACATTCCGCACAGCCGAAACTGCCGTACCACTGACTGAACAGCCCCGACTGAACAATATTTTCAGGGAGTTTTCCGCTTAGATAATCATATAAAGTCTGCGCCGACTCAATTAAATTTACTATATGCCTTGCTGCAAAATATTCCTGATAATACTGATGCGTGAAATGCATGAACATAGGGCATGAAATATCCGTTTCAAGGAATCCTGTATTAAGTAAAATTTTTATCCAGTCGGTTCTGTTTCTGCTTTCACGCAGGGAATTTTTATTGAAATTTTCAGGAGCAATATAGTTCTGAAAAACATTCTCATTCATAAGATAATAATTGATTGCCTCGTCAGCAGCCTCCATGACTTCTGCACGGCTTATACTCTGTCTGAGCATTATTCTGAAAGTTTTGTTTGCGATAAAAGGCAGAACGTATTTTATAAGAAATTTCTCTGTATTCCCTGAAAATTCGGCTTTGTGCATGATATACCCGTCTATAAGTTCTCCTCTTGTTTCAAACTCGTCATTTGTTTCAAGGTACATATTCAGAAAGATAGGGAGCTTTAATATTTCTTCAAGATTTTCATTGAGCAATATAGTGCTGAAATCAGATAATATTTTTTTCAATTCGCTGTCAGTAACTCCACATAATTTGATTTTCTGAAAATCGTCAAAAAAATTATAATTCGGTATGATTCTGCCTGAAATTATAAATTTAACATTGTGCCATTCACGGCAGGCATATTCAAGTTCCGAGATAAATTCCTCCTGAAAATCGGACGGAATTTCGTTGAATCCGTCAAGAAGAATCCTGTATTTCGGCTTGTTCAGGGGCTTGATTTTAAAATTTTTTTCAAGTTCGGTAAGCTGTTTTAAAATATTTTCCTCGCCCTCGTTCGCACAGCAGTTTTCATACGTCTGATATTCGTACTGATAGTGATATTTAAGCAGGATATTCAGCAGTATCCAACAGCTTACAGAATGGAAATTTTCCCGATTTTCAGCCTTATAAAGATACAACGGGAAATAAAAGCAGATTGAATTTTTATTTGTCTGATTCAGTAAAACGGTGGTTTTGCCGACTCCGCCCGTGCCGTAAAGAAAAATATTTTTACTTTCTGGGAGTTCGTAAATAATTTCATCGTCTATTTTAAATTCGGGCTGATATCTCAAAACAGCGGATTTCTGATGCCTTGCATTTTCGGAAATATTCTCCGTCAGTCTTATTGGCATATCGGGATTCAGGGAATTGAAGTCGCTGAAATGAACAGCCTTAAACGTCAGTTTTTCTGGGAGTTCAGGCAGTTCAAAACTCTTGGAATCTGCGGGATTTTTATGAACATGATACAAAATTCCGATAAGCAGAGCCTCAGCGCATATTTTCTTGGGGTGGGCATAAGTTCCGAATAATTTTTCCTTGTCAACAAATTCATACCCATATAAAATTTTAATAATGCTTTCGTCCTGACGGATAATTTCAAGGAGCATATAAACGAGAGCTTCGGTTTTGCTTTCGTCAAGAATTTCCCTGAATACGGTTTCGGCTTTCCGCAGATATTCATTTATTTTTTGGCTGTCGCCGATATTTTTTTCAAATTCGTCAAACTTAATAAGTTCATAGGGATAGCCTTTGCCGTCCCTTATAAATCTGCTTAAATACCTGTCAAGTTTCCTGTAAGCCTCTTTTGGTACAATTTCATTGTTGAATTTTTTAATAAGTTTATTTTCGTTGTCATCTGAAATTATCGTCATTAATTTTGTATATATCTTTCCGTTGGATATAAGT
Source organism: Ruminococcus sp. (assembly GCA_017543595.1). Taxonomy (GTDB): domain Bacteria; phylum Bacillota; class Clostridia; order Oscillospirales; family Ruminococcaceae; genus Ruminococcus. The sequence goes on along the minus strand of JAFYFU010000055.1, from coordinate 11,003 downwards.
CCCTTGCCCTTGATTTTCGCCTGAAATATCAGGGACAAAAACACATTCACAGTCATCATATTATCACCTTTCAGATTTTTTTGCATATTTTTAATTTCGTCAAAATATATTTGGAAAATAAAGGGGGAGTTATCATGAAAAATATCAGAAAACATATTATAGCGAGTGTAATTTTTTTATGCTGTACAGTTTTTACAATCAGTGCAATATCCGTTCTTTCAAAAAGGGCGGAGGAAAATATAATTCCCGTTCTTTCGCCTTTTGGTGATGAACCGCCCGTTATAGTCCTTGATGCGGGTCATGGCGGAATTGACGGCGGCTGCACATCTGCGGACGGAGTACCCGAAAAGGGAATAAATCTCAGTATTTTGCTGAGACTGCGTGATTTGCTTGAAATATCGGGCTATACAGTGGAAGTCACAAGAGACAGTGATTGTTCCATACATGATGAGGGAATCGAGGGAATCGCAAATCAGAAAAGTTCTGATATGGACAACAGGCTTGAAATATTCAACAAAAATAAAAACTGCATCTGTCTTTCGATACATCAGAACCAGTTTACAGACCCGGTATATCACGGGGCGCAGATGTTCTATTCAGCATCGAACAGAAACAACGAACGCCTTGCACGTTCGTTGCAGAGCAGTTTTTCAAAGCTTTTGCAGCCCGACAACACAAGAGAAACAAAACTTTGCGGAAAGGAACTTTTTCTTTGTTATTACAGCAAGAATCCGACAGTTATGGCGGAATGTGGATTCATGTCGAATCCTGAAGAAGCCGCCCTGCTGAATACCGAGGAATATCAGGAAAAAATAGCTCTCACGCTTTTTTACGGGCTTACGGAATTTATAAATTCTTAATTATTTTATTTTTTCAAAGACAGATTTTTTATTTTCAAAATCGCTGTATATTGTAAGTTTATCGCCGTCAAGGACGAAATAGCAGTCGCCGTGTTCCTGAGTTTTAAACGGCGGATTATCGCCTTTAAAGTCAAGGATATCGCCGTCCTGACTGTATGAGCATGAATTGTTCACGGAAATAAGACATTCCTCACCGTTTATTATAAAATCAAGGGAGGAATCGCCCTTTATGCCGAGGTTTGCGGACAGTGAATCAAAGAGAGTACCGCCCGTGAATTTATATCTTCCGTTGAGATTTTTTTCATCGGGGGAGTCTTTTCTTTCAAGATATATAAGCTGAACTTTTTCGTTTGTTTCTTCATTTGTATAGGAAACATCGACAACTGAGCCGTCATATCTGACGAAATCGGAAGCTATTTCATTTGTGTCGAGTATCAAAGTTCCCTGTTCGGTGAAATGCATAAAAGACGAAACGTCCATGACTGCATCAACAGAACCGTCCTCATTGAAAACCATAATACTTGCCTGTTCGTCTTTCCACTGACCGACAAGAATACCGTCCTCATAGTCATTGACAATTCTTTGGTATTCTGTTTCGGAAACGGCTGAAATTTCGGAAGAATCTGTATTTTCCCGTGATTTTTCACCGCAGGAACAGACAACAGCCATACATAAAGCCAGTGCGAATAAAATTTTCCTCATGATTATTTATCCTCGGTTTTTTTAAGTATTTCCGTGTCGCCTGTTTCGTATGTCATTGTGAGGGTATCGCCGTCTATTGAATAATCATAGGAGACAGCGTTTGCATTTTCGTCAACATAGTCCATATTTTCGCTGAAAAGGTCAAGTTTTCCGTTATTTGTTTCATAGAGGCAGTAATCAACAAGGATTATATCGAAATTTTCACCGTCAACAGCGACTTCAATATTTGCCTGTTCGGGGGTAAGTCCGAAATTTGAGGCAACGAGTTTTATATAACTTCCCTCGGTCATTTTGTAAGTGCCGTCAATTGTATCGGTATTTTTCTGACCGTCTTTTCTTTCAAGGGTGAAAATATCCGCAGGTTCGTCAAATCCGTCATAGTGTTTTTTTGCGGTTATTTTCAAGCCGTCATTTGTCAGCATATCATCGGGGAGAATTTCACCGTCAAGCATTAATTTTCCGTCTTTTGTGAAGTGTACGGAATCGGAAAAATTCATTAAAAGGGAAACATTTCTGTCCTCCTGAAAGCGGTATCCCTGCAAATCATTTCTCCATGTGCCTAAGATATTTTCGTCAATCTTTGCAGAACTTACACGTTTTTGTCTTTCACGGGTTGAAGAACTTTCCTCAGACAATGAGGAATTATTGTTTTCCGAACATGATGTCAGACAGCACAGAGCTGTCATAAGGGCAGCAATAACTGCCGTAAATTTTTTCATATTTTTTCCTCCGCAGAATATATTTCAGCACTTCCCATAGTGTGATGAGCAGTTTTCTCGCCGTACTCGGTATAATTTATACAATAGGGGAGCAGTTTAATTTCCTTTACTGTTTCGCTGAGGTTTTCCGACGGCGAGGGACATCTTGCAATCAGGAAATAGTCAAGGGATTCTTCTGTAATTTTTTCGTTTTTTCTGAGTTTGTTATAAGTGTAAACGCCGACATTTTCGAGGTATTCATTTACGACTTTCAGGAGCTTTATATATTTTTCGTCACGTTTTTCGTTTATAAGCCTGAAAATGACGGGAATCCAGCGTTCAATTATATAGGCGGAGATAATCTTGAAAAGCGAAACGGTAATTTCCGCAGAAATATCGTCTTTTTTGATATCTTCGAGCATAATTGCGAGTTCTTTGGCTTTTTGTTCGGCGAGTTTTGAAAAAGTGCCGAAACTTTCCGCAAAAGAAGAAAAGCCCTCGTGGTCTTTGTTAATTTTCAGACATTCTTCTATCTTATCAAAATCGAGAACATTTTTCATATAATTTCTCACGGAAGAAACAGAAGAATTTACCATGACTTTGTTTCTGGAATTACTCAGCATGAAAAGGTCAATGGTTTCGCTCACCGACAGTTCGGAAAGTTCCGATTTCCGTGGGATATTTTCATCGGAATCGGGTTCTTCACCTGAAAGTCTGCTTTCGCCCGCAAGAATTATTGAGCTTAATTTTTCCATATCCTCTTTTATTGCGTTGACTTCCGAACGGAGAGCCGAATTTTCGTTGACGAGGGAATTGTTTGTAGCGGTGAGAATATCAATTTTGTCCTTGTATTCGGAGGCGGCATCTTTTTTGTTTATTTCCTCAACAAGCTTTTTGATACTGAGCATAACCTCCTGTTTTGTGGCAAATTTTTCTTTTTCCTGTTTCTCTTGTTTTTCTTTTTCTTCTTTTTCCCTGATTTTTTCTTCGGATTCTTCGGGAGATTCTTTTTGTGGAATACTTTTCAGTTCACCGCATAATTTTTCAAGTTCGGAGACACGTTCTCCGAGTTCGAGAAGTTTCGGAATTTTTTCGCTTAAATTGTCAATATTTTCCGCACCTTTTATATTACGCAGCACTATGAATCTGAAAAGACCGCCCGAAATTGAATCGGCTATTTTAGTAAATATACTCATAGTCTACCCTCACAAAATATTTTTCGCATTTTTAACAAGTTCACAATATTATGATTGTGCATAATCTACAATGTAAACATTATATCATTTTATGTTATCTTTGTCAATAGTGATTTGAAAACAGTTTTTTCAGAAATTTTTTTGAATACCTGTCCCTTTTTGCACCTCTGAAACGAATATATAAACGTAAGCGGTAATGAACCGCAAATTGAAAAAAATGTAAAATGGAGGAATTTAAAATGGAAAGAGTTTACAATGAAAGAGTTTACAATGAAGGACAGAACAGACCTGTAACAGCGTGGGGATATTTCGGATATGAGTTGCTTTTTGCAATCCCCTTTGTCGGACTTTTGTGTGCGTTTATAATGATATTTGCAGCACAGAATGTGAATGTAAAGAATTTCGCAAAGTCGCAGTTCTGTTTTGTGGTAATACTTGCAATTTTCGTGGGTATATGTTTCGGAGCAGGCATATTTCAGAAGTTATTCAGTTAATATGTAAATAAAAGGAGGCTGATATTATGCAGGCAATAAAAATTGCCTGCATATTTTTGTAAATTAATCATTGACATTCAGCTTGAAAAAAGCTATAATAGTAATGTATTTAAAAAAACAGAAAGAGGGTTGTATATGTATTTTACTTTGTCGGACGGAATGAAAATTTATTATGAGGATACGGAAATCGGTGACGAAATTCTGATTATGATGCACGGGGTTACAAGCAATCACCTTGCTTTTGAAAAGCCTGTTGAAATTCTCAGGGAGAAATTCCGCTGTATTACTTTTGACCAGAGAGGTCACTGCAACAGCAAAGGTGCAAACAAACTCCCTGTAACAATGGAAACACTTGCCGATGATTTGCATGAGCTTATAGAGGGTCTTTCTCTGAAAAATGTAAATCTTTTCGGCTGGTCAATGGGTGCGGGCGTTGCCATGACCTATGTAAAAAAATACGGCTGTGAGAATCTCAAAAAGCTTATACTCTGCGATATGACACCAAGACAGCTCAATGACGAAAGCTGGGATTTGGGGCTTGACAGGGGCAGATATGATATTAAGGCAATGAAAAAAGCTGAAAAAAGCAGTTTCAAAAAAGTTTCAAGGGATTTTATGAGAGGCGTTGTCCCGAAACTCAGATATCTGCCGTTTTTCATGGTTGACAAATTCCTTATGAAAGTTCTTTCGGAATGTGATGAGGGAGTTATAATGTCTCTCTTTGATTCAATGAAACTTCAGGACAACAGGGATTTCATATCGAAAGTTACAGTTCCGCTTGCATATGTCTATGCAAGACCCGGTTCGTTGTTTTTGCCGAAACTTGCGGAGTGGTACGGTCAGCAGGCAAGATTTGCGGGTCTGCGTTACAAGGCTGTCGGCATAGAGAACAGTTCACATCTTCTCATATACGAACACCCCGAAGAATTTGCAAAAGTAATGTCAGAGCTTATATAAAAAAATCTCCCCGAAAAGGGGAGTTTTTTATTGCAAATTTGAATACAGTTCACTTTTTTTGAAACCCGATTCCTTTGCAACGGCTTTGCAGGCATCGGTGGGTTTTTCGCCCATTTCGATTAATTTTCTAACCTGAGCGAGAGCCTGTTCGAGAGTGACATCGGATTTGTCCTTATCGGATTTTCCTTCAAGCACGAGAACAAATTCGCCTTTTGGTTCAAGGGATTCATAGTATTCGCAAGCCTCTTTGAGCGTGAAAAGCAGAGTTTCCTCATAGACTTTTGTAAGTTCACGGCAGATTGAAATGCACCTGTTTTCGCCGAAAAATTCTTTCATATCGGCGAGAGTTTTTTTCAGTTTGTGCGGAGCTTCGTAGAATATCATCACAGCAGTTTCATTTCTGAGGAGTTCAAGCCTTTCGGAGCGTTCCTTATTGGCAACGGGCAGGAATCCCTCAAAGGTAAAGCGTTTTATGTCAATTCCCGAAAGTGCCGCCGCAGAAGTAAGTGCGGTAGCCCCGGGTATTACTTTTACTGTAATATTATGTTCATGTGCAAGCCTTACAAGAATCTGTCCGGGGTCTGAAATGCAGGGCATACCCGCATCTGTAACGATACCGCAGTTTTCACCGCCGAGTATTCTGTCTATAATTTTCATGGCATCGGTAAGACGGCTGTACTTATGAAAGCTTACAAGGGGCTTTTTTATGTCAAAATAATTAAGTATCTTTGAAGTGATTCTTGTATCTTCCGCACAGATAAAATCCACTTCTTTGAGCATACGTAAGGCACGGAGGGTAATATCCTCCATGTTTCCTATGGGAGTTCCGATAATATACAAAGTCATATATTTCACCGCCCTTTTCTTAATCTGTCAGGTTGTAAATCCCATGGAGTTATTTATATAAAGCTGGGGCATAATCTGCATGAAAGGCTTTGAGCCTTTTTTGCCCTCTATGAGAAAAAGCCACGGGGGACTTTCAGGGGATTTCGCAACGAAACGCAGTCTTTTCGGTTCGATATTGTGGTTTTTCATGGCGGAAACAACGTCCGCAAGTCTTTCGGGGCGATTGCAGATACATAATCTTCCGCCGAATTTGAGTAATTTTTCTGCGGCAAGACAGACATCATCAATATTGCAGAGTATTTCGTGCCTTGCGATTTTGTGAGCGGTTATAGTGCTTTCAATGCCTGAATTTGCGGCTTTGTATGGGGGATTGCAGGTAACGAGGTCAAGAGTTCCGACAGGCGCACTGCTCCAAAGGTTTTTCAAATCCGCACATATGGGAACAATGCTTTCGACCTGACTTTTTATTATTCCGAGTTCGAGCTGTTTGACGGCTTTTTCCTGAATATCCACGGCATAAATTATCTGCGGGGGCTTTTCTTTCTGCATAAAAAGGGGGATAATACCGCAGCCCGTGCCGAGGTCACAAACCTTGTCTTTTTTTCTGTGATTTGAGAACTCCGCAAGCAGTAAGGCATCTGTTCCGAAAGTATGGTCATCACTTGTGCAGACATAAATTTTATCATTTAATTTTTCGTATTTCATATAGAACGGGGAAACTCCCCCAAGCCTCCCTTATTTTAATTTTTAATCAGATAATAGTTCCGCCTCCGACAACAATATCACCGTCATAGAAAACGACAGCCTGTCCCGAAGTCACAGCCCTCTGCGGATTGTCAAACTCAACGGTATAAATTCCCTCACCCTTGTAAGACAAAACAGCGGGTGAATCTTTCTGGGAATATCTTGTTTTGGCAGTTATCCTCATGGGGGCGGTAATTTCCGGAACGGATATTAAATTCACATCACGGGCATTGAGAACATTTGTATATAAATCCTTTTCGTCACCGAGAACGACAGTATTTTTTTGAATATCCTTTTTAACAACATATGCAGGCTTTCCGAGAGAAATTCCGAGGTGTTTCCTCTGACCGACTGTATAATTTATAATTCCCCTGTGTTTTCCGAGGATATTTCCGTTTATATCGGTAAAATCTCCCTCTTTCGGGGAAATTCCCGAAAATTTTTTGATAAAAGACGCATAGTCGCCATCGGGAACAAAACAAATATCCTGACTGTCGGGCTTTTCGGCATTTACAAGACCTGCCTTTTCGGCGAGTTCCCTGACTTCGGGTTTAGTTAGATTTCCGAGGGGAAATAAAGTATGTGCAAGCTGAAACTGCGTAAGCGAATACAGAACATAAGTCTGGTCCTTTGATTTGTCTTTCGGGCGTTTAAGTAAATATCTGCCTGAATTTTCGTCAAATTCATTGACAGCATAGTGACCCGTTGCAATAAAATCAAATTCAAGTTCAATTGCACGGCGGAGCATTTTGTCAAATTTTACATATCTGTTGCAGTCAATGCAGGGATTGGGAGTCTGTCCGCAGAGATAGCTGTCAGTGAAGTTCTGCATTACATTTTCCCTGAAACAGTCCTTGAAATTAAATACTATATGTTCAAAGCCGAGGCGGTGTGCAACGCTTCTTGCATCGAGAACGTCCGAAAGCGCACAGCAGGTTTTTCCTTCTTTCTGTGCCTGAACGATATCCTCATCGGAAAACATTTTAAGGGTAACACCCGTTACGTCACAGCCCTGTTCTTTGAGGAGCATAGCTGCGGCGGAGCTGTCAACGCCTCCGCTCATGCCTACCATTACTTTTTTCATAATATCATTCTCCGAAAAGACCGATAATATCTTTTAACGAATAAAAATACATATCGGCAGTTTTTTTGATTTCATTTTCTTCCTTGAAAGCTGTTTCCTCATATACGGCAACAGTGGGGAAACCTGCGCCTGCGGCGGTTCTAAGTGCGTGGAGGGAATCCTCGACAACGAGAGTTTCGCAGGGCAATGTATTTAATCTTTCGGCAGCACCGAAAAATATATCGGGGCATTTTTTACCTTTCGGGTAGTCGCTGTCGTTGAGAATAAATCTAAAATAATCGTAAATTCCGCATCTTTTCAGTACAGATTCCGCAAGAGAGCGGTAAGTTGCGGTTGCAATTCCGCAGGGAATATTATTTTCTTTCAGAAATTCAAGAAGTTCCTTTGCATAGGGTTTAAGGGGAATATTTTCCTCATATTCGATTCTGACGAGTTCCCTTATTTTATTTATTACATATTCGGGGGAAACGTCAAAATTAAATTTATTTATAAAATAATCCGCAGCTTTTTCTATGGTAAGGGTTTTCATTTTTTCGGATATGCCTTCGGGAATATTTTTCACACCCATATGTTTCAGGAAATTCCTGTCAACATCGTACCATATTTTCATGGAATCTATGAGAGTGCCGTCAAGGTCAAAAATTACGCTTTTAATCATATCAGTTTATTTTAATTCCGAATAATTTTTTTGCGGTTGTGGCAGTCGTAGAAGAAACAGTTGTACTTGATGTATCGGAAGATGTGCTTACAGCGGTTGTTTTCGCCGAGGAAGTCACGGAAGTTGTCTTTGTTTCTGTATTTGCGGAAGTTGTTTTTGTTGTGGCAGCCGCAGTTGATGCAGTGGTACTTGTTGAAGTTGTTGTAACGGTAGTGGCTGCGGAAGTAGTTACGGGAACGGTTGTTGAAGTTGTTACGGTTGTTGTAACAGTTGTGGTTTCGGGAACGGTTGTGGGAGGTTCGGTAGGCGGTTCGGTGGGAGCTTCCGTAGCGGCTTCGGTAGTTTCGTTGCCGCTTGCAATCGAGAGATAGTGTGATTTTTTGGCAAGGCGAGCCTCTTTCATTTTTTCGAGATAGGCGGATTTTTCCTCATCGGAACTTAAATCCTGACCTTTTGTGTCCTGATTTCCCCAGATAACGACAGCCTGTTTGCCCATTTGTTCGTAAACTCTCTTGAATTGTTCCATATCATATTCAACATTGCCCTTCATGGGGTCGGCAGTATATATTATTTTCTTCTCCTTGTCGTAGCCGTATATGGTTACACAGTGTTGAAGATTTGTGAAATACATATCGTCACCGCTTCTTGATGTATACTGCAAAATAGGTTCATCGGTATCCATGAGGTCAAGAGTTACCCAGACTATAACGGGTCTGTCCTCTGCGAGCTGATACAGGAGATAGTCAAAGTCCGTACCCGTAATATTGTGGGCTTTCCAGCCTGAGCCTATATAATTGAAATAATCATCGGCAGTATTGACGATAACGGGAGCGTTGCAGCCGTAGCCGTATTCCGAATAGGGGTCGCCGACATAGGCATTGTCCATACTGTAAAAGGCATCGAGGTCAAGTTCGAGGAATTTCTCACAAAGTTCAACCTTGTCTATATCAAATCCGAAATATTTAAGGGTCTGGTCAAGGGCGGTAACTTCACAGCCTGTCGGGAGTTCGGGACGTTGAAGAACTGTTTCAAATTCAAGTTTTTTCTTTTCGGGCATTTCATAGCCTTCGGGGGGAGTTCTCTGTATGCCCGTACCCGAATTTTTTCCTGCTTCGTACACAACGCTGTTGGAAACGTGTTTTTCGGTAGTTTCCTCAACGACAGCAGTTGTTGTGACGGCAGGTATATATTCTCCTGCCGAAATAGTCATAATGACATTGTTGACGGGTTCTTCAACAGTGCTGTATTCACAGTCTGTTTCCGCATTTGTGTAAACAGTATTTTCCTCAGCCCCGCAGGACGAAAGGGAAACGGTAACAATTCCTGCTAAGAGGGCAGCCTGAACAAATTTTTTTAAATATAACATTCTTTACTCCATATCCAACATTATTTTTGCCCTTATGTCGTCCTGAGCCGAACCTATACTGTCGAGAGCCAGACCGTAGACATCGGAGGCTTTTTCTTCGAGTTCAGCGAATTTTCCTGCTGTTTCGCCGAGCTGTGAAAGTTTTGCCAGTGAAGCGGCATAAGGTATTGAAGCGTAGTTTTTAGCATACGCAAGTATTTCCCGTCCCCTGTCGTTGAAAGCGAGTATGCGTCCGTAGGGCGGCATACTGTTCATATCTTCTTTGTGTATCCCTATGAGGAGCGAAAGCATTATGCGCTTTATTCTTGCCATCGTGTATCTTTTTGTTTTGACGGTGTAGATAAGTTCCTCAAAGGAAGAAACGTTTCTTGAATTGAAAATTCTGTATTCAAGACCCTGACCGACATCATTGATTGAAGCTATCTCCTGCGGAGAAGTATTTCTCAGCTTATAGAGGATAACTCTTTCGAGGTTTTTAAGTGAAGCGATACGACCCGAACTGAGGTCATTTTTTATTGCGTCAGCCCATATTTTGGGTGTATGTCTGTCTATGCGGAAATCGCCGTTTCTCTTGAAAATATTTTCCCTTATGAAGCTTGCGCTTGAAAATTCGCCGTCCGTCTGACTGCTGTCGTGTGCTGCGCCCCGTCTTTTGACGGTAAAGGGTTCAATGGGCGATGCGAATTTTTTCAAAGCCCTGAGATATTCTATTGCAAGCATATTGTTCGGCTGTGTGATAAGGTAGGCAACTTCGGGGTCTGTGCCGTTTATAACGGAATTTAAAGCTTTCGGGAAAGTATAGCCCTTTTCCATTATGCTTCTGATGATACTTGCCTTTGAAATTGCCGTCATTTCAACAGTATCGAGGGCTTTTCGGAGCAGTTCGGTGTCACCGCACTCACTGCCGAAAGACAGTTCCTCAACCGCACCGAGGGAGTTCAGAAGCCATATTGCGCCCGCAGCGAAATTCTCCGCCGAGGAAAGGCAGAACTGTACGGGGAGTTCGATAACGAGGTCAACGCCTGACCTTACGGCAAGTTTTGCACGGGTATGCTTGTCCATAACGGCAACATCGCCACGCTGGACGAAATTTCCGCTCATAACGGCGACAATATGGGTTGCGCCGTTCTTTCTTGTTTCTGTTATATGGTGAAGATGCCCGTTGTGAAAGGGATTGTATTCGCAGACCATTCCGCTGATTTTCATTTTACTACCTCTTTCCGTAAATTTCAATAAGTTTTTATATTTTTTTACCTGATAGACAGATTTTTTTGTTTTTAAAGATTATATTTGTGTAATAGGAATTAAAAACAGGGTGATGATTTTTTCCCGTTTTGAATAAAATCATATTTTTTTGAAACAACACTTGCAATTTGTCGGGAATAGTATATAATTATA
>JAFYFU010000054.1 GCA_017543595.1 Ruminococcus sp. | reverse complement strand
TCGTAAACTGGAAACAAATCGGTCATGTTCTTACGAGAAAATCACAGCTTCCGCTTGAATATGCACATACTTCCGGGGGAATATTTGCCCCGACCATAAGATACAATGATGGTGTATTTTATATGGTTACTACCAATACATCAACTGCAAGAAATTTCTATGTTACAACAAGAGATATATACGGCGAATGGTCTGAGCCGATATTCGTTGAACAGGATGGTATTGACCCCTCTCTGTATTTTGAAAACGGTCACGCATATTTCATGAGCAACGGCACGGACGACAGCGGAAAAAGCGGTATAGTCCAATGCGAAATAGATATAAATACAGGGAAAAAACTCTCCGAAAGCAGAATTTTATGGAGCGGTTCGGGCGGAAGATATCTCGAATCTCCGCATTTGTACAAAGTAGGTGGTTACTATTACCTGACAGCCGCAGAGGGCGGTACTGAATACGGGCATATGATAACTTATGCGAGAAGTAAAAATATTCGGGGAGATTATGAGGGATATAAAAATAATCCCGTTCTTACAAACAGGAATCTCGGCGGATATCAGATTCAGGCAGTAGGTCACGGCGACTTGATACAGAAACAAAGTACAGGCGAATGGTTTTTTGTTCACCTCGGATTCAGACAGACAGACAAGTGGCAGCCTTTTCATCATCTCGGCAGGGAAACTTTTCTCACACCTGTAAAATTTAATTCCGATGGCTGGTTTACGGCAGGCGAAAACGGAACGACCGTTGAAGAATTTGAAATACAGGGTGATTTTATTCAAACGGAAAAGAAAAATTATGATTTTTCGGACAAAAACGAATGGATATATTTAAGAAATCCCGATTTTTCAAAATACGAAACAGATGACAGAAAATTTGTTCTTTACGGAACGGAAAACAGTCTTGACAGTCTTAATCCCACATTTATCGGAATAAGACAGAAAGATTTTGAATGTAGAATATCATGTAATATTTCCGTTTCGGGAAAAGATTCCGAATCGGGAATTACCGTCTATATGGACGAAAATCATCATTATGACTTGGCAGTAAAAGAACAAAACGGAAAATATCAGGCTGTTTTAAGGCTTAATATAGGCGATGCAAAATATGTAAGAAACTGCGCCGAAATAAGTGGAAACAGTGCCTTACTTGAAATAAGTTCCGATAATTTCAGATATTATTTCAAGGTAAAAGACGGAGAAAATATATATGATTTCGGAAGCGCACAGACAAGATATGTTTCCTCGGAAGTTGCCTGCGGATTCACGGGAGTTATTTTCGGGCTTTACGCATACGGCAATAACTGCAAAGCCGAATTTACAGATTTTTCAAATATTTACAAATAACAAAAAAAGTGATATGCATTTCTGCATATCACTTTTAAATTTACATAGAATTATTCTTTCGGTTTTCCGCAGTTTGAGCAGAATTTACCTTTGTTTGTTGTTCCGCATGAACAGGTCCAGCCGTCTGATTCAGGCTTCGGCTTACCGCACTCTGCACAGAATTTTCCTGTATTCGATGCACCGCATGAGCAAGTCCAAGAACCAACGGGAGCAGGCTTGGGTTTACCGCAGTTAGCGCAGAATTTACCTGTATTGGCAGTACCGCATGAACAAGTCCATGAACCTGCGGAATTTCCTGTATTGTTGTTCTGGTTTGCCATCTGATAGAGTGCAGTTGCGTTGAAACCGCCCTGCTGCTGTGCCATATTCATTCCATAGAATCCGTTTACAGCACCGCCTGCATTTGCTGCTGCTGTGTTCATAGCGGTAGCCTGTGCGCCTATCATTGTGGCAGCGGCATTCGAGGGGTCTCTGTTCCATGCGTAGTCCTCAAATTTCTTGATTCTGTCCTCATCATCTTTTGATATGGTAACGGAATTTATCGCAACGGAAACAACTTCAAGACCACGGAGTTCCTTCCATTTTTTGGTAAGAGCCGAGTTCATGGCATCTGTAAGGGCGATAGTCTGTCCGGGGAGCTGGTCATATCTTATGCCCCTGTCGGAGATTTCCGAGAAAGCGGGCTGTAAAGCGTTGAGAAATTCGCTTTTGAGCTGCTGGTCAATATCGGCACGTGTATATTCCTTGCTTACGTTTCCGCAGACGTTCTCATAAAAGAGAGTGGGGTCTGTGATAGTGTAGGAATAAACGCCGTTGCAGCGAACGCCGACAGTAAAGCTTCTGCCGATATCCTGATATGTAACACGGAAAGGAACGGGGTTCTGAGTGCCGAATTTATTGTCAATCAATTCTTTTGTATTGAAGTAATAAACTCTCTGGTCGTGACCCGTATCACCGCCGTAAGCGATACGTTCCTTGATTTTCTTGAAAGTATCTTTAAGACCTTCTTTAAGTCCCTGAGTAAAGATACTGGGTTCGGTTGACATATCATATGTGTACTCACCGGGTTCTGAACAGATTTCAACGATTCTGCCGTTGTCAACGATAATCATACACTGACCGTCGGCAACGACTATACCGCTTCCCTGAGTGATGATATTGTCGCTTCCTTTTTTGTTTGAAGATTTTTTGCCGATGACTTTCTGTCCTTTAACGACAAGAACATCAGCTTTGAGAGCCTCACAGTAGAAAAATTCTTTCCACTGGTCAGCGAGAGTAGAGCCTGCGGCAGTAAGAACTGCTTTTAAAAGTCCCATGATAGTACTCCTTTCATGATTGGGTGTGATGTGGTTTATATTATATTTCCACGACTTATGACTAAATTATTATATCATATATAAAAATATTTGTCAAGTAAATACAATAAAAAATATCATTCCCAATCTTTCCATATATCGGGGCAGTAACCGACAGTGGCTTTTTTGCCGTTTCTGACGACAGGAGTTTTGACAGCCTGCTGATTTTCAAAGAGTTTTTCCTCTTTGTCGGAATCGGAGAGGTATTTCATGAGGGTTATAAGCTGAGTATCCTTGCATTTTTCGTTTATCATGGCATCAATACCGCCGACAGCCTGTTTAATGCTGTTAAATTCGCCGAGGCTCATACCTTTTTCTTTCATGTCGATAAACTGGAATTTAATATTTCTCTCTTTGAAATATCTTTCAGCTTTTTTTGAATCCTGACATTTTTTCGTGCCGAATATTTGTATATTCATTTAATTTTAATCCTCCTGAACAAAGGCAATATCCGAAATATTTTCGGTGTGCTTTATTATTTCAAATTCAATGCTGTGCAAATCAAGACCGTTTTTTGCGAAATACAGCCTCATAGTCGTGAAATGCGAGAACAGGGGTATTTTATTTGAGAAAGATACAGGTTTTCCGCCTGTGCCGTTCCATGTAAAAGTTCCGCTCGGAGTACCCATTGCGAATATTGTAACGGGGAGCTGTGCAAGTTCTCCGAGTTCGGAAGAAGCCGTGAGAGTAACTTTATACCAGCCTGAATTGTTTACCGTGAGGGCAAAGCAGTAATTTTCGCCCTGCTGGGATTTTATACCGCTGAGGTCAAGTTTAAGTTTTCCGTCAAGGTCATAAAATACAACGGGTTCATCTGAATTTTTATCCTCATCGGGTCTGTTTGCGATAATTATTTTATCCTCCTGATTCATAAGCCTTTTCATTGCATTTGTATGCATTGCGAAATTGCAGATATTTTCGGCATTTCTTTGAAGTTCGGAGCGTCTGAGAGTGCCGTCTTTTAGTTTTTCGAGGGTATTGTCATCATTTTCGTCACCGTCCGCACAGACCATATAAACATCATTCTGAGCCGCAGCCATAGCCGCAAAGTCATGCTTGTTGGGTTCATTTCCACGGCGGTTTATATTAGCCCACCAGTCGGTCATTGTAAAGCCTTTGAAACCCCATTCGTTTCTCAAAAGAGTGGTGTTCAAATCATAGTTTCCCGCAGTCCATACGCCGTTTACGGAGCCGTAAGAAGTCATTATCGAATCGGCAGAGCCGTCCCTTACAGCAATTTCAAAGGGCGTTGTATATATTTCCCTCAAAGCCCTTTCGGAAATAATTGAATCAATGAAATGTCTGTTTGTTTCCTGATTGTTTCCGCAGAAATGCTTTAAAGTACCTGTAACTCCTGCGGAGTGCAAGCCTTTTAATTCGGCATTTGCCATTACCCCTGCGAGATAGGGGTCTTCCGAGAAATATTCAAAATTTCTGCCGTTAAGGGGGTGGCGGTGAATGTTCACTCCCGGACCGAGCAGGCAGTCAACCTTGTTTGCAGCCATTTCAAGCCCCACAAATGAAAAAAGCTTTTCAATAAGTTCGGTGTTGAAAGTTGAGGCAATCATAGTTCCGTTTGGCAGGCTGAAGGCCTTTGTTCCGCAGTCAAGTCTCATTCCCGAAGGACCGTCCGAACAGCAGACAGCAGGTATTCCAAATTCGTTGAGCCTGTCGGTAACTCCTCCGAAAGCCGATGCAGTACCCGCAGTAACTCTCGGACTTCCCATGCCTTCGCCCCTTATAATGCAGGCGAGGTCATTGTCCGAAAGCTGTGCTATAAATTCCTTCATTGAATTTTTCTGATTCAGAACGTCTGATAATTTTATGCCTTTGTCGCCCGTGTAAGGGATTTCTTCGGGGAGGTTTTCGAGCCGTCTTTCTTCCTCATTTACTTCACTGAGCGGAACGTCCTCAAATTCGGGGATAAATATACCGTCTTTTTCTTTCGGCTTAATCCTTTTAAACGGGGTAACGGGGGCAAGAGCCTGAGTGTTTTTGCTTGCAACGATTAAATGCGGAACATTTACAGTATAAATCTGCTTTATATTTTTGATACTGTTTCCGACATAGAAGAAATATTCGCCCTTTTCAAGCACATAGCAGAAACGGTTTCCCGTAATTCCCGAATCGTCATAGCTTGCAAGCCACCACATGGGAGTAGTTATGGTTAAAGTCTGTGATTCATTAGGGGCAAGGGTTTTTGTTTTGGCAAATCCAAATCCTGATATTTTTGGTTTTCCGAGTTTTCCCTGCGGAAATTCCGCATAGAGCTGAACAACTTCCTTACCGCTGTAATTTCCGATATTTTTAACTGATATCTCAACGGTGAAAATTATATTTTTTACGACTGCGGAAACGATACTTATTTCAAAATTCGTATACGAAAGACCAAATCCGAAAGGATAGCGGACTTTTTCGGGTGCAAAAGTCTCAAACCAGCGGTATCCGACATAGATATCCTCAACATAGAAATTTCTTTTTTTGTCGCCGAAATATTTATGTGAGGGGTAATCCTCTATTTTATAGGCTATGGTATCGGGCAGTTTTCCGCAGGGGCTTATTTTTCCCGTGAGGATATCCGCAACACCTCTGCCGCCTACCATGCCGCCCTGCCATACAAGCAGAAGCGAATCGGGGGAGATATTTTCTATATCCGTCAGGTCAATAAGACCGCCCGTATTCAGCAGAACGATTACTTTTTTGAAATATTTTCTTACTTTCACAAGCATATCTTTTTCTTTATCGGTCAGCAGAAAAGAACCTTTTTTAATTTTTGCGTCCATTTCCTCTCCTGCGGTTCGACCGATTATAACTATTGCAGAATCGGATATATCAGCGGCATCACGGACAATTTCATCAGTGAGGGGCATTTCTTCCTGTGACCACGGTTCATCGCCCCAGCCGCTTCCGTGCTGAAAAGGGTTTTCCTCGTCCCATTTTTTATATATTTCGAGCAGATTCATATTTATGTCAACATTATTTTCAATCAGGGCATCGGGTATGCCGACAATTTTTGAAACATTCACCATACCGCCCGAACCCGTACCGCTTTTATAATAGTGCAGTTGTATTCTTCCGAAAACAGATATTTTTTCATTGGATTTCAAAGGCAGGGCATGATTTTGATTTTTAAGCATGACAATGCCCTCTGCGGAAACCTGCTGTGCAGTTTCCAGATATTTATTCCAGTCAAGTATTTTTTCCATTTGGCAGTAACCCCCTCAGAGATTTTCTATAATTTCGAGTATTTGTTCATAAAGCATTTCTGCGGCTTCTTTTGATTTTGCCTTGTCAAATATTACTTCGTTGCAGGCTTCAATATATCCGTCAATAATTTTTGCGTTTTCCATAAGCGGATTCATTTTTGACATATACGGATTATTTTCCATAATCTGAGATGCCTCATACTGAATACCGCTTAACATACCTATTTTGTCAAGGTGTTCCCTTGCGGATTTACTCAGTGGGATACCCTTTTCAACTCCTTGGAGTTCGGCAGTTTCCCTGCTGTTGCAGAGAAAATCAAGCAATAGTGCGGCTTCATCGGGACATTCGGTATTTTTGCTCACGGCATACATTGTCGCAGGCTTTGCATACCAGCCCGTACCGCTTTCAATATTGGGGAAAGAAGTGTATTCGGCGGCGATTACATTTTCTCCGCTGTCGCAGAGAGTACCGAGATAATTCACGGCATCACTGACCCATGCGACAGTACCAGCATATAATTTGTTGTCTATATCTATTTTTCTGAAATACTCAACCTGCGGCATGACATTTTCATCAACAAGCCTGTGATAAAATTCTATCATTGTTTCAAGTTCTTTTTCGGTAAAATTAAATTTGTCGCCGTCCATGAATTTTTTCCCTGAAAGCTGTTCGGCATAGGTTATCGCATAAAGCCACACGGATTTTGAAGGACCTGAAAGCAGATATATTCCGTCTTTGCTCAAAACTTTTGCACAGTCAAACAAATCGTCCCATGTATGCGGAATATCAAGACCGTATTCATTCAGCATGGTTTTGTTAAGATAAATAGTTTCAGCGTTCATGGCTATGGGGATAGCATTGAGGACACCGTTTTTTCTGCCGTATTCAAGCATATCATCGGAATAATTTGTAAGGTCTATTATGTCGGAAAGCTTTTCAAGGTCATAGTAGCCCGTTCCATCGGGGGAATATTCCGAAAGCCATGCAAAATTTATCTGCATGACATCTGATTCGGTATTTGACATCATCTGAACTCTGCTTCTTGACTCGTAGCCCGACCATTCGGAATAACTGCATTTTACCTTTATATCGGGGTGAAGTTTTTCAAATTCCGCAACAGCCTGAATTGTATATTCATTTCTTGCGTCATTTCCCCACCATGAAAGCGTTACAATTTTCTGTTCTTTGTGGGAATGTACGGTTGTCTGACTTCCGCACGAAAACAAAGGCAGTACGGCACATAAAAGAGAAATAATTTTAATTTTTTTACTCATTTTTCCGAACCGCCTTTCATATTTTCCTCATAGAAAGTATAAGTGTCTTTTCCTCTTTTCTTTGAATAATACAAGGCAGTATCAGCGGAATTGTACATTTCGCTGAAATCTTTTCCGTGCATGGGATAAAGTGAAACGCCTATACTTGCGGATATTTTATAATTATTGTCGTCACCTGTATAATTATTTGCAAAAGCTTCGCATATTTCAGTGCATTTTTTCTCAACGTGTTCCCTGAAATCTTTTTCGTTACCCGACACGCCGTTTACAAGCACGCAGAACTCATCACCGCCTATTCTGCCGATTAAGTCATCACCTGAAAATACTGTCCTGAGAATACTTCCCGTATTTGAAAGAACTATATCGCCGTAGGCATGACCGAGTGTATCGTTTACGCCCTTGAAATTATCGAGGTCAAGAATTATTATTGCATGGTTTGTAAGACCTGTTGAACTTGTAAGTTTCTGCTGTGCGTATTCCTCAAACGAACGCTTGTTGAATATGCCTGTAAGGCGGTCTATGTGCGCCATTGTGTCGAGGTCTGAAACAATATTTTTTACGGGTCTTGAAATCTTTATTGAAAGCCATGCGCCGAGGAGTGCAGCAAGTACGGCTGCCGCAAATGCAACGGCATATATGTAAATTCTCATTTCGTTCTTTTCGCTGAGAATTACTTTTGTGGGAATATAGCATATAACATACCAGTCATCACCGCAGGCATTTACAGTTACAAGATATTTGTCATCTATGACGGACGCTGAATTTTGTTCTTTTATTCTTTCCCTTATTTCGGGGCGCAGAGGCGTGCCTATTTCGGCACGTTCCCTTGAATATACAGTGTTATAGTCTTCATTGACAAGTATTATTTTCATGTCCTTTAAAGTTTCAGGATTGTCGAAAACGTCTTCAAGTTCGGTAGCATAGAAAGACACAACAAGCAGGGCATTTTTATGTATCTGCTTGACATAGTAGATTCTGTGAAAGTCGTTGCTGTAACCTGTTGACCAGCCGTCATTGGTACGGGTTCGTGAAATCATTTTTTTAAGTTCACTGTATATATTTTCACCGAAAAGACTTGCCGTGCCGTTGGAAATTTTTCCTATTGTCCTGTTATTGCTGTAAACTATTCCGTAATCCACAAAATTCTCCATAATGCAAAGGCTGTACAGATTGTCGGAAATCAGCTTTTCGGTATTAAGTGCCTCATATTCGTCATTGTCGGGGTCGGTTGCATCGTATTTGTAAGTTGCCTGTTCACCGAAAGCAAGAGTACAGGTTTTTTCCATTCTTTGCAAATAACTTTCAAGATTTATTTTCATCTGCACATTCAGCGAGGAAGTCAGGGAAACAACTTTATTTGTCAGTACGTCATCGGTCTTTTTGACAGCGAGTATTGAAACAATTATGACCGAAACAGCCACTATAAAAGCAAATCCCGCTATCATGGCAATTTTGAACTTGCTTATATCAGTCGCAACCGGTTTTAAAGATTTGGACATTTTTTTCTCCTTTCGATATTTATTTATATTATTATAACAAAAAAAAGACTGAAAATCAATAACTTTTTTAAATATTCACAATTTGTTTATTATTTTTTTAAATACGCTTTTTAAGATATTAAATTTAAACAGAATATTATTGACAAGTGAAAAAATCTGCTGTATAATTAAAATAATCATAATCGGAAAATATAAATAAGAGGAAGATTTTAAATAAAGAGGGTTTAATTATGAATTTTTCAAAATTAAAAAAAATTACAGCCGTTTTGTCGGCTGTTACACTTACAGCAATATCGGCAGTTTGTTCGTTTTCGGCTGTTGATGCAAATGCTGTCGATGAGTTTCACGATGACTGGCTTCATGTCAACGAAAATGCCGAAATTGTCGATATGGACGGGAATCCCGTGTGGCTTACGGGTTGTAACTGGTTCGGCTATAACGTAGGTTCGCAGGTTTTTGACGGTGTATGGTCAAGAAATATGCACGAATGTCTCAACGAAATCGCAGACCACGGATTTAATCTCCTGCGTGTTCCCATGTCAACTCAGATACTTTTACAGTGGAAAAACAACGAGCCTGACCCTATGGTAAAAGTAAATGAATGGAAAAATCCCGAACTCACCGAAGAAGGCGTAGTCGGCGGAAAAATAAAATACAGCTTTGAAATATGGAATATGGCTGTAAACTGGTGCAGAGAAAACGGTATAAAAATCATGATGGATATTCACAGTCCCTCAACAAATGCCGCAGGTCATCAGATTCCGCTCTGGTATGACGAAAATTATTCAACGGAGGACTGGCTTGAAGCCCTTGAATGGTTCTGCGATTACTACAAAGATGATGATACTATCATAGCAATAGATTTGAAAAATGAACCCCACGGCAAGCCCGAAGAAGGAAAATTTGCAAAGTGGGACAATTCAACCGATTTGAACAACTGGAAATATGCCGCAGAACGTGGTGCAGCGGCTTGTCTCTCACAGAATCCCAATCTCCTCATAATGGTTGAGGGAATTGAATGTTATCCGAAATTTGATGAGGGTGCAGACTGGTCAACTCCATCGGTTGATTATGCGAACTACGGAAAGCCGAGTAAAATCTGGGGCGCATGGTGGGGCGGAAATCTCCGTGGCGTAAGGGACTATCCCATTGATTTGGGTAAATATCAGAGCCAGCTTGTATATTCTCCGCACGATTACGGTCCGGAAGTTCACCCGCAGGAATGGTTTTACTTAAAAGATGATACAAAAACTTTCAGCCGTGAAACACTCCTTGATGATTACTGGTACGGTTCATGGGCATTTATCGTTGAGGATAAAATCGCTCCGCTCCTCATGGGAGAATGGGGCGGCTGGGTCGATGAGGAACACGACAAAACAGGCGAAAACCGCCACTGGTTACAGGAAATAAGAGATTATATGATAGATATGCATATACATCACACTTTCTGGTGCTTCAATGAAAATTCCTCCGATACGGGCGGACTTGTCTATGATAACTTTGAAAAATGGGACGAAGTTAAATATGAATTTGTAAAGCCTGCACTCTGGCAGGACGAAAACGGCAAATTCATAAGCCTTGACCATAAAATCAAAATCGGTGCAAACGGTATTTCTCTGGGCGATTACTATTCGGGCGGAAACTCAACCCCCTCAAAGGAAGAAACACCTCAGACAACTACAACAACCACAACAACCAAGATAACAGCTACTTCCGAAAATACAACAACTACTGTTACGACAGCAGAAGTTTCGGGAGATAATGTTGTATGCGGTGACGCTAATCTTGACGGAAATGTTACAATTTCCGATGCAGTTGCTATTCTGCAATATCTGGCTAATTCCGAAAAATTCCCGCTTGACGAACAGGCAAGA
The DNA here is from genome assembly GCA_017543595.1 of Ruminococcus sp. Lineage (GTDB taxonomy): Bacteria > Bacillota > Clostridia > Oscillospirales > Ruminococcaceae > Ruminococcus. The sequence continues at coordinate 16,032 of JAFYFU010000054.1, read as the reverse complement.
AAAAATGCTGATGCTGACGGTGAGGCAGGTGTTACGGGAAAAGATGCCGCTGCGATTCAGTTGTATGATGCAGGCGTTGTAAAGAAATTACCGCTTTAAAAAATAAAGGCTCTCAGATGAGAGCCTTTTTTATTATTTTTCGTTCGGGTCATATGTCCATATTGAATATCTCTGCGGTACCTGAGCAAGAAAAAATCCTTTTTTTGTGAAAATTTTCTCACGTTTCAGCATAGTCCAGCCTTTTCTGTCATTGAGATAGTCGCCGCTTTGCTGGTCTACCCAGTAATATAATTTTATCGGGTGTACAAGTTCATTTTCAAGTTTGTCAATAAACTGATAAAACATTTCGGGTTCAAACGGACGACCCATGAAAAGCACTGTATATTTGTTGTAGTCCAAGTCAAATGCGCTTCCGTTTATGATGTTTATATTGTTGTATCTTGCCGCCCAATTTTGAGCATATTTCGCAACATCTTCATTAAGTTCCACACCGTTCAGGGGAAACTTATGACCTTTGCCGACCATATACGCAAGGATTCTGCCTTTTCCGCAGCCTACGTCAATAAAGTTATCATTTTCGCTGAAAGATGCGCCCCTGAATATTTCGTCAAGAATCCGGTAACTGGTTGACTGACTGCCTGTTGCGCCCATGCTTTTTCTGTAAAGTGACGGTACATATTTTACAAGGGAACAGCCGCAGATTTTTATGTCTTTGATTCCGTCCGTAAAATAGACGATTTCACGGGAAATTCTTATAAATTTTCTTATAAAGAAATTTCTGTAAAATTTTTTCTTGTTAACAAAGTCAAACATTCGTATATCCTCTGGAATTATTTTACAATTATTTTCTTGAAAGCTTTTTTGCCCTTGCGGATAATTACGCCGTCAGGAGCAATCTGTGCCTTGGGGTCTGAAATTTTAACATCATCGACAGTGATTCCACCCTGCTGAACAAGTCTGCGTGCCTCTGAAATTGACGGTGCAAGACCTGCCTTTACAAGAGCTGTAAGAAGTCCTATTTTTCCGTCAGTGAGTTCGTCTGCGGATATTTCTGCGGTGGGCATATTTTCATCGGAACCGTTTCCGCCAAAGAGAGCCTTTGCGGATTCGAGAGCTTTGTCAGCTTCTTCCTTGCCGTGAACGAGTTTTGCGAGTTCGTATGCGAGGAGTTCCTTAGCCTTGTTAAATTCTGCGCCTTCCATGTGCTGTTCCATTTCCTCAATCTGTTCAACGGGTACGAAAGTGAGCATTTTAAGGCATTTTATAACATCAGCGTCCGCAACGTTTCTCCAATACTGGAAAAATTCGTAGGGGCTTGTTTTTTCCGCATCAAGCCATACTGCGCCTTTTTCTGTTTTGCCCATTTTCTTTCCCTCTGAATTTAAGAGGAGAGTAATAGTCATTGCATAAGCGTCTTTTCCGAGTTTTCTTCTTATGAGTTCAGTACCGCCGAGCATATTAGCCCACTGGTCATCACCGCCGAACTGCATATTACAGCCGTATTTCTGGAAAAGTTCAAGGAAATCGTAGCTCTGCATTATCATGTAGTTAAATTCAAGGAATGTCAGACCTCTTTCCATTCTCTGCTTGTAACATTCATGTGAAAGCATACGGTTTACGCTGAAATGCACGCCAACTTCACGGAGAAGGTTTATATAATTAAGATTCATGAGCCAGTCAGCATTGTTAACTATAATTGCCTTGTCCTCACCGAAATCAATAAATCTGCTCATCTGCTTTTTGAAACATTCAACGTTATGCTGAATTGTTTCAGCGGTCATCATCTTACGCATATCGGATTTTCCTGACGGGTCGCCAATCATGGCAGTACCTCCGCCGATTAATACAATAGGCTTGTTGCCTGCCTCCTGCAAACGTTTCATAAGGCAGAGAGCCATAAAATGTCCCACATGGAGGGAATCCGCCGTAGGGTCAAAGCCTATGTAGAAAGTAGCTTTTCCCGCATTGATAAGTTCTTCAATTTCTTTTTCATCGGTAAGCTGTGCAAGAAGTCCTCTGCGTTTAAGTTCTTCAAAAATAGTCATTTAACTTATTCTCCTTTTATTTTATATCAAAAGGGAAAATTATTTAAAAAATCCCTTTGTTTTGCTGTTTATGCTTTTTATTATTTCCTTGTTCGATAAAATAATATTTTTCTGAACATTTATTATTTTATTTTCGTTTGCGGAAATCCAGTCGTCAATTTCGTCTGAATCGTCAATCCATTCAAGCGGATAATGCAAACCGTCAAATTCCTTGTCGTTATACGGGTGAATCCCGTAGGCAAACACCACAGCCATTTGCTTTTCGCCTATATAATTAAGATAGTCAACAGTATCTTTAAGACCTCTGTTTCCTGCGAAACTTTCGTAAAAAGTCCATACGCCGTCACGCATTGAAATACCGAGCCAGTTGTCCAGCATTATATAGACTCTTGCAAAAGTGCAGTCGGGAGCATTTTTCAGGATATTTTCAAAGAGATGAAAAAAATCGGCATCATAGCTGTAATACTCATTTTCCGTACTTTTTTCGACAGTTTCAAATAATTTTTCAATTTCCTGCATATTTAAAATTAAGCCCCCTGTTATTAATATGACACAAGATTATAATACCACAAAAATAAAAAAATGTCAAGGATTATTTAGTTAAAACAAAAAAATATGTATAAAGCCCTTGACTTTTATATTCCGTTAATGTATAATATTATTTGTTGATGCTGATGTGGCACAGTCGGTAGCGCAACGCCTTGGTAAGGCGTAGGTCGTCGGTTCAAGTCCGATCATCAGCTCCATGCATATAAGCGTTTTCTCATATGAGGAAACGCTTATTTTTTTGTATTTTCACACTTTCGGTTATAAGGAAAATCTATAATCAATGATAATCCTTTGGTATTGGACAAATGCATACAAACATGATATGATTTATATGCAAACAAAAACAGGAGTGATTGATATGAAGAATTACAGAAATATCACCAATTCGGAGCGAATGCGATGTTGTAACTGAATCCGACAAAAAAAATACTTATAATTTGAAAGGTGATAAATATGAGAAACAAAGCTAAAATAATTTCGATTCTTGCAGTGCTTTCACTGCTCACAGGCTGCGGAGCGTTCAACAGTTCCACCGAGACAGCAACACAATCTTCAAGTGAGGCTGTTTCTTCCAAAACTGACGAAAATAAAGAAACATCAGAAGAAAACACAGAAGAAGAAAACACAGAAGAAAAAGACTGCTGCAAAGACGGAGAGAAAGACTGCTGCTCCGAACCTGCCGACTGCTGCGGAGATGACGCTGTTGCCGTTACGGGCGAACTTGAAAAAACAGATATAAACATAGGTTATCTCAATTCAACGGCTCATCTGCTTGCATTTGTCGCACAGGAAGAAGGCTATTTCAAAGATGAGGGTCTTAACGTGACACTCACACAGTTTTCAAGTGCAGCCGAACTTGTAAACGGTCTTGAATCCGATAAGCTTGATGTTGCATTTATCGGCTCTGTACCGACACTTACATTTGAAAGTCAGGGACATGACATATCAGTTTTCGGCGGAGCTATGACAAATGGTCACGGCTATGTTATAAAATCAGAATTTGCCGATGAGGACGAACTCGGAGTTGAAGTACTCAGAGGAAGAAATGTTGCATCTGTAAAGAACAGCGTTCAGGACGCAGAATTGCAGATACTTCTCAAAAATGCAAATATAGAAATAGGCGAGGGCGATGACAAGGTAAATATAGTTTATTTTGACAGCCAGAAAGATGCATATGCGGCACTTCTCAACGATACAATAGATGCTGCGTCAGCATATTCTCCCTATACATCTCTTGCAAAATCTCAGGGCTACAAAGTAGTTTACTACTGCGCCCACGAAGAAGCACTTCAAAATCAGCCTTGCTGCCGTCAGGTTGCAAAGACTTCCGCACTCAGTGATTTGCCGAACACATACACAGCCATTGAGCGTGCATTTATAAAGGCTTATCATTTCACACAGACGGACCATGAAAAAACTGTAAAAGATGTAAAAGAATACATAGACATAGATGAAGAATTTATAGATACAGAGGTTTACGGCGGATACAGCGTGTCAAGTCCCGACCCCGACAAGCAGGGTACAATTACTCTCAAAGATACAATTGTCGAACTCGGCTATACGGAAGATTTTGACATTGAACCGCATTACAATACAGACATTTACAAGGAGGCTCTCGACAGTATTCTTGCCGAAGGTTCCGATGATATTTACAATTCTTTAAAGGAGCATTTTGATGACTACGAATAAGATTGAAATAAAGAACCTTACCGTAAACTACACTGAAAACAGAAAGCAGTTCAATGCTCTCCATGATGTTTCTTTCGGTGTCGGAAAAGGCGAATTTGTCAGTGTTATCGGCGCAAGCGGCTGCGGAAAGTCCACGCTTTTAAGCGTTTTGGAGGGGCTTTACGCCCCCGCAGGCGGTTCGGTTCAGATAGACGGAAAAGAACTCCACGGAACAGGCAGAGAAAGAGGAGTAGTGTTTCAGCACTATTCGCTCTTCCCGTGGTTTACCACAAAGAAAAATATAGAATTTGGAATCAAACAGTCAAGGCACGATATTAAAAGAAGTGAACGTTCCGAAATTGCAGATGAATTTCTCAATAAAGTCGGTCTTGCAGGTTTCGGAAACAAATACCCTTCACAGCTTTCGGGCGGTATGCAGCAGAGAGCGGCTATTGCAAGGGCTTTGGCTATGAATACTGAAATTCTCCTCATGGACGAACCTTTCAGCGCAATTGACGCAAAAAACAGAATAATTTTGCAGGAACTTCTTCTGAAACTCTGGGAGGGTGACGGCAGGGAAGAACGCAAAACTGTCGTTTTCGTAACTCATGACATTGATGAGGCTATACTCTTATCCGATAAAATAGTAGTCCTCACGGCACACCCCGGAACAGTGCATGAAGTTGTGAATGTACCTTTTGAACGTCCGAGAAACCGTGCGGAACTCGTTAAAACAGATGAGTACGGAAAATTCAGAAACAGACTTCTTTCACTTCTCTACAATGATATAGCCGAACGTATAGGCGGAGATGAGGTGGTAATATGACACTGAAAAAACGCTGTCTCAGAATTACACATCTTCTGTTTATACTGCTTGTACTCATACAGTTTCTCCCCGACAGGTCAACAAAAGATGTATTTACAAATTCGTTAATTACTTTTGCAGTTGGCATTGAGGCAATTGTCCTTGCTGTTTCTGCATTTTCAAAAAATGAGCGTTCTCTTTCGCTTCTGCTTGACATAGCAGGCTTTATATATGTACTGCTTGCTGTATGGTCACTTGCAACTGCGAAATATAATATATTAAATGATATGCTTTTTCCTGCTCCCGGAAAAGTAATTCATCAGTTCATAGAAGACAAAGACAAAATAGGCACAAACGTTCTGAGTTCTCTCGGAACAACGCTTAAAGGCTTTATTCTTGCGGTAGCCGTTGCCGTACCGCTGGGATTGTTTATAGGTTGGAGCGCAAGAATAGGAAGTGCGGCAACATATATAACAAAATTTTTCAGTTCGATACCGCCGATAGTTTATATTCCCTACGGAATAGCACTTTTGCCGACATTTAAATCAGTGTCCGTATTTGTAATATTCCTTGCAACGTTCTGGCCCGTATTTGCAGGAACAATGAGCGGAGTTCTCGGAGTTGACAAGAAAATAATTGATTCCGCAAAGGTTCTCAACGTAAGCAAGCCCGAAATGCTTTTCAGCGTTATACTTCCCGCATCTTTACAGCAGATATTTCTCGGCTGCAATCAGGGATTAAGCGTATCGTTCATACTTCTGACTTCTGCGGAGATGATAGGCGCAAGGGACGGAATGGGTTATTATGTAAAATATTATTCCGATTTCGGCGACTATACAAGGACAATAACAGGACTTCTCGTCATAGGATTTGTAGTAATAGCAGTAACATTTTTGTTTAATAAATTGCAGAATCATCTGCTTAGGTGGAAAAGATGAATAATAACAGTGAAATGATAAAGCCAAAGAGCGGTAAATGTACGTTCTTTGGCTTTTTTGCTATTTTGTGATAACCGCAACGGCACAGGGCATTTTACCCTCTACGACTTGGAATTTTACATTTTCGTAGCCTGCGTCTGCGAAAAATTTCTTGTATGAATCGAGGTCAAAATATCTCTTGAAATTTGCACCCATGATATTTATAAGCTTTACGACAAAGCTTGATTTTCCCTTGTTTATATTAAAATAAGTGGGAATTATAATTTTGCCGTTGGGCTTGCAGACACGGACGAGTTCCTTCACAACGTCTTCGGGATTGTCAAGCAAATGAATTACATTTCCCGCAACGACTTTATCAAAAGAATTGTCCTTGCATTTCAGGGCAGTCATATCGGCTTTTCCTATTTTTACATTTGAGAATTTTTTTAATTTTTTCTCAGCCTGTCTGAGCATACCGACAGACATATCAGTAACAATAAGGCTCTTGCACACGGGAGCAATATGAACGCTTATAGCACCTGTTCCGCAGGCACATTCAAGAACACGGTCATCGGGGTTTATTTCATTGGCAACGAATTTTCCCGTATTGAGATATACACTGTCGTTGTATATGTTTTCAAACAGGTCATAAAATGATGAGATTTTATCCCAGTACATAAAAAAACACCTCCACAAGACAGTATTTTAGCATATTTTTCCTGAAATGTCAATAATATATCCGCCGATTATAAGATTTTTTTATAACTATCGCCGAATATAGATAAAACCTATTGACATTCTATGAATGATGTGATATAATACATACAGTTCCGATAGGAATACAGTAAATTTATGAAAAGGAGTGCTGAACATGAGAAATTACATTATGTGTTGTTGTATGTGTATAATGAACTGCTGCCGTACTTTGCGACCCCATGCTCAGCGATGTTGCGTCTTTTTCTGATGTCTGCGAGTATGATTCTGTGCGTGAAGTGCGTTTGTATTTCACGCATTTTTTATGGAGGTTTTTATGGTAGATAAGAGAGAAAGCGTTACCGCAAAGATATGCGCTTTTGTGAGGGCATGGCACTCAAACCATTCCAGACAGAAAATTTATGACGATTATCTTGCCTTTGATTTTATGGGCAAGGAAGAATATGACGGCATATATGACATGATAAGCAGGGGATTTGACAATTCACAGCAGTTTTCAAGGGACGACACCGAACAGATAATAACCGAATATTTCGCCCCTATACCGCTTTCAAGAATACATTTTTCGGAGAGCAGGCTTGCGGATTTCGCAGAGGAAAACGAAAAGATTCAGTATGTAATCTGCGGTGCGGGTTCGGATACTTTTTCATTCAGAAACGATAACGAAAATATTGAAGTGTTTGAAATAGACCACCCCGACACACAGAGATACAAACTCGAAAAAATAAAGAATCTTGAATGGAATATTCCCAAAAATATTCACTATGTCCCCGTTGATTTTGAAAATGAGCGAATGTGCGAAAAGCTTGTCGAATCGGGATTTGACCCGAATAAAAAGACGTTTTTCAGCATACTGGGAGTTTCCTATTATCTGACGCTTGATGTATTTGCGGATACATTAAGGCAGATGTCCGAACTTTCTGCACTCGGAAGTGTCGTGGTATTTGACTATCCGATAAAAACGGGGAATTTCCCCCGCAGAGTCGAAAAGCTTGAAAATATAACGGAATCTCTCGGAGAAGTAATGCGTGGCGGATTTGATTACAATGAAGTTTCCCGTACGCTTTATTCCCTCGGATTCCAGATAGATACATATATGTCCCCCGAAAAAGTCCAGAGAGAATATTTTGACGGGCGGAAAGACAATTTAAAGGCTTTTGAAAACGTAAGCCTTATATCCGCAACTTATACGGCAGGATATGTGTTTGAATAATATGGAGGGATTGGAAATCCCAATTTTAGATAAGAGGAAGATTTGCGCCTTGCGCTGAGAATGAACGGAGCGACAGCGTAGTGAATGAAAGCGCAAGCCTGAAAAGCGCAAATCTGACGATTTTAAATAAGGAGAATTATTATGAGTAAATTTTTAAATACAGAAACAGCACTTATACACGGCGGAATTTCAATTGATGAGCGCACAGGCGCAGTCAATGTTCCCATATATCAGACTTCAACTTACAAGCAGGACGGTCTCGGAAAAATGCGTGGCTATGAGTATTCACGTACGGGAAATCCCACCCGTGAGGCTCTCGAAAAACTTATCGCAGAACTTGAAGGCGGTTATGCAGGCTTTGCATTTGCTTCGGGAATGGCAGCACTTACAGCAGTTTTAAGCCTTCTGAAAAGCGGTGACAGAGTTCTTATTTCAAGCAACGTTTACGGCGGAACTTTCAGACTTCTCGACAAGGTATTCAATCATTTTTCAATAAATTATACAATTGCCGATACCGCTGATACTTCGGTCTATGAAACTCAGATAACCGATGATGTAAAGGCTGTAATCATTGAAAGCCCCGCAAATCCTCTCATGACAGTTACGGATATTAAAGCTGTTGCGGAAATATCTCACAAACACGGACTTCTTGTCATAGTTGACAATACTTTCATGACACCTTATCTGCAAAAGCCCCTTGAACTCGGTGCGGATATAGTTGTCCACAGTGCAACAAAATATCTCGGCGGTCACAGCGATGTGGTTTCGGGTCTTGCAGTGGTAAATTCTCAGGAACCTGCCGAAAAAATCGCCTTTATACAGAACTCGACAGGCGGAGTGCTTGCGCCTTTTGATTCATTCCTGCTTATCAGGGGAATAAAAACTCTTGCGGTACGCATGGACAGACACGTTTACAATGCCGAAAAAACTGCGGAATTTCTCTCAAATCACAAGGCTGTAAAAAATGTTTACTATCCCGGACTTGAAAATTCTCAGGGCTACGAAACAAATAAAAGACAGGCTAAAAACGGCGGTGCGATGATTTCCTTTGAACTGAATGAAAATTATGATATAGAAAAGTTTTTTGAAAGCCTTGAACTTGTATCCCTTGCGGAAAGTCTCGGCGGAGTTGAATCCCTTGTATGCCACCCCTCAACCATGACACACGCCTCCATTACTGCGGATATAAGAAAAAAAGTCGGCATAACGGACGGGCTTATAAGACTTTCTGTCGGAATAGAAAATATTGATGATATTCTTTCGGATATCGCTCAGGCTGTTGAAAAAGCCGAAATTAAATGAGGTGCTGACATGAGATATTATGATTCAATGCAGGATTTGATAGGAAATACTCCTCTTGTAAGGCTCGGAAATATAGTAAAAAATAATGATGTCAATGTTTTCGCAAAGCTTGAATTATGGAATCCGTCAGGAAGTGTAAAAGACCGCACAGGACTTTATATGATAAATGATGCGGAGAAAAAAGGACTTCTCAAAAAGGGCGGTACTATCGTTGAGGCTACGGCAGGAAATACAGGACTTGGAATAGCTTTTGCGGCACTCAACAGGGGATATAAAATAATTTTCGTTGTCCCTACGAAATTTTCCGCAGAAAAACAGGCTCTCCTCCGTGCGCTTGGTGCGGAAGTGGTAAATACTCCCCGTGAGGAGGGTATGCTCGGCGCAGTCAGAAAAGCTGAGGAAATAAAGGCAAAAATACCCGATTCAATTTCCCTTGAACAGTTTAAAAATCAAAGCAATCCCCTCGCACATTACGAAACAACAGGCAGAGAAATTTTTGAAGCCCTTGACGGAAAAATTGATTACGTTGTCGCAGGTGCGGGAAGCGGAGGAACTTATACGGGAATCTTAAAATATATCAAAGAGAGAAATTCCGATACAAAAGGTATTCTCGCAGACCCCGTTGGTTCAACTATGGGCGGTGGCGAACACGCAGATTATAATATTGAAGGTATCGGAAATGACTTTATCGCAGATACTATGGATATGTCCCTTGTTGATGATGTGATAAAGGTAAATGATGAGGAATCTTTCGGTACGGCAAGACTTCTCGCAAAGACAGAGGGAATAATTGCAGGTTCTTCTTCGGGGGCAGCTATGGCGGCAGTCCTGAAATTAATTGAAAGCGGTGCAAAAGGAAATATAGTTACGGTTTTCCCTGACCGTGGCGACAGGTATTTCAGCACAGGACTTTATTAACAGGGGGGCTTGGGGGGATAAAGCCGCCCCTTGCCGTATGAACGAACGTAGTTTACGAAGTGAGTGAATAGGCAAGCCCCAAAGGGCGGCTCCCCCCATTCCAGATAAGAGGAAGATTTTGCCCTTGACACAAATGAACGAAAAAATCTTTGATTTTTGAGTGAATGTGTCAAGCCACAAAAGGCAAAATCTGACGATTTTAAATAAGGAGTAGTTATGACTTTACAGCAATTGAAATATGTTCTTGCAATAGCGGAAACAGGTTCTATGAATAAAGCTGCCGAACAGCTTTACGTTTCCCAGCCGTCCCTGACTGCCTCTGTTCAGGAACTCGAAAAGGAAACAGAAATAAAAATATTCAACAGAACAGGCAGAGGCGTTACGCTGACAAATGACGGTGCGGAATTTCTTCTCTATGCCCGTCAGGTTGTCGGACAGTTTGATATTCTCTCGGAAAAATATACGGGAAAAGGAAAAATAAAAAAGAAATTCGGAGTTTCCACACAGCATTATTCTTTTGCGGTGAAAGCTTTTGTCGAAATGGTTAAAAAATTTGATACCGCAAAATATGAATTTGCCGTCCGTGAAACAAAAACCGCAGAAATTATAAGCGATGTCGCAACGCTCAGGAGCGAAATAGGAATAATATATCTCAATGATTTCAACAGAAAATCCCTTACAAAATTGCTGAAATCAAACGGTCTTGAATTTCATGCGCTGACGAAATGTTCTCCGTATGTTTATTTATGGAAGGGTCACCCCCTTGCAAATCAGGATAAAATAAGCTTTGAACAGCTTGCGGATTATCCATGTCTTTCGTTTGAACAGGGCGACAACAGCACTTTCTATCTTGCCGAGGAAATACTCAGCACAAATGACTATCAGAGAACCATAAAGGCGAATGACCGTGCAACAATGCTTAATCTTATGATAGGGCTGAACGGCTATACTTTATGTTCGGGAATAATCTGCGAAGAACTCAACGGAAGCGACTATATTGCCGTGCCTTTTGAAACAGAAAATGATGAATTAATGGAAATAGGCTATATAACGCTGAAAAATGTTATTTTAAGCAAAATGGCTGAAATATATATCAGCGAACTGAAAGAGTACCTCGGCATATAGATTTTACCTATAACCCGAAATTATTCTTTTGTATTGGACAGAATATACAGACAGGTATATAATTAAAACATACTGAATAAGGGGGGCTTGGGGGGGACAAAGCCGCCCATTGTGCTGAAAGTGAACGCAGCAAAGCGAAGTGAACGAAAGCACAAGATTACAAAGGGCGGCTCCCCCCCATTTTAAATAATAGTCAAGCCCGAAAGCACAAATTTGACGACTTTAAATAAGGAGTAAGTATGAAAGAAATAATCTGGCTCGGACGAGGCGGACAGGGTGCTTTTACAGCCGCCAAACTCCTCGGAGCTGCCTATACGCTCGATAATGAAAAATATGCCCTTGCATTTCCGTCATTCGGACCCGAACGCAGAGGCGCACCCGTAAAAGCTTTTACAAAGCTCAATTCAAAGCCCGTTGCTGACAGAAGTCAGACGGAAAAGGCTGATTATATAGTTATTCTTGATGATACGCTTTATACGGAAGATATAAAGAATTTCCTGAAAGACAACGGAAAAATACTTGTAAATTCAAAATCCGAGATTGAGAATACAAAGACTTTCGATGCCGAAAAAATTGCATCTGAATTTCGTCTGCCCACTGTAAATACCGTAATGTTCGGACTGCTTGTCGGAATTTCGGAAATTATTTCCCCTGAAAATGCTGTCCGTGCCGTAAAGGAATATATGCCGCAGAAAATTCAGGAGAGAAATATAAATGCTTTTCTTAAAGCCGTTGAGGAGGTGACGGAATGAAACCCTATATCAGAGAGAAAAAATCTTTTGATTTCAGTGAAGTACCCAAAAATACTTCTTTTGAGGCAGGTTATCTCGTTACCGTCAACAGCGGTTGGAGAAGCATAAGACCTGTCATAAATCAGGATAAATGTGTGGGCTGCGAACAGTGTTATCTGTACTGTCCCGACGGCGTTATTTCAATAAAAAATAAAAAAGCTGAAATTGATTATGATTTCTGCAAAGGCTGCGGAATATGTGCAGGAATATGCAGAGTGGGTGCAATAGAAACGGAGGCGGAACGCAAATGAAAAAATTTTTATCTGGTAATGAAGCTTTTGCGGAGGGAATACGCCTTGCCCGTCCGCAGGTGATTTCCGCATATCCCATAACTCCGCAGACAATCGTTGTGGAGCGTCTTTCGGAAATGGTTGAGGACGGAAGTCTTTCCGCCGAATATATTCATGTTGAATCCGAACATTCCGCACTTTCATGTGCAATTGGAGCAAGTGCCGCAGGAGCAAGGGCGTTTACAGCCACATCATCTCAGGGCTTGCTTTACATGGCTGAATGTCTTTATTACGCATCGGGCGGACGTTTTCCGATAGTTATGATGAATGCGGACCGTTCAACGGCTCTCCCTTGGAATATCTACGGCGACCAGAGAGACAGCCTTTCACAGCTTGACAGCGGTTGGATTCAGGCTTATGCGGAAAATGCACAGGAGGCTCTTGACCTCGCTTTGATGAGTTATAAAATTGCCGAAAACAAGAAAGTTTCAACGCCGTTTATGGCGAATCTTGACGGCTTTGTGCTTACTCATACATATGAAACGGTTGACATTCCCGAACGGGAACAGGCTGATAAATTTCTTCCGCCTTATGAAACCGATAACCGCTTTGATTTCGACAACCCGAAAAACATGGCATTTTCGGCAGGTCCCGATACAAATTATATTTTTAAATATAAAGAACATGAGGGTATTCTCTCCGCAAGGGAAGTCATAAAGCAGACTGAAAACGAATTTGCGGAAATATTCGGAAGAAGATACACGGGACTTATTGAAAATTATCTGACAGATGATGCCGAATATATTATAGTAACTCTCGGAAGTATTGCGGGGCTTTGCCGTGAAACTGCGGATAAACTGCGTAAAAACGGCATTAAGGCAGGAGTTGTCCGTCTGCGTTACATAAGACCTTTCCCGAATGAGGAAATTTCGGAAGTTCTCAAAAATGCAAAGGCTTATGCCGTCCTTGAAAAAGATATAAGTTTCGGTAATGAGGGAACTGTTTTCACGAATGTAAATTCCGCACTTAAAAAATCAGGAATAAATGTCAGGGGCTATAATTTCATTGGCGGTCTCGGAGGAAAAAATATCTCCGCATCTGATATTGAGAAAATATACAGCGATATCCAAAACGGCACTGACAGCGTTAATTTTATCGGCATAGGGGGAGAAAACAATGGCAAATAAAGTCGCAGAAAGTATATCCCGTGAGGAATTTTTTTACGGTCACAAAGCCTGTGCAGGCTGCGGCGGAAGTCTTGCCGTGAGAATTGCACTTAAATCTCTCGGAGAAAAAACCGTTTCGGTACTTCCGGCAGGCTGTATGTCGGCAGTAGGATTTAATTTTCCGCAGTTATGCTTTTCAAATAACTCTATAATTTCAACATTTGCAGGAACGGCTTCCATGCTTACGGGCGTTGAGGCAGGTTTAAGGGCAAAGGGTTATAAAGATTTTACGGCAGTCGGATTTGCAGGTGACGGCGGAACGGCTGATATCGGTATACAGGCACTTTCAGGTGCTATTGACAGAAACGACAATATAATTTATATATGCTATGACAATGAGGCTTATATGAATACGGGAATACAGAAAAGCGGTCTGACACCTTTCGGAGCAAAAACCACTACTACTCCCGCAGGAAAAAATATTCACGGAAATATCCGTCCCAAGAAGAATATGTTTGAAATAGCTGCCGCCCATGATATTCCCTATGCGGCAACCGCAAGCATAGGCTATCTGAATGATTTTATCGCAAAGGTTCAGAAAGCCTCAAAAATTCAGGGAACTAAATATATTCACGTAATTGCGCCCTGTCCGACAGGCTGGGGAGTTGCTCCCGACAAAACTGTTGAAATTGCAAGGAAAGTCGTTGACTGCGGACTCTGGTATCTTGCCGAGTACGAAAACGGCGAATTTACTTTGAACCATAAGCCGAAAGAATTTTCTTCCGTAGAGGAATATCTCAGAAAACAAGGAAGATTCAAGCACCTTACAGATGAGGATATAAAAATTATAGCCGATTCCCGTGATAAAAAATGGGAGCATATCGAAAAGACTTTCAGTTATAGGTAAAACCTATAACTTAATATAAAACTCAGGTATTGGACAAATCGGAAAAACCGTTGTATAATTATATCATACCAAACAGATAGAATTAATGTAAATTCAAGGTTGGATTGAACAGGAGGAAGATTTTGCCCTTGACACAAATGAACGAAAAAATCTTTGATTTTTGAGTGAATGTGTCAAGCCTTAAAAGGCAAAATCTGACGACTTTAAATAGGAGGAAATATAATGAGCAGAGATGTAAATAATAAATTCTGGGACGAGGAGCTTGAAACTCTCCCCCGTGAGGAGCTTGAAAAGAAACAGCTCGAAGATTTGAAGGAAATAGTTAAATTCGCTTACGACAACGCACCTTATTACAAGCGTTCGTTTGATGAGGCAGGCGTTAAGCCCGAAGATATAAAAACTCTCAAAGATATTGAGAAATTCCCGTTCATAAACAAGAAAACTCAGCGTGACACTCAGGGCGTAGGTTCATTCCTCGGAGAACTTTGTGCCGTTCCCGAAGAAGATGTAGTGTTTATTTCAACATCATCGGGTTCAACAGGTGTTCCCACAATGAGTCCCTTTACAAAGAAAGACTTTGATGAATTTCAGGAAACAGAATCACGCTGGTTCTGGCAGGTGGGAATGAGACCCACAGACCGCTATGTACACGCTTTGAATTTCTCGCTTTATGTCGGCGGTCCTGATGTAATCGGCGCACAGAATCTCGGTGCTTTGTGTATCTGGGGCGGAACACTTCCAAGTGAAAGACTTTTGTTCATACTTAAAACTTATAAGCCAACTGTTATCTGGACTTCTCCGTCTTATGCTTGGCAGTTGGGAGAAAAAGCCCTCAAAGCAGGCTATGACCCGAAAAAGGATTTCAATATAAAGAAAATAATTGTTGCGGGAGAACTCGGCGGTTCAATTGATGCAACAAGAAAAGCCATTGAAGAAATATGGGGTGCGGAAGTTTTCGATTTCTACGGTCTTTCGGATATATTCGGAGCTTGTGCCGCACAGTGCGAATACCATGACGGACTTCATATCGCAGAGAATCATATTCTTGTCGAAACAGTTGATATCCATACGGGAGAAGTTCTTGAACCCGGTCAGACAGGCGAACTTGTATTTACAACTCTCCGCAAGCACGCAAGACCTCTCATAAGATTCAAGACAGGCGATATAGGACGCATTGATACTACAAAGTGCCGCTGCGGACGTACTCACGGAAGAATAAGTATTCTCGGCAGAAAAGATGATATGTTCATTGTTTCCGCAGTAAACGTATTCCCCAGCGATATAGAGGCTGTTATCCGTGAACAGAGCGGTATCACAGGCGAATATCTTATCAGAATCTTTGAAAAGGATTTCACAAACAAATATGCCGTTGAAATAGAGAAAAATACTGATAATCCCAAGACTGATGATGAGGTTGCAGCAGAAGTTTCCGCAGCCCTCAAAGCCCGTATCGGTGTAAAGCCTGCAAAGGTTATCGTTCACCCCGACGGCAGACTCAATACACGTTCCGAACACAAGTCAAGACGAGTTATTGACGAAAGAACCATTGATTACAGCATTTAATTTAAGAGGAAAATTTGCGTCTTGCCGTGAGAGTGAACGAAGCATAGCGGAGAGAACGAAACGGCAAGCCTAAAAGCGCAAATTTGACGATTTTAAATAAGAGGAAGATTTTGCCCTTG
>JAFYFU010000053.1 GCA_017543595.1 Ruminococcus sp. | reverse complement strand
ATAACATCATCAACATCGTTGACATCATTGATGAAATTTTCAATAAGGTCTTTTTTGCTTCTCAGTTCTGGGCTGGAGTCAACAGCTTTCTGAATGGTGATAAGCATTTCTTTATCCATACAGTGACTATCGTGATATTTTGTTACAAGCATAAGGATATAGTCAATATTGATTTCTATCTGTTTGATAAGCTCAATTTCAAAAACAATATCATCATCAATATCGGTCAGCTCACCTCTTTCACGGCGAGCCTTCCACTCATCATGCAAATCTTGATACCGTCCCAGATAGTCCTGAAAATTTCTCTCTGAAATAATTTCTCTACCTTTAAATTCGTCAAAGCTTACAAGCAGATTACGCATACGCAGGACAGCACCAAGCAGAGCAATAAATTCCTTTTGTCGTTCTTCTCCCACAATCTGCGGCTCATCAAGCGGAAAATTTTTCTGAAGCTTGTCTATCATATCCACATAGCCGTCTATGTGCTTACCCTTATCATCTTCATAACCGTTGTAGTAATCATTGAAGCTTTGCAAAGTCACAATACCGCCTGCTGCTTTATCACCAAAAAGAGCAATAGCTGCATCTGTTCGCTTCTGCAATGCCCTGAAACATACAATATTACCAAACGTTTTAATAGAATTAAGTATGCGGTTGGTACGGCTGTAAGCCTGTATCAAGCCATGCATTTTTAGGTTTTTATCCACCCATAGTGTATTGAGCGTGGTAGCATCAAAACCAGTCAGGAACATATTGACTACTATCAGCAAGTCAAGCTCCTTGTTTTTCATACGGAGAGATACATCTTTATAGTAACTCTGGAATTTGTCGCTTGATGTGTCGTAATTTGTGTTAAATTGCTTGTTGTAATCGAAAATAGCTTTTTCAAGGAAATCTCTCGAAGGGGAATCAAGTGCAGAAGTATCTTCCGGATTTTCTTCCTCTAAAAAGCCGTTCTGTTCTTCTTCGTTTGTCCCATAGCTGTAAATCACAGCGATTTTAAGAGCTTTTTCAGGATTTGCGGTCATTTGCTTTAAAAATTCCTCATAGTAGAGCTTTGCTGCCTGCACCGAGGAGACTGCAAATATAGAGTTGAAACCGCTGACTCGCTGCTTTTGCTTGATTTCCTGCACCTGTTCACGCTTCTTAGCATCTGCAACCTCGGAAATATTCGTCAGGACATTGTAACTGTATGTACGCTCATTCCGATATGTCTTCTGATTAAAGTGGTCAAGGATATACTCTGTTACAAGTGTGATTCTTTTTGTAGAAAGATAGGCTTTTTCTCGGTTAATATCCCATACCTTGACATCTTCAATATCTTCTTCCTTGTCCATAGTCTTGATATAGTCCACACGAAACGGAAGAACATTCTTATCATTGATAGCATCAACTATGGTATATTGGTGCAGTCTGTCACCGAATGCCTGTGCTGTTGTTCGTAGATTAGGATTTTTGCCTGTTCCCGAATTTACCGCAAATATCGGTGTTCCTGTGAATCCAAACAGATGATACTTCTTAAATTTCTTAGTAATGGCTTGGTGCATATCACCGAATTGGCTTCTGTGGCACTCATCAAAAATAATGACAATATGTTTCTCATAAACTTCATGAGCCGGATTTTTCTTGATGAATGCAGCAAGTTTCTGAATTGTTGTAATGATAATATGGCAGTCAGGATTTTCAAGCTGTCTTTTCAGAACAGTGGTAGAAGTATTGCTGTTGGCAGCACCCTTTTCAAATCTGTCATACTCACGCATGGTCTGATAATCAAGGTCTTTTCTATCGACCACAAACAGCACCTTGTCAATATATTCGAGCTTTGAAGCCAGCCGAGCCGTCTTGAATGAAGTCAAGGTTTTTCCGCTTCCTGTTGTATGCCAGATGTAGCCACCGCCTGCAATTGAACCATACTTCTTATAGTTATTGGCAATCTCGATTCTGTTGAGAATTCGCTCTGTTGCGACTATCTGATAAGGACGCATGACAAGTAAAAGTTCCTCGCTTGTGAAAATACAATATTTCGTCAGAATATTTAAGATTGTGTGCTTTGCGAAAAAGGTCTTTGTGAAATCCACAAGGTCAGGAATCACCTTGTTATTTGCATCAGCCCAAAACGAAGTAAATTCAAAGCTATTGCTTGTTTTGGTCTTTTTACGGGCTTTTCATGCTTCTTTTACGGCATTGAAGCGTGTGGTGTTGCTGTAATATTTCGTATTCGTGCCGTTGGAGATAACAAATATCTGCACATACTCAAACAGCCCTGAGCCTGCCCAAAAGCTGTCACGCTGATAGCGGTCTATCTGATTGAACGCTTCACGGATAGGCACTCCACGCCTTTTCAGTTCAATATGCACCAGCGGAAAACCATTCACGAGAATTGTCACATCATAACGGTTTTTACGCTCTCCTGTATCGACAGCATATTGATT
>JAFYFU010000052.1 GCA_017543595.1 Ruminococcus sp. | reverse complement strand
GAAATTAACGAGACGTTGTGGTATAATAAAAAAGGGTGATAAAATGAGAAACAGGTACATAATCACAGAAGAGAATGCAAAAGAGATAAAAGAATACAGGAAGAAAATAAAAGATAAGAAGAAAGACAGAAGAATGTATGCTGTACAGTTGGTAGGAGAAGGAATGAAATACCAGATGATAGCGGAGAAACTTGACTGTAAGGTGCAGCAGGTAGGAGTATGGGTAAAGAAGTATGCGGAGCATGGAATAGAAGGACTTAATCCAAAATTAGGAGGAAGAGGTCATGATAACATGAGATTAGAGGAAGAAACAGATTTTTTGGAGCAGTTTGGTGAAATAGCAGAAGCCGGACAGATTGTTGAGGTACGCGAAATCAAAAAAGCTTATGATAAGCTGATAGGACACGAAACAGGACACGGACAGATATACAACGTCCTTCACCGTCACGGATGGAGAAAGACAAAGCCAAGAAGCAGACATCCGAAAAAAGCAAGTGAGGAAGCAATAAATGCCTCAAAAAAATTAACCAAAAATTAGAAGAAAAACGAGTTTTCCACAATTTAACAGACGGCAAAAAAGTACGTCTCATGTTTCAGGACGAAGCGGGGTTCGGACGTATCAACAAACCAAGATATTGTTGGTGCAAAAAAGGATTTCGTCCGTCGGTGCCGTGCCATCATGTCAGGGAGTACAGATATGCTTACGGAGCTGTCGAACCTTTAACAGGAGAAAGTTTCTTCCTCATCATGCCTTATTGTGATACAGAATGCATGAATATGTTTTTGCAGGAGCTTTCAAAAAAATATGCTGATGATGTAATAATTTCAGTATGTGACGGGGCCGGCCGGCATAAATCCAAATCTTTGACAATTCCCGAAAACATTGAAATAGTTTTTATTCCACCATATACACCTGAGATGAACCCGATTGAACAGATTTGGGAAGAGATACGTGAAAAAGGTTTCAGAAACGAGTGTTTCAGAACTCTCACAAAAGTTGTTGACAGGCTTTGTGATACTATCTGTTCTCTGTCTGCCAATACAATTATGAGTATCACTCATAGAGATTGGATTATTTCATGCATATGATTTAGGATTAGTATAAATCTTGGCGAAACAGCCGAAATCAGAGCAGAAAATCTCACGCTTGCAACAGGTCAGTCTGTATGTGTAAAACTTTCGGGAACAAGTGATGAAAATAACAGATTCTGTCTGCACAGCGGGGAACATGAACTTATTTATACAATTACTCACAATAAGTGCAATTCTCCGTGTATATTCAATCATTTCAACTGACGGAAATTATTATGACGCATGGAACCGTGCAATTCCCGACAGAGAAGAAAAACTTGTCGATTTAACAGGCTGGGAAATTCTTGAAAAAATAAAGCTTGTTCAAAATTAATGTCTTTTAAACTCTAAGCCGACTGAGAAAAAATCCCCTTGGGACATACACAAAATGTGTAAATTCTAAGGTGATAGATTTTTTACAAAATTTTTGTCTGATTATTGGATACACAAAAATGCAGAATGTAGGTTGCATGAGACACAGAAATCAATTTTCAGAAATCGCCCTTGAAATCATTTGAGGCTTCATAAGACATTCAAACATGATATTGGAGATAGCAGCCTTGGAATTATTCTGCAATTTGAAATTTTTGATAAGATTAATAGCAGCCTTTCGGAACATATTCAGACATTGCTGAACATCTTTGCTTTCAACTCTGCACCAATCCTCTTCAAAGTGTATATCAAGCAGCCAATGCATTGACTCTATAGACCATTCCATACGTGCATGATGAAGAAGCTGTTCAGCGGTTAGTTTTCGGCTTGAAATATAATAATGCCATTCGCTTGAAATGCCATTTTTCGTTGTAAATTCAGTATGAACAGCTTCTATGCACTTCAAATCTTTCCAATCTTTTTTCTGTTCCAGCCGGTCTGTGTTGGTTGTTACAAATGCTGTCCGTTTTTCTAATCTGCCATAGTTTTTCTCTGTTTTTGAAATCGTTTGCATAGTCTTTCTGAGAGTGATGTCCTGCACATAATCATCGATATCTTTCTTTAAATTCGGATGATTGTCCTTAACACAAAGTAGATAATCAGCTTTCTGCTTTATGATAATTTCTGCTGTTTCTTTCTGACAGTTCAGTGCATCCGCCACAACCATATTACCCTTTATTTTCAGTTCTTTTCCTTACTGGGCATAAGCTTTGTTATGGTGAGATAACCCCATTCCCGCAGTTCATCAAGCATATTTCGGATAGCAGTAATGCCGACATCACAGATTTTTCCAAGCCCCTTTACGGAGTAGTTCCAATTGTGCGGTAGCCCCATAGCAGTCGCCAGCAGCGTGATTGCCTGACAGCTGATATTTGTCGAACCGATGAACTTATTGCTCAGGATCGTAAAGTCCGCTGTTTTATGCACTCTGCATATTGTATCGCCGATAGTTTTCTCAATTACCATGTCCATTTTCTCACCTCGTTTACATACCTGTCATTTCATGGAATCCCCACGGCTGATAGGTGAATATCATTTCGGGTATTCGTCTTTTGTTGACTGCGTAGACCTTGCCGTATGGCTTTTTGATTTCAAGCAGGAGATTGTTATATTTCTCTTTTTTTGTGAGTTCATCGACCGCCATGCAGACCTCGGCAGGGTCATAGTTCTCCATTTCTTCAAATGCGAACATTTCCTCCAAAGTCGCATAATCATACTTTGGATTATTCATCATGAGTCTGAACAGCTCACGGCTGATTTTTGCTAACTTGTATTCCTGATGCCTTGGAAAATCAATATCTCCAATCTCAACTCTTGCCATTGATAAACCTCCTGTGATAACAATTCTCATAGAAAAGAAAAAGCACTCCTCACCGACTGTCAGATGACAGCCGTCAAGAAGTGCTTTATGCAGTATTCAATTTTTTACGCTCAGGCACAAAAATAGCGGACAGCACTTCATGATTATGAAACACTGTTCGCCATCGTCCATTATTAAATTTTATATGTCAACAGGCTTTCTACCGGCTTTTTCTGTTACTATCAGAAGATTTGTGTTGTCTACCAACTTTCTACCAAGATTTTCGCAGGTTGATATCTACCACATTTCTACCAAATCGTAACCATTTCGCTCAAAATTTCTGATTTTCCGAAAGTGCCGTATTTAAGCGGATTTCGGACTTTCTACCAAGAAAAGCCCCGAAATACCGAGGATTTAAAGGTACTCAAAGTCACTCAAAGGGATTCAAATGTACAACGACTTTCTTATAGAATATAAACAACGAAAGTGGAATCAAAGAAAAGAAATCAAAAAACGTGTGATTTTGGTAGAAAAAATGGTAGAAAAAAAGCAGCATTCACGTTTATATTTTCTACCAACGATTATCGGAAACATAGTTAAATCGGGCATTAGCGAAAAAAATTACAGTCAAACTCATATAATAGAGTAGACAAATGCACGATTATATGGTATAATATCATGGGGAAATAAAATTTCCCGCAGACAGGTTTAACGGGCAGTCTTACAGTGAGACTTTATGCGGATAAAATTTACGTTTTCAGACAATTTTCAAAGGAGATGATAATTTGTTAGGTGTTTGTCTGCTTTTTGTCGGTATTGTACTGATTAACAACGGTGTATGCACCCTCATGAAAACAGACGGGAAATCGGCGGCAATCATGAATTTTCTGGTTGGTTCTCTTTCTGTTTTCATAAACTGCATAAGCCTTGTGAAAGGGGATTATTATGCCGCAGGAACAGGTTTTCTTTTTGGATTTACATATCTTTTTGTAGCGTTTAATAATGTATTCAAACTTGATACAAGACCATTTGCTGTTTTTTCGGTGTTTGTTGCTGTAAATGCCGTTGTTTTCGGGGTAGTTGAAGGAATTACAGGAAGTACCGCCCTCGGAATTGACGCCGACTGGCGTTGGCTTTGCATATGGTGGCTCTGGGCAGTATTATGGGGCAGTGCATTTTTTACGGATATTATGAAAAAAGACCTGAAAAAATTTGTCCCATGCCTGCAAATATTTGAAGGCATAGCAACTGCATGGATACCCGCATTAATGATGCTCCTTAAAGTCTGGTGATAAAATTATTGGAAAGAAAGTGATTTTTATGGTTAAATTAAAACAGCCTTTTTCCGCAGGGAGAAAAGGCATATGTTAGGGCGCACACATATTACCGCAGGAATAACCTCTGCTCTGCTTATTTTTCAGCCCGCAACACTTATTGATTTCGGTGCTGTCGTTGCGGGAGGGGCTTTGGGCGGTTCAATCTGTGACATTGACTGTCAGAAAACTGATTTTACAAAAGATACCGTAAAAGATATTTTTTCTGTCGGAATCTTTTTTGCCCTGATTCTGGCATTTGATTCTCTCACGGGAAAAGGCTTGATGAATTATATAATCAACAAATTTAACATGAATATGCTGGTCGGGCTTATTATCTTTGTGATATGCTGTATCTGGGGAGTTATCTCCTCGCACCGTTCATTTACTCATTCCATTATCGGAACTGCTTTGATAAGCTTTTCAGCATCTTTGTTCTATCCTGTTCTGGGGTATGCGCTTCTTACGGGAATGATATCGCATATTCTTCTTGATTTGCTGAATCATCGTGGAATACAACTGCTGTATCCTTTGAAAAAGCCTAAATTCTGCCTTGATTTATGCGACTCTGACGGGATTGTGAATGATGTTCTTGCGAAAATCGGTTCAACAGCCTGCGTTATAATGATACCGTATTTCGCTGTGCAGTCATTGTCAAAAATGAATATTCCCGAAATGATTGAGCAAGGTCTTATTTCACATCTCGGAAGTTATCTCATAATAGTCAATGTGATTGCTTTTGCCGTATTTTGTGCAAATCATTTTGTACAAAAGAAATTTTCAGCCGAACAAGGCTTCTGGCATACTGTGCTTTCTGTTCTCTCACTGGCAGGCGGTGCGCTTGGTATGCTTTCCGCTATGGTATGTCTCGGAAAAAAAATCGAAAAAAACAACGCAAATATGTGGGCTGTTTCGGGTGCGCTCACAGTTTTCTGGGGATTGATTTTCTGCATTGAACAGAATCCGCTGAATATTTTTGAAATTGACAATTACGACCCGAAACGCTATACTCCGCTTTTGATTTATTTTCTTGCCGTAAATGTACTGACTGTTATATGCTTTATAATGAACCTGAAAAAACGCCGTTCAAAGATTTCAGGGGCTGAAATGGGACTGTTGTTTCTCAGCTTTATAGGCGGTGCTGTTGGCGGATTGTCAGTAATAGCAATAACAAAAAAGAAATCAAGGACAGCGGAATTTATTTACGGACTCCCGATAATGATAGTTATTCAGGCTGTTACGGCAGGATATCTTATTTCAGAGGGAATCTTGTAAAAATTATAACAAAATACAAATGAAAGAAGGAATTATTTTGCAGGGAAATTTCAGCTTAATCAATTTTATAACCACTTGTGTGGGCTTTTGCTTTTTTTTCAAAAAATGCGGAGTAAAAGTCTGGTACGGACTTATTCCCGGATACAGGGAATACAAACTCAGCGAAATAGGCAACCGCAAGTCAGAAGGCAAAAGTTATTTATTTTATTCAATTCTCTCGACAATAGCCATTGTTGCTTTTGAAATTTCGTCAGCAATGGACGAACAGAACGGACTGACAGACCCGGGAATACTTACACAATGGTTTGCGCTTATCTATGTAATAATAATAGTACCGCTATTGGTGTACAGCATACGAATATATATCGGCGTATGCGAAAGATTCGGAAAAAGCAAGTGGTGGATTGTACTATGGATTTTTATGGACTGGATTGTAATGCTTTTCTGGAGTTTAAGAAAAGATTTTCAGCCGTCCGCCGCAGAAGTTATTGAGGATATACCCGACAGCGGTATAACTTCCACGGGAAGCGGAACAGAACTTACCGTAAATATAACGGACAGAACAGTAAAAACTTTAATGTCAAGCCGTACTTTGCTTA
Organism: Ruminococcus sp.; assembly: GCA_017543595.1. Lineage (GTDB taxonomy): Bacteria > Bacillota > Clostridia > Oscillospirales > Ruminococcaceae > Ruminococcus. The sequence continues at coordinate 15,845 of JAFYFU010000052.1, read as the reverse complement.
AAGATATACACCTCAAAGTCAAGCCGGGTCATATGGTTTTGCTTCTCGGTGGTTCAGGTGCGGGAAAAACTACTTTCCTCAATGCAATAACAGGCTATGAGAAAGCAAATGCCGAAATAGAACTCGGCACTGAAAATATTTACAAAAATTACGAACAGCTTAAACACAGTATAGGATTTGTTCCTCAGCAGGACCTTATGCGTGGCAGCGATACTGTTTACTGCACACTTTCAGATGCGGCAGCCCTCAGAATACCTAAAAGCGTTCCTGTTGCCGAGAGAAAACAGCGCATTGATGAAGTTCTCGATATTTTCGGTCTCGGTATGCTGAAATCAAGTCTTGTGGATAAACTGTCGGGCGGTCAGAGAAAGAGACTTTCAATCGCAATGGAGTATATTTCCGACCCGAAACTTTTTATACTTGACGAACCAGATTCGGGACTTGACGGCGTTGTGGCAAAGTCTCTTTTCAAAAAACTGCGTGAAATTGCAGACCAAGGCAGAATAGTAATCGTAATAACCCACACCCCTGACCGTGTTGCTGATATGTTTGATGATGTCATAGTTCTTGCAAAAGACCACGACAGAACAGGCAGACTTACCTATTTCGGAAGCGTGGACGAGGTATTCAGTTTCTTCGGAAAGGATTCATTTGAGAAAATACTCACCGCTATCAACCAGAAAGAAGAAGGCGGAGAGGGCAGAGCCGATGAACTTGTAAAAAAATATAACAGCATGATGCAGTCAAAAACTGTCGGAGGTGAAACGGCATGAACGAAAATATGAAATATATCGGAAGAACAAAACAGACAGGCATCTATATCGGAAAGCTTTTCCGTATGTTCGTATTTCAGAGTGACTGGAAAGTAATACCTATGGCTGCGGTTATCGCCGCAATCGTATGCTCGGTAATAGGGGCTACAATGAATAAGACAATGGAAGGAACTCTGCGTGGTGCTTTTGCACTTTCTTGTATCTGTATATGGAACGGTATGTTCAATTCTATCCAGTCGGTCTGCCGTGAAAGAGCAATAATAAAGCGTGAACACAGGTCGGGAATGCATATTTCCTCATATGTTGCCGCACATATGGTATATCAGGCATTTATCTGCATAGGACAATCTATTGTAATACTTGTGGTAATGAATATCTCAAAGGTCAAGCTTGCCGAAACCAGTTTTATTACAGGCAGTTCCACAATTGATATGGCAATAACATTTTTTCTGATAACATATGCCGCCGATATGATGGCACTATTAGTGTCCTCCGTTGTGAAAAATCCCACGACTGCCATGACGCTTGTGCCTTTCCTGCTGATTTTTCAACTTATATTCTCAGGTTCGTTTTTCAGTTTCGGTGAAAAAAGTATGGCAAACAAAGCTTCAAATTTCACAATCTCAAAGTGGGGAATTGTTTCAATGTGTTCTGTCGGATATTACAACGATTTGCCAATGACTTCACTTTGGACTGCCTTTGAAAAAATGAAAGACCTGAAAATTGAACACAGTACGCTGGAAAAACTCGATGCAGACAGGGAAATTGTACTTATACTTTCACAGCTTGAAGGCTATAAAATGGGCGATATACTTGATGAACTGAAAAAGAACGGCACAGACGAGATTATAAAAAAGAAATGCGGTGAAAATGCTCAGAAAGCCGAATATGAATCAAACAGTATGGTAATTGAAGATAGTTGGTCAAATCTTATTCTTTTCACGTTGCTGTTTGCGGGCTTGTCGGTAGTTTCACTTAAATTTATTGACAAAGACAAAAGATGATATAAAAAGACCGATTGCAGATGCAGTTGGTCTTTTTTGGTATAGGAGCAGGGGAGTGGCAAAATTTAGTTAAAACAAAAACATATCTAAAATTATAATCTGCTTTGAAATTGCTTGCAAAATTCCCGACTCTGTGCTATAATGGAAAATATTAGGGAGCGTGATTCCGTGCTGCTGCCGTTCACTGTCCTGATTTTGCCGAAATGCTGAAAAATATAATAAAATACCATAGGGAGAGAATTACAATGAAGAAAATTATTTCAATGACGTTTGCACTTACAATGCTGCTTTCAGGCAGTACAATGACCGCATTTGCAGAGGACACACCGACACCCGCAGATGTAGACGAAGCTGTTTATGAACAACTTATGAAAAATAAATGGATATGTGACGAAAATTCGGACGGAATTATCACTGATGAAGAACTTGCAAAAGTTACACAGCTCAGTATTAACCTTGACAATATCACAGATTTGTCATGGCTGACAAAAGCTCCGTCCTGCCGATATCTTTCATTTGAGAATGGTACACTGACCGATTTTTCTGTTTTGAAAGAAATGCCCGTTCTTGATACACTGCATATGATTGAAGTGCCTATTACAGATATTTCTTTCATGAAAGAACTCAATCTGGAATCATGCTGGCTTTACAAAATGGAGCAGATTAAACCTGAACAACGTATGGAGGTACTGCGTTTTTCTTCGCCTGAATTTTGGGCGGGAACATCTGAAAGAATTGAATGTTATCCCCGTGGACTGGTAGATTATCAGCTTTCAATTGCTGATGGCAACGCCGCTGTATTTCTGGATAACACAACCTCTACGGAATATTCCGATGAGCTTATCTACGGTGTATCCGCAGGAAAAACAGCTTTCACAGTTTCCCTTGACGGAAAGGACTACTACACAGGTGAAATAACGATAAAAGAAAATCCGGGTGCATATGACCCTGAACTCCATAAAACAAGAATCGAAAATTTTGAAGTCGGACAAAGCACTTATTACAATCCCGATTCAACAGGAAACAGCGATAGTGTGACACTGGTCAACGGAACATTGTACAGTGTCAGGGGCAGCGAAGTCAAAATCGTTGAAACAGATGTTGAGGATTATGAACACGTTTACAAGCGCAGTTACAGCAAATCATATAACTATGCGGATATGGTACTTAAAAAGGACGGCAAATTGCTTGTCAACGGCGAACCGATTACCGATGTCAAGGTAAAAGCGATGCGTGAGGGATTCTTCCTCGGTGAAAACGGTTATATCTATACAATTGTTCCCGATGGTAAAGGCTTTACGGTTTCTATTGTAACAACAGAATCAAAAGGCTGGGTTGACGGCTGTAATCCGCTTTATGTCACAACGGACGGAAGTCTGAAATATTACAGTACCGATTTGATTGGCGAAGGCAAAGTTCGTGTATTTACGGGAAACACCAATATCAGCGAACCGATTAGTGCCTGCAAATTCAGTTCCGTCTGCTATGTTGTCAGCAAAACCCATACCCTTTACGAACTTAGTTTTTACGATTCTTTCACAAAAAATAAAATTGCTGATGATGTCGTGTCCGTAGAAATATCGGCTGACGGAAGTCAGGTTGAATATACCAAAACAGACGGAACAAAGGAAGTTATTGAAAATTACGGTTCTTCCGGCGGCTATGCATACCGAGCTAAAAAATACCTTGGCATTGATGCAGGCGGGTTCTATATCCATGAATATCAGAACCGTGGCATTAGTGAAAATGATGCCGTTTTTGATTATTATATTGACAAGAACCGCACAATGTCGCTTTCGTTTCTTGGGAATTACTGCGGACTGACCAATGTTGAGGGTGAAATATGCGGAACATATGATAACGCACAGGATAACGGCTATGTTTACTTTCTCCGTACTGACGGAAGTATCTGGAAATACAATCTGGACACACAGCAGTGGCAGGAGGCAGTTGGCGGAACAGTTCCGATAATATCGGAAAGAATAAAAGGCGATGTCAATGCAGACGGAATATTTAATATTTCCGATGTGATTCTTTTCAAAAAATGGCTGTTAGCCGTACCTGATACAAGTCTTACAGACTGGAAAGCCGCTGATATGATTGATGATGATAAACTTGATGTATTTGACTTTTGTCTGATGAGAAAAGAATTGTTAAACGAACAAACGTCTTGATTTCCGCACGAAATGCCTCCGCCTTATTCACCTGAGCTTAATTATTCATTTTTAAGCGGTAAATCCTCAAAACTATATACTCCTGCATCGCAAGCCTGTATAACGGCAGCATCTTTTCCCGTGATACCCGGTTTTCCGTCAACATCACCATTTATTTTTCCCTGCGGTTCAAGGTCATAAAGTGAACTGTTTGCAAGGTATTGGAGAATACTTACAGAATCGGATATAGATGCTCTGCCGTCACAGTTTGCATCGCCGTAGAGAATACTTGTTTCTGTTGTCGTTTCAGTAACAGTTGTTGTCGTTTCGGGAACAGTCGTTGTTGTTTCTTCTGAATATTCCGTTATAAGCACGCTGTAATTTACAACATTGTAAGACTGACCGTTTCCGCCTATGGTTATTTTTTCGCCTGATTTGAAGTCTTTTTTATAGAGAACAAATTCAACATCATTTGAACTTACGGCTGTAAGTCCGCTGTCCTGATATTGTTTAAGCCAATCGGGGATATTTTCCATTCTCTTGTCGAGGGCAATATATACAGATATGTCTTTTCCTGCGGTGAAGCTTATCATGTCGCCTGTTTCAGCCTTGTCGCTGCAAGCTGTGAGTATCTGTTCTGCACCTTTAAGCTGAGAGGGGAGTGTTGTGAATGTAAACGCCCTGTCTCCGAATACAAGTGAACCTGTATCGGCATTATCGGCGAGTTTACAGCTTGATGAGTTTGCTGTTTCCGTAAAGCTCACGTTATTTATTAATCTGCCGTTTACGGGGACGGAATCTTTTCCGAATACAAATTTATCTATATTCAGGAGATATCCCTCTCCGCCTTTAAATACGAGATAAAGACTGTGAGAACCTTTAATTTCGGGGATATTTGCGGAAATTTCCTCCCAGTTGTTCCAGTTTCCCGTTCCTTTGAAATCCACAACGGCGACAGGTTCAGACGAAAGTGAATCCGTATGTATTTCTATTTGTGAGACATTACCTGTGACAAGGGCTCTGAAACTCTTTGCACCTGCTCCGAAATCCACATTTCCGAAAGCTATATAGTCACCGTTTTCAATATATCCAACGTGCTGACCGTTTTCGTTATCCTCATTCTTTGTTCCTGATTCATTGTCATAACTCTCGGCTTCTATGTATTCAAACGCAGACACAGAAGGAGCAGGTGGCGCACCGTTATATTCAACGTTATCTCCTGCGAGTTCATTCAGATACATTTCAAGGTTAGTGTAATCATCTCCCGAAAGGCTTACTATTGCACCATCAGAAGCGTTATTCGGGTCAAGTCCATGAGCATTTTCCCATTCATCGGGCATACCGTCACGGTCTGTATCGGTTTTGGCATTACCGCCCTTGAAATTTGCGCTTGTGGGATAACCGCCTGCATCGTTCTGACTGTCGAGAATACCTGCAAGTCCCTGTTTACTGCCCTTATATGTATATGTGCCGTTGGTTACTTCCTTATGATAACGGCTGTCAATATAGTCAAGGGCGGGAACATTTGCACCTGCACCCGAATTATTATCTATAACTCTCTTGTATGCTTCTTCTGCGGAATCTGTATTTACATAGGATTCGCAGAACGGAGCATTTAATTTTACATCATTGATTGTGCAATTGAAAAGGTTTGATTTGGCTTTTCCGACACTCCATGCATCATCTGAGGCTTTAAGTATCTGATTTCCCTTTGTGTCGGTCATTACGTTTCCCGAAACATACATTTTCTGACAGTCGCTTGTATTGAGTTCGTTTCCGTCTATTGAAACAACATGGAGGCTTGTATTGCTTGATGCACCTGCTTTGTAATAATTATTTACAAAATTTAATCTTCCGACACCGCCGTCTGTTGTTCTGTCACGCCAGTTGTATACAACATTATTTCTTATATCGAGTTTTCCGCCATAGGTTACAGCATCTTGTTCCATGCCGCCTGCCATAGACCAGTTTCTGCCTGTGCAGTCAATAAGTAAATTATGGTGGAAACTTCCCGTGTTTCCGCTTATTGATGCCGCAAAAGCGTGTGTTTCCGTTTTTGAACGGTCATCTGCATTGTAATGTATTGAATCGTGCAGAGATTCTCCTATTATATTCCACTGGAATGTTATATTTGATGCTGAACGTGAAGAGAATCCCTCATCGGTTGCCCATGACATTGAACAATGGTCTATTATACAGTGATTTGAACTTGAAAGTCCCATTCCGTCAGATACATCATTAACGCCCGAAAGTCCTCTGTCGCCAGCCCTTACACGGATATCACGGATAATTACATCATCACAGCCAAGCATACCGAATCCCCATTGTGTGAGAGTTATGCCGTCACCGGGTGCTGTCTGACCTGCAACGTAAACATTTCCGCCCTCTGCGGGAACTGTCAGTTTGCTGTTTAATTTGATTATACCGCCCACATCAAAAACGATAGTTCTTGCGCCTGTCATATTTTCAAGACCGTAGCGGAGAGAACCTTCTCCCGAATCATTGAGATTTGTGACATGATATACATATCCGCCACGTCCGCCCCTTGCGAATCTTCCGTAGCCCTCTGCTGTCGGAAATGCAAGGCGGTTAAGCTGAAATGAATAAACCGCACCTTTTACTGTTCCAGAACTGCTTACTTCGTCTACTCGCCAGTAATAAACAGGAATTGAGGAATAGCTGTCGTCAAGGTCGAAATGTGGTTTTGTCACAGTGCCTTTGTATTCTGCGGAGGATTTATCTGCATTGAGTACAGCGTTTAAATCCGTGCCTATGTAAACATCATGAGATGATGCATTTTTTCCTGCCGTCCAGTTGAGACCGTCCTCAGCGTTGTGATGAGATGTGCCGTCCTCAGGGCTTATTTTTGAAATTGAATCAAAGGGGCTTGCACCGTCTATCTCAAAAGCATTAAGCCAAGCGTTGCTGTAACTCTGATTTCCTTCGCCCTGAATGAGTATTGTTGCGGAAGTTCCCGAAAATTCCACATATGAACGTCCTGCATCATTGTCATTTGTTATATTTACAGGGCATTTTATACCTGTCTGTACAACTTTTCCGTTGAGAGATATTTTCAGTGTACTGGGATTCACATTTCCATACAGACAACTGTGCCAGCCCGAAAATGAATGTGTACCGTTTGAAAGTCCTGAAATTTCAATTTTGAGCGCACCGCTTGAATCGTTGTCCTTGTTGAAAACTCCGTCTGCAATAAGATAGGGTGTCGTGCCGTCATATTTTTGGAGTTTCTTATTGTTTGTGCAGTCAATCGAACCGCTTCCGCTTCCGTTTGAAATTTTAACTGTTACACCTGTTGAAGTTTTGAAAGCGTTTCCGTCATACGCAAAATTTTCAGCATTTGGTGCATATAATGCGCTTCTTCCGTCATTTCTGTTTATATCCACACGAACTCTTGTCGGTGACGATACTGCAATTGCCGTATTCAGAGGCATTACAGATATGCCGTTTACTGCGAGCAAAGCTGCTGCAATAAGTGATGATGCGGATTTTTTAAATATTTTCTTCATACCAATTCCCTCCGTAAAAACAATTCAACATTATTCAAATTGTATACAAATATTATAACATTGCGCAATAAACTTGTCAATATGTAAATAAGTTCATAATTTATTCAAAAAATAATTGTTTTTTACAGTGCAGAGATATTATGATGTTCAGAATAATGTTGTAAAAGATTATAATGCATAGTATACGGGATAAAATTTTCATATTCTGAAATTATACTGAAAGTTATGAGAACGTTTTGTGAAAGGTATATAAAAATTTGCTGATTTGTATTGAAATATGGAAATTGTTGTGGTATAATTATGTGGAAATTAACGGATATATTGGTATTTGATATCAGTATGCGAAAGGAATATTTTATGAAATGTATAAAAGCTACAATTATTTTTCTCAGCATGGTACTTGCACTGACTTCCTGCTCCTCTCCCGCAACAGATAATATTTCTTCCTCAGAAACAATAGTACATAGTGAGGAAATGGCTAAGGGAAACAAAAGCGAAAATATAATTCAGCAGGCTACTGCAACTCCTGAAATAACAACTACTGCAACCACTTCAACTACCTGCACAACTGTAACAACTACAACTGCAACAGTTGCCGAAACTACTTCAACGACTGAAACGCAAACTTCATTTGAAACAACATCTGAAACTTCTTCGTTTACAGAAACATCAACTTCCGAAGCAACCGAAACCACAACAGAAACCATAACTCAGACTACAACAGAAACAACAACGACAGAATCAACAACCACAACAACTACTCTGCCGAATATAACAGTTAAAAATTTAAATGTTTCAACTATATCTGTTTCCTGTCTTAAAGTCACATGGGACGAAGAACCCGACAGGGAATATGATGTTTTTGTTGATACTGATGCAGACTATGCCGAAAATATGCATTTAGTCTACAAAGAAAAAACAAGACTTTATATAACGGGTCTTAGAGAAGATTCGTATTATGATATAACAGTAATTCCGATTGCCAAATCAGGGGAAGTTTCCGTCCCCTCAACAATAGAAGGTCATACAGAAAAAGTTGAGGTCGTTTATGACTTTAATGAAGATGAAGAAGCCTATGCACAGTATGAATACGGCAACAATACGGATTTCTTTGCGGGAGAGAGTTCTCTCGGACTTACCGCAGACCCGTCAAGGAGCGCAATAGACGGCGCAGTAAATGACCCGATAACCGATACAGGCATATGCCGTGACGAATATGGTGACTACTGCTGTGCTATGGGAACATATTTCGGCTATTGCTGGGACAGATTCCTTGTTACTTTCCAGAACGGTCAGCAGATAACTGTTAAAATCTGCGATTCAAAAGGGGACAGGTGGTTTCATGAATTTGGTGGCTACGAAAACAACCACAATATAATTGAATTTATATGGTACGGCGCAGCACCTCCTGACGGTGTTGCTTTTACGGGAACATGGAGCAGTTTCATCTGGAACGGTCTTGACTTCACACATATAGAATCAATACAGAAAATAAATTACCCTGATAATCCCATTGAATACTGATATTTTTGAATACTGTCCTTCGGGGCAGTATTTTTTATAAAAATTTTTTGAAAAATCTCTTTACATTTCTGTATAAATGTGGTAAAATAGAATATATATTTTAATACTTTACAGCTTTTATGCTTTTTGCAGTAAAAGTATAACAGAAAGGAATAATCAGAAATGCCTATAACAGAATTACTTGAAAGAAATGCAGAGCTTTACGGGAATGACATCGCTCTCGTTGAAGTAAACCCCGAAATAACCGAAGTCCGCCGTGTAACATGGAAAGAATACGAACTTATCGAACCGAATCCGCTTTGCTGTTACAGGAGAGAGATAACATGGAGAGTTTTTGACGAAAAAGCTAACCGTTTCGCAAATCTTCTCCTTGAAAGGGGAGTGCAGAAAGGCGATAAAGTCGGAATACTCCTCATGAACTGCCTTGAATGGCTTCCGATTTATTTCGGAATACTCAAAACGGGTGCGCTTGCCGTTCCGCTTAATTTCCGCTATACTGCCGATGAGATAAAATACTGTCTTGACCTTGCGGAAGTTGATGTTCTGATGTTCGGACCTGAATTTATCGGAAGAATTGAAGAAATTGCGGAAGATATAAGCAAGAACAGACTTCTTTTCTATGTGGGAGAGGGCTGTCCGTCATTTGCGGAACACTATGACAGCCTTGCCGCCAACTGTATAAGCACAGCCCCTGATATAAAATTAACTGACGAGGACGATGCCGCTATATATTTTTCATCGGGTACTACGGGATTCCCGAAAGCTATTCTCCACAACCACGAAAGCCTTGTACATTCCGCAAAGGTTGAGCAGAATCACCACGGACAGACAAAAGATGATGTATTTCTTTGTATTCCTCCGCTTTATCATACGGGTGCAAAAATGCACTGGTTCGGAAGTCTGCAATCAGGCGGAAAGGCAGTTCTTCTCAAAGGTGTAAAGCCGAAAGCTATAATAGAGACTGTTTCAAATGAAAACTGTTCAATAGTATGGCTTCTTGTTCCGTGGGCGCAGGATATTCTTGATGCAATAGACAGGGGAGAGATAAATCTTGATGATTATGAACTCTCACAGTGGAGACTTATGCACATAGGCGCACAGCCTGTTCCTCCGTCGCTTATTGCACGTTGGAAAGAGCATTTCCCGAATCACAAGTATGATACTAACTATGGTCTGAGTGAATCCATAGGACCGGGCTGTGTACATCTCGGCATTGACAATATTCATAAAGTTGGTGCTATTGGTAAAGCAGGCTACGGCTGGGAAGTTAAAATCGTTGACGAGTACGGAAAAACTGTTGAAAGGGGAGAGGTCGGCGAACTCTGCGTTAAAGGTCCGGGAGTTATGACCTGTTATTACCGTGACGAAAAAGCTACCGCAGAGACTTTGAAAGACGGCTGGCTCTTTACGGGAGATATGGCTCAGGAAGACGAGGACGGCTTTATATATCTCGTTGACAGAAAGAAAGACGTAATCATCAGCGGAGGAGAAAATCTCTACCCCGTACAGATAGAAGATTTCCTCAGAGCGCACCCTGCTGTAAAAGATGTTGCTGTAATCGGTCTGCCTGATAAGAGACTCGGTGAAATTGCAGCAGCCGTTATATCCATAAAAGAGGGTATGCAGTGCAGTGAGGAAGATATAAATAACTTCTGTCACAAACTTCCCAGATACAAGAGACCGCACAAGATAATATTCGCAGATGTTCCCAGAAATCCCACGGGTAAAATTGAAAAGCCAAAGCTCAGAGAGATATACTGCGGTGAAAGCCTTGTTGCTAAACAGATAAAAAACTGATTGGAGTTTGTTCATGGACGAAAAACTTGAAAAAGTAAGGCAGATATTCTCAGATGATAAATTCGCCACGGAAAACGGAATGGTTATTGATGAAATAGGCGACCATTATGCAAAATGTTCTGTCGTACTCGCTGAAAGGCATAAAAATGCTATGGGCGGAATTATGGGCGGAGTTCACTGTACTCTTGCGGATTTTGCCTTTGCGGTTGCCTCAAACTGGCAGGAAATGAAAACAGTTGCCCTAAGCACGGACATATCTTTTATAGGTGCTGTAAAGGGTTCAAAGCTCACAGCGGAGGCTGTCATGGTAAAAGACGGCAAAAATATATGCTGTTATCACGTCACTGTAAAAGATGACCTCGGAAATACAGTCGCAGACGTTAAGACGCTTGGTTTTCATAAGGCATAAAAAATCGGGTATTCCTCATAAAAGGGGAGTACCCGAAAATTTTTACACATGGTTATATGGGTCAAGGATAGAATTTTTCTTTTTGTACTGTTTCGGAGTTACATTCATAAATCTTTTAAATATTTTTATAAAATAACTCTGTGAACTGAATCCGAGCAGATTACTTATGTCAAGGTCTGAATATTCCGTAAAGAGGAGCAGGGAAGCAGCCTCCTCTATTTTCAGCTTGTTGACGTAATCGCTGAAAGAAAATCCCGTTTCCGTCTTGAAAAGCCTTGAAAGATAAGCAGGACTTATTTTAAGATGTTCCGCAGCATCATCAAGCAGAATTTTTCCGTGCAGGTTACACATTATATAATCAACGGTGCGGAGAATCTGTTTTGAATAAATTCCGTTGAGTTTAAGACGGCGCATTTTATTTGTGTAGCCCTCTATCATTTCGGCATGAATTTCACGGATTTCCTTTTCGGTATTGACTTTATCCATTTTCATTATATAAAAGTCGCTCAAAGCATAGGATTCATCGGGGGTCATACCGCCTTTTATGCAGTAACGTGCAATCAAGGCAGCAAGTACAACAAGATGATATTTCAGGTTTCTTATGGGGTCATCGCTCAGAATCCCGCAGCCCTCGCAGAAAAGCGGTTTCATGAAAACTCTCACAAGTTCCATGTTTCCCGAACATATGCTCTCATAAAAAGCCATTTCCCTGTCAATGGGCGCACGCTCAAAGTCTTTTTCACGCTGAAAGAAAAGATGCTGTGCAAGGATTTTTTCGGTATCGTTATTCATAAAATCATCACCTCTGATACAAAATCTTACTATAATGATTATACACTAAAACAAAGTATTTGTCAATATTCTTGGCATGGCTCATGAAACTTTCGTAACATCAACAGTCAATATGTTATATTTATTGTAGTATGCCTTGACATCGTAAGTTTCCCTGTATGTTACATTTTCTCCTATGGCATTTGTATATAAATAAATAAAAGTCAGCTTTGCAGTACCCGTTCCCGTTGCGTAAACGGTTGTATATGTACCTGATGAATTTGAGATATAGATAGTATCTTTGGGAGAATCTGTTTTTACATCGGAAAGCCCCCATGCAGTTATACTGTCTTTTTCAAGCGAAGAAACATAAGCCTTTACGGTTTTGTATACGAGATTTTCACTCGGACTATCGGGTGGAATTTCAGGCGGAGCAGGTTCTTTTGAAATTATCTCACGCATTGTAATCATATCGAATACATCTGCATTGTAGTCGTTGTTAAGGTCAGACAGAAGAATCTGTTCGCTGTTGAGTTTCTCCGAACATAAGATATAATCATTTAACAAACTCATATCTTTCTTTGTGACCTCGCCGTTTTTGTCAATATCGCCCGAATGTATTATTTTATGGTTTTCCGCATATTCGTATGCGGGGGAATTGTAAGGTGCTAAGATAACTCCCGAAAATCCATCAAGGGGATTGAAAGGATAATCGGGATATGTGGTTTTCGGCTCGTGAATACTTATATCATACGGAAACCGCAGGGTTTTTGTTTCGGAGGCGACAGCATAGGGTATTTTTATAAGTTCCGTGAAATCCTTGCTGAACAATACTCCGTCAGCCGAAGCCATATATGGGTTATCCTCGGAAACATTTATTTCTTTAAGATTTTTACCATTTATAAAAGGCGAAATCTGATAGACCATAATCCCTGTAATTTCATCTGTGAAATAGAATCCTGAACCGATATTAACTTTCTGTAAATTGGGAAAATCTTTTTCTTTTGCGGCGAAATAACAATATTCATCAGGAATGGTAAATTCTGTTAAATCTTTAAATACCCATGAAGGATAATTCTCCATTCTGAGCTTTCCGTTGTCCTTGGGTTCAGATGTACGGAAAGTGAATACTCCCGAAGCAAAACATTCCTTGTTTTCAGGGGAAAATTCAATGTTTTCAAGACTTGTGCAGGTGTCAAAATCAAGCCAATATGTCTCGCACATACCAAGATAAACATATTTCAGAGAAGTGCAGTTCTCAAAAGCATTAGTACCCACATCTGTAACGCTGTCGGGAAGTGTTACAGATGTTATTAAATCGTTATCTTTAAAGGCAGATTTTTCTATTTTTGTCACAGGCATACCGTCAATCTGTTCGGGAATAACAACTTCTGTCAAATTTCCCGTATATTTTTCTATGGCAATACAATCCTTGTATTCATATGATATATAATCTGTAAATACACTGTATTCAAAACCGTTTTTATCTGTTTCGGCATTACTTTCAATACTACATGGCAGTGATAAAAAAACACTAAATGCAGTAAAGCTGACTAAACTTTTATTTATACTCATGCAAACATCTCCTAATTTTAAATAATTTTTGCTTTGAAATAACATTATTTTTAGTAATTATATCATATCAAAACAGATTTGTCAAGAAAAATAAAATCTTGGTAATAGTAAATAAACTCTGCGAAAAAATCTTTGTAAATTCAGTAGCAATGAAAAGTTAAGAATGTGCTGGACATTTTTTCTATTTTATGCTATAATTATAAACATCAAATTAACAGAAAGGAAAATCAATATGAAGAAAAAGTTATCATTTATTATGGCTGTCTGCACAGTAATATTCGGGATAGCGGGCTGTGCAGCAGATAGTTCCGGTACAGCCGAAACACAGCCCGCTGCGAGTGCAGTTGCAGAAACAGCCACATCGACAGAATCAGAGACAGAGAGCATCACAACGACTACCATGCCTGCGGCAGAAAGCACTGCTCCCGAAACTGACAAAGCAGAACCTGTTGTGAACGAAAACAGAGCAAACACCGAGGATTATACGCTGAAAGAAGTTGTTGTTCTGAGCCGCCACAATATCCGTGCGCCGCTTTCAAGCAACGGGGCATTGAACGAACTTGCGACCCCTTACGAATGGTTCAAATGGACTTCCAATTCCAGCGAGCTTTCTCTGCGTGGCGGTGTGCTTGAAACGGAAATGGGACAATACTTCCGAAAATGGCTTGAATCTGAGGAGCTTGTCCCTGAAAATTGGATGCCGAGTGACAAGGAGCTTAGAGTATATGCTAACTCCAAACAGCGTACTCTTGCGACCGCACAGTATTTTTCAAGCGGTTTCCTTCCAACCGCAAACGTAAAGATTGAACATCATGCGGATTTCGGTGAGATGGACGAGACATTCGCACCTGTGATACATTATTACAGTGACGCTTATGCCGAGGCAGTTGCAAAGCAGTTCGAGGAGTACGGAGGAGCGGATATTGCTTCGGATATTGCTCCCAACGTGGAACAGCTTTGTGATATCATCGACTACGAGGATTCACCCGGTTACAAGAGTGGAGAACTCACTGACCTTGATATGATCGATACCAAATTCTCCGTAGTGCAGGGCGAAGAACCCATAGTTGAAGGCTCTCTGAAAACTGCCTGCACCATAAGCGATGCACTGGTATTGCAGTATTATGAGGAGCTTGATGCAAAAAAAGCTGCTTTCGGCAAAGATATGACCAAAGATATGTGGCAGCAGACTGCGGATATAACCACCAAATACACAGAAGTCCGTCACGGACTGCCGCTTGTCGCCATAAATACCGCCAACCCGATTATCAAGGAGATAAAGAACGAATTTACTGACAATGAGCGAAAGTTTACGTTTCTCTGTGGACACGACTGTACTGTTCACGGCGTACTTGTTTCAATGGAAGCAGAAGATTATCAACTGCCCTATACACTTGAAAAGAAAACTCCTATCGGTGTAAAACTCGTATTTGAGAAGTGGGAAGACAAAGACGGCAATGAATTTGCGGCAGTTGAGCTTATGTATCAAAGTACAGAGCAATTGCGTGCTGCCACAATGCTTGACCTTGATACTCCTCCTGTAATATACTCGCTTTCTTTCGAGGGACTGGAAAAGAACTCTGACGGTCTGTACGCTTATGAGGATATCATCGGCAGAATAGACAAAGCACTTGATGATTACGATAATCTTGAAAAGGAATACGGCGATACAGTCAAAAAGGCGGCTTGACCAACATATACCGAATAAACGCCACAAAATCAAATTCTATACTATAAAGATATAAAAAGCAGAGCGAGCTAAATCAAAAAGCCGCTCTGCTTTTTATTACAATTCAACCAACTTTTTGACTGTCCGACAGTTTAAATTTTTTCAATCACGTTGTCTGCAAGCCTAAAAACTATTGAAATAGGCAAAAAAAGAGTGGGGGAGAATATCCCTCACTTGTTATTCTGTCGTACTTCTCTTTTATGTAGCTGTTTTGATACTCCATTTGCTCTTTTTTCACGTTCTCACCTCCTTAACTCTATTATAGCATTAGTTTTTATATTATGCAATATTTTATATTAGGAACTGTGCAAAAATAAATTAGTCAATATAGATTGACAAAACAAGTGAAAAATGCTGTCATAAATAAGAAGGGAGCTGAAAATAGAATGAAAGAAAAAATAATTGAAAAGGTAAAGACAATGTTGCCATTATTGAATGAAAAACAAAAGCGGCTGTACTTGGCAGCGGAAGCGATTGCATATGGAAGAGGTGGTATTACTTTTATGAGCCATATTTCAGGTGTATCCCGAAGTGTGATTACAACAGGAGTAAAGGAAATCAAATCAGGAGACCCGGAGATACT
>JAFYFU010000051.1 GCA_017543595.1 Ruminococcus sp. | reverse complement strand
CCGTTATTCATATATACGGTATGTTCAAGTTTCGGATTTGTCATATATACAACAGATATTTCGGGGTACTGCTTTGCTATGTTGTCAAGATATTTTACAGTTCCTTCATAGTCGTCAAGCCTTTCGGGTTCGCTGGAAATTATGCTTGCAAACATATCGAGAATACTTTTCTGCTTGTAAATCCATTCGGAAAGACAGTATTCATATTTGCTTACATCACCTGACATTTCAGCCCTTGTAAGTTTTACGCTCAGGAAAACCGTTGCCGTGAGGCTTACCGCCATTACAAATATCATCATGAAAAGTATTAAATTCCTGAAACGCTTGTTCATGCTGATTTTCTTTCCGGGCAGTCTGATTTTCTTTTCTTTTTTCCCGGTAAGTTTTACAACATCGGAATATGAAATTATCTGAGCAATCATATCGGAAAGTTTTGTTCCTGCTTCATGAATCCCCGAAAGTCTTTCGGATATTGAATCCGTATCGGGATAAGTGTCGGTGTCCGAACCTGCAAGTATCTGTTTAAGGGGCATTTCGAGCTTTTTTGTAATGCGTGAGAGAAATTCGTTCCCTGACTTTAAAGCTTCTTCCGCCTTGCGCCTGTCCCTCATCGAGAATATATAAAGTGTAACTATTATTCCTATCAGCGCAAGAGTAAGCGTTACAATAATTATAAGCTGCAAATATGAATTTCCGTAAAGTTCCCAGTCGCTTTCGCTTACGATAAGATACCAGCCCGAACCTGATTTCGCCGCAAAAAGATTCTCATACAGCATACCTGATTTTATGCGGTGCGTAACAAAGTCTCCGCTTTTCTTTGCAAGATAGAATATTGCGGAATATTCGGGCAGTCTGCTCATAAGGGTATCGCCTATAAGGCTTTCGTCCGAACCGCCTGCAATTGTTCCGTCCTCCGTGACTATAACCGCATTGTGCAGACCTGTTTCGTTCATTTTTGTGACATGAATCTGAATATTTGCCATAGTATAATCAACTCCGAGGACGGTTTCACCGTCGGGGAGCATTACCGAAACGGTATAGCAGATATTTCCCGTAGCGGCATCGGTATATGGAGGAGTTACAAAAGCCTCTCCGTTGTTCCGCAAAGCTCCTATATACCAGCTTCTGTCGGCGGCATAATAGCCCTCACGGTTTACGAGGTCGGGTATGATATCCCAGTCCTTGCCCGCAATATAGATATTATATCCGCTTGTGCGGTTCTGTCCGAGTTTTTTCTTGTTGGAATAAATAAATTCTTTAAGTTTTTCTTTGTCGTCAAGATAAGTCTGTGCGAAAAGTGCAATTTCCATTGTAAAATTTTTTGCATCATTTATGGTGCTTTCAAGTTCTCCGCTTATGCTTTCAAGCTGATATTTTCCCTTTTCACGTGTCTGCTCGGAAGTCATTCTGAATACAATCAGTGTATCAAGAAAGAGCATTGACACAAGCATTACGGTAATCGCAACAATAAATATATATATCTTGTAGGCATCTCTAAAAACCCCT
>JAFYFU010000050.1 GCA_017543595.1 Ruminococcus sp. | reverse complement strand
GAAATTCAAGATGCGCCCGATGGATATTGATGAGGCTATCCTCCAAATGAATATGCTCGGACATTCCTTCTTCATGTTCACAGACGCACAGACAGGAGAAATAAACCTCGTTTACAAGCGTGATGACGGTAATTATGCCGTTCTCGAACCCGATAATACATAATTCAGATATATATGCGGAGTGTAAAACTCCGCATATTGTGTTTAAGGAGAGTTAGAAATGGATAACAACAAGAAAATCATAATGGAAAAAAGAATATTCAAAACAGGCGAAAATCTCAAAAAAAACAACATGGAATTTTACTACGCCGAAACAAAAGAGGACGTTAAGCCCATCGTTGAAAAATTACTCAACAAGGGCGATGTAATCACACACGGCGGAACGGTTTCAATGACGGAGTGCGGTGTAAGGGAATTAATCTCCTCTCCAGAATACAATTATCTTGACCGCTCGAAATTTTCCCCCGAAGAAATTCCCGACCTTTACAGAAAAGCTTTCTCCGCAGATGTTTTCATTTCAAGCGCAAATGCCATAACAGAGGACGGAGTTTTATACAATGTTGACGGAAACAGCAACAGAATCGCCGCTATTGCTTTCGGTCCGAAATCGGTTATAATAATCGCAGGCTATAACAAAATTGTCGCAAACCTCGAAGAAGCCGAAATCCGTGTAAAGAAAGAAGCTGCCCCGCCCAACTGCGTAAGACTCAACTGCGATACATACTGCGCCGAAAAGGGCGAATGTGTATCAATGAACAAAGCCGACAGACAGATTTATGACGGCTGCGGCGGTGACGGAAGAATCTGCTGTAATTACCTTATTTCCGCACACCAGAGACACAAAGGCAGAATAAAAGTCATAATCGTAGGCGAAGAACTGGGATATTAAACAAAAAGTCCGCACTTATGTGCGGATTTTTTTGTATTTTGAAATCTTCAAAACTATTGACAAAATCATAATGATAGTATATAATATTAACTGTACTAAAAAATATAGTACAGTTACTACAATTGCCGGAATAAAATATATTTGATTTGTATATTTTATTCATAACGGTTATTGACAAAATTTTAACTGTATGATATAATTATTTTGCAGTTTTTCTGACAAATATCCAAGGGGGATTATTAAAATGAAGAAAATCAGAATTTTCCGCATCGCAGCTTTATGCGCTGCTGCCGCATTAAGCCTGTCAGCAGTTTCGTGTTCGTCTGCCGATGTGGAATCGGGTAAGTCCGTTAATACCTACGAACTTGAAAAGAAAAACATCGAAAACGACATAAGCGTTACGGGTCGTGTTGAGGGTACGGATATCGTAAAAATAACTTCCGACCTCACGGCAAAGGTTAAAACTCTTAACGTTGAAGTGGGAAGCAGTGTCAAGAAAGGCGATGTCCTCTGCGTTTTCGACAGTTCGGAATTTCAGACGGAATATGACAATCTTCTGTCAAGCTCAAACAAGAACAACGAAAAAACCAACAGCCAGCACGACATAAACCAGCGTACTCTTGATGATGCCGTATCCGACAAGGAAACCGCAGTAAGCAAGGCTCAGAGAGCTTTGGACAACGCTATTGAGGCAAAAGACAACGCATGGAACAAATATTATGACCTCGAAAACAAGAAAAACGATTACGAAAACAAGAGCAACGAGTATTACGACAGGGCAAATTCAGAGGACGGTACTGCCGAGGATTTGGCTAAATATCAGGAATATCAGCAGCTTTTCAGAAGTGCGGAGGCTGAGTACAATTCTTGGGGCGACCAGTTGAGAAGCTATGACCACGCTGTTGACGATGCACAGGACGCATATAACGCAGCCGTAAAAAATGCCGACAAACTCATTCAGTCCGCAAAGGATACAATCAATTCCGAAAAATTCACAACCGATGATTCAACAAAGACTCAGCTTGAAAAATTACAGGAAAAAATTGACAAATGCACCGTTACCGCCCCGAAAAGCGGAATAATTACAGCTTTGTCAGTTTCAGAGGGAAGTATTCCCACAAAAGACTCAATCATGACCATTGAGGACAATTCAAAGCTTAAAATAAAAGTTTCAATAAAAGAGGCAGATATTCTCAGCGTGCATGAGGGTCAGAAAGCCGTTATAACAACTTCCGCAACAGGCGACAGAGAATTTAACGGTACTGTTTCAAGAGTTGTAAATATCATGAGCGAACAGACCGCAAACGCTCTTACGGGCGAAACCTCAGGAGGCGGATATTCCGCAGAAATTACCATTGATGACGGTGATGATATTCTCCTCCTCGGAATGAACGCAAAAGTTAAAATCGTCCTTGAAGAAAAAGAAGACGTTTTCGCAGTTCCCTATGATGCAATCATCGAAAAGGACGGCAAAACTTCCATACTGCTTGCAACAGGTTCGGGTCCCGAATATACCGTAAAGGAAGTTGAAGTGACAAAGGGTCTTGAAACAACTTACCTTACCGAGATAAGCTCCTATGACATTGATGCGGGCGATTTGGTAATAACCGATACAAATTTCCTCCATGACGGCGACAAGGTAAGAGTTTCGGGAAGCTACTACGAAAAGACAGACTCACAGGACGGTGAGTAATATGGCAAGAACTATTATTCAGATGAGCGATATAATTAAAAGATATTATATCGGTATGCCAAACGAATTGCAGATACTCAACGGAATATCAATTGAAATCCATGAGGGCGAATTTGTCGCAATTGTCGGTGCATCGGGTTCGGGTAAAAGTACACTCATGAACATCATAGGCGCACTTGACAAGCCCACGGAAGGTTCTTATTTCCTGAACGGAACTGACATAAATCAGCTTTCCGACAAGGAATTAAGTAAAATAAGAAACAAGGAAATAGGTTTCGTTTTCCAGACTTTCAACCTTATTCTCAGAACTACCGCCCTGAAAAACGTTGAACTCCCCATGCTTTATGCAGGCGTTTCAAGGAAAGAACGTGCAAAAAGAGCCATGCAACTGCTTGAAATGGTTGAAATGAAAGACAGGGCAACTCACAAGCCGAATGAACTTTCAGGCGGTCAGAAACAGAGAGTTGCCATTGCAAGGGCTATGGCAAATAATCCGTCAATTATACTCGCAGACGAACCCACAGGCGCACTTGACAGTAAAACAGGTCGTCTTGTTATGGATATTTTCCATAAGCTTCACAAGCAGGAGGGAAAAACTATCGTTTTAATCACTCACAGCCCCGAACTTGCCGAAGAAACCGAAAGAATAATCACAATAAGTGACGGTTCGGTAATTTCAGACGTTTCCAAAAAGGAAAATACGGTGATAAGTCTTTCCAAAATCGGAGAGGAGGCTGATGTACAGTGAATATGTTTGAAAATCTCCGTATGGCATTCAGCTCAATTGCCGCAAACAAGCTGCGTTCGCTGCTTACCATGCTCGGAATTATCATAGGCATAAGCGCAGTTATCACAATTACAACTCTCGGAACTACGCTCCGTGCAACGATAAAAAATACTCTCAACAGTCTCGGTTCAAATCTCATGGTAGTCTATATACAGCAGAAAAACGTTGACAACTACTATGATACCGTTGATGTTGAAATAACTGACAATGATTTAATCAGCGTTGAAATGGTAGATGAGTTTCTTGAAAAATATCCCGATGAATTTCAGATGGCAAACGAAAATCCTTTCAAGAGCGCAACTATCGTAAATTCCAGAAATACAACCGTAAAAATGAACTTGGTCGGCGGATATGAAGGTACACTTGCATTTAATTCATACAAGCTTCTGAGCGGAAGAAATATTTCAACTTCCGATATCAAGGGCAAGAAACATACCTGCGTTGTTTCGGATATATTTGTTGAGCAGTATTTCAAGGAAAAAGAAGAACCTCTCGGATATGCCCTGAATGTGACACTTGATGACGGCATGGTTCAGGAATTTACAATTGTCGGCGTATATAAATACAATTCGCTTAACAATGGTATGGGCGACAGGAGCAAAATGAGTACGCCCGTATATATTCCCGATACAGTCGTAAACAACTTAAAGGGAATCTACACAGAACAGGGATATTACAACGTTTATTTCGCCTATAATACAAAATATGACGCAAATGACATGAAAGCACATCTTACAGACTTCTTTGAGGAAAAATACAAGCCCAACAAGAATTTCGGAACAGAAGTTGTAAGCATGGAGGACCAGCTTAAAACCATTGACATGGTAATCAATATAGTAACTCTCGTTATAACTGTCATAGCGGCTATTTCGCTTATAGTAGGCGGTGTCGGAGTTATGAATATCATGCTTGTAAGCGTTACTGAACGTACAAGGGAAATAGGTATCAGAAAAGCCCTCGGCGCAAAGAAAAGCCTTATAAAGAAACAGTTCGTCATGGAGGCTGTAATTATATGTCTCATAGGCGGTGTTATCGGTATAGTTATCGGTATCCTCAACGGTGAACTTGCGGGACTTATCGCAGACCATTTCGTAGCTTCAAGCCCCGAATATGCCGAAATACTCGGTGAAATAACAGTTGTACCGTCATTGAGCGCAATAGCTGTTTCAATTATTTTCTCAACTCTCACAGGCGTATTCTTCGGAATCTACCCCGCAGGCAAGGCTGCAAAGATGAATCCGATAGATGCACTCAGATATGACTGATTTAAAAAACTGCTGTATTCGTACAGCAGTTATTTTTATCTTTTATTTTATTAATATAAATACCTGTTATTTATTTGAAAAAACTATTGACTTTTTATAAAATTTATGTTAGAATAATATCGGTGCTTATAATGCATCAGAATTTTTGAGAGGTGTTTAAAATGAAGGTAAATGTTATAGGCGAGAATATCTCAAAACAGGAGATTGATGCCTACATAGACTACGGCAGAAAAAAATACAGCGACAAGGAAATAACCGAAATGACCGTGAGAACAGACGGCGATTTCGTTGACCTTAAATTTAATTTTGCCGATGTTCCCTTTCACCGCATAAGAAGAATAACAGGCTATCTTGTGGGTACTCTCGACCGTTTCAACAACGGAAAGCGTGCGGAAGAACATGACCGAGTTAAACACACAGTCTAAAACCAAGGAGGTAATTATTATGGCAAAATTTGTCTGTCCCGTATGCGGATACGTTCACGAAGGAGATGCTCCCCCCGAAAGATGCCCTCAGTGCGGAGTTCCGGGGTCTAAATTCATCAAGAAAGAGGAAAGCAATGAACTTGTTTTCGCCTGCGAACATGAACTCGGCGTTGCAAAGGCTATCGCTGACAAGTACCCCGACATAATCGAAGATTTACGCTCAAATTTCAACGGCGAATGTACGGAAGTAGGTATGTACCTTGCTATGGCAAGAGCAGCTTACAGAGAGGGTTACGCTGAAATAGGCGCATACTGGGAAAAAGCCGCTTTTGAAGAAGCTGAACACGCTGCAAAGTTTGCTGAACTCCTCGGAGAAGTTCTTTCTTCTTCCACAAAGGAAAACCTTGAAAAGAGAGTTGCCGCAGAACATGGTGCAACAGAAGGAAAACTCAAACTTGCAAAGAGAGCAAAAGAACTCAATCTCGATGCAATTCACGACACAGTTCACGAAATGGCAAGAGATGAAGCCCGTCACGGAAAAGCTTTTGCAGGTCTTTTAAAGAGATATTTTGAGAAGTAATATAAAAACTGCCGTAGAGATACGGCAGTTTTTTCATGATTTTTTCTTTTTTAAAGCTATAACCAGAGATATGATTCCGATTAATGCAAGTGCGGAACTTCCGCCTATAAGACCAATTCCGAATTTCGATATATGTTCTTCGGATTCATAAGTATAATATGTAAAATCCGATTTTCTCAGTTCTTCATCAACTATATTTGCTATAAGCTTATGCCCTTCTGCGTTGGGGTGAATATCAAATTCGGGCATATTTGTAAGCTCTCCGCTTTTCCCCGTGAACTGCGAATAAATATCAATTACCGTATAAGTATCTGCCTCGGAAGATATTATATCATTTATGGCATTGATTTTCTTTTTGGTAAAATCAGTTATTATATCAACGGGAATATATTCTGTCGGGTCATAAATATTCTGAACATATATTTTTCCGTCAGTCTTGCTGTCGAGTTTTTCGGCAATAGTATTCAGATTTTCTTCAAATACTATGAGTGCGGAATCAATTTTGTCGCTGACATTCGGGATAGAAGCCGCAACCGAGAAAAGGTCGGAATCTTTATCTTTGAGATTACTTAATATTTCAAAAATCGGACGTAAAATATCATTTCCGCCTATTGAAACTATAACGGCATCGCTTTCCCTGAGATATTCGTCTATTTCACCGCTGTCAATAATATTAATCAAATCGGAGGAAGTATCTCCCGAAACGGCTTTGTTTATCATTTCCGTATCGGTAACGCCCTTTAATTCTTCTCTGTATTCGTCCTCTAAAATATTCGGATATGACATACAGTGGGAATTATCCTCCGCCGAATATCCGTCAAGACCGTAGCCGTCAGGAATAGAATCCCCTAAAAAAAGCATTTTCGGCGGAATATTCACAGTATGAACCGTTTCGATTGTTTCCGTTTCGGTAACCGAACAGCCCGTAAGGAGTGCGCCTGCGAGGATTATCGGTATTATTTTTTTAATCATAAATCAGTTATTGTCATTGAAGGAAAACAGCGGACTGTTTTCTGTTTCTTCTTCGAGGAAACTCATCATTTCATTCATGGCTATGTCCTCAAAAGCAGCGGTAAATTTGTCATTGAGGCGGATTTCTGTTTCTTCGCCGTTTTTCATGTTCTTGACTTTTGCCTTGCCTTCATTGAGTTCATTTTCGCCGAGGACGACAGTAAATGCCGCACCGATTTTATTTGCATATTTCATCTGTGCTTTAAGTCCTCTGCCCATGAGGTCATACTCCGCAAAATAGCCGTACTCACGCAGTTCCTTTGAGAGTTCCATAGCTTCTTCGAGAGCCTCATCTCCCATAGTTGCAAAATAGATATCACATTTGCGGGGTTCGAGGTAGTCACAGTTCTGCTTGTCCATGACAATGAGAAGTCTTTCAATGCCCATTGCAAAGCCGAGAGCGGGAACGTGCTGACCGCCGAGCTGTTCAATAAGACCGTCATATCTTCCGCCTCCGCAGACAGTACCCTGTGCGCCTATTTCGGTAGTTACAAATTCAAAGACGGTTTTTGTGTAGTAGTCCAGACCCCTTACGATTTTGGGATTCACCTTGAAATCAATATTTAATTTTGTGAGATATTTTTTAAGTTTCTCAAAGTGGTCACTGCACTCCTCACAGAGATAGTCGAGGATAACGGGTGCATCTTTGCCGATTTCCTGACATATGGGGCTTTTGCAGTCGAGAATACGCATGGGATTCTTTTCAAGTCTGTCCTTGCAGGTGTCGCAGAGTTCGTCTTTTCTTGTTTCAAAATAAGCCCTGAGAGCCTTGTGATATTCTGCACGGCAAGTCGGACAGCCTATTGAATTTATGTACAATTCTATATTTTTCAATTCAAGGCGGTCAAGGAGAGTTTTTGCAAGGGAGATTACTTCCGCATCAGCGAGAGGAGATTTGCTTCCTGCCATTTCAAGACCGAACTGGTGAAACTCTCTTAGCCTGCCTGCCTGCGGTCTTTCGTGACGGAAACAGGAGAGAATATAGTAAACCCTCTGCGGGAGAGCCTCATTGAGCAGACCGTTTTGGAGCATAGTTCTTATTGTGCCTGCCGTACCTTCGGGGCGGAGAGTAAATTCTGTTTCCTTAGCCTTTACGGTATACATTTCCTTCTGAACAACGTCGGTGGTTTCGCCTACTGAGCGCATAAAGAGGTCGGTATTTTCAAAAGTGGGTATTCTTATTTCCGAGAATCCGAAACTTGCGGCAGTTTCCCTTGCGATTTTCTCAACGGTGTGCCATTTGTGAACGTCTTTCGGGAGAATATCTTCTGTGCCGTTGGGTCTTTTGATATTTACAGCCATTATTTATCAGCCTTTCTTTACATGAAAATTGTCCCCGTAAGCAGGGGACAATACTTTTATTTTGTCCTTGTTATGTTATATTCCGGGAGTGCCTACCTCCCGCCAGTCCAAGTCCCCCCTTTGGAGTGCGAGAACGAGGGCTTCTGCGGTTGCGATATTTGTTGCAACGGGTACATTGTGAACATCGCAGAGGCGCAGGAGGTTCATATCATTTGCGTCTGTAACTTTGGGGTTGTTGGGGTCTCTGAAAAAGAGGAGAACGTCAACTTCGTTGCATGAGAGAAGTGCGAGAATCTGTTCCGCACCGCCACGACCGCTGAGATAGCGTTTTATCGGGAGACCTGTTGCTTCGCTGACCTGTTTTCCTGTTGTATTTGTAGCTATGAGAGAATGTTTTGAAAGTATTCCGCAGTATGCACTGCAAAACTGTACCATAAGTTCTTTTTTTGCATCATGTGCAATTATGGCTATTTTCATTTTATCTGTCCTTTCCCCGCTTTGCGGATTTATTTTAATCATGCCGTTTTCACCGTAAGCGGAACAAAATCTCCGCCAAGACGTTTGGCAATTGCGTCAAAAGCTCTTAAAGCAGCGGAATCTGTGGGAATGGGGTTGCCTTTTCCTGTTGCCACTGTCATTTTGAAGTCATCGGGTATAACGCCGATAAGCTGAACACCTACTCTGTCGATAATCTCATCGAGGTTTGTAACGAGGGCATCGCCGATAACTTTTTTGGATATTTTGTTTATGATAAGTCTCTGGCTTTTGTTGCCCCTGTTGTAGAACTCATCTGACATAAGGCTTGCATCTCTCACGCAGACGGGGTCGGGGGTTGAGAGTACAAGAATCAGATTGGACTGTTCGACAATATCGAAAACGTGTGAATTTATGCCTGCACCCGTGTCGATTATTATGTATTCAAAGTATTTTTTTATTGAACGGCATATTTCGACAATCTGTTCAGCGGTAACGCTTGTTAAGGTTTTGGGGGCGCAAAGGAGATTGAGGTTGCTTGCCATGGGGACATCTGCGATGGCATCGAGGACTTTTTTCTTTCCGCTGAGAACATCGCCGAGGTCATATTTTATGGAATTTTCCATACCGAACATGATATCGAGACATCTGAGACCGAAATCAAGTTCAATAAGCAGGGTTCTGTGACCCTGTTTGGCGAGGGCATAGCCGATACCTGCACAGACGGTTGATTTGCCTGTACCGCCCTTGCCGGAAGTGACAGCAATTATTTTAGACATTTTAAATCCTTTCTGTTTCGGAATACCGCAGATTTTCTGATAAAAAACATACGGGAATGAAACATGATAAAATCTTAATTTATATTATAACACAAAAAAGCGGATTTGTCAAAGAAGTTTTTTGTTAATAAAAGAAAATTGTACAAATATATATATTTCATTAATTTGACTTGTGCAATATGCACAAACATTATTTTAAATTTTCAACCATAACAAGGTTTTATGGGTGTTTTTTCATTGCAAATCAACTTGATTGAAAGCTTAAAAATATATCGGTTAATATTATATTATATTTCGCAGGAATTATTCCCGATTCCGCAGACCTGATTTGCAATAATCGCTTAAAAGCCGTATCTTGGCAAAAAATAAAGTTCCTGAAATATTATATGTTTTTTTGTGCGATTTGTCAATATAAAAGAGAAAAGATTGTAATATTTCATTATTTGTTAAAAATTTATTTTCTTGACAAAATATTATTAATATGTTAATATCAGTATGGGGTGAGTGTATGCATTTTATTTATTCCCTTGACAATAAGCGTTATCACACACTTAACTATCATCTCAGGAAAAATTTCGGTCGGAAAATCTATAAAGCCGTTATAGACTGCGGATTTTCCTGTCCGAATATTGACGGCACAAAAGGCACGGGGGGCTGTATATTCTGTGACGGCGGAAGCGGATATTTCACACATTCGGGCTTGTCTGTCGGAAATCAGCTCAAAAAGGAATATGAAAGAATATCCGCAAAATACGGAGAAGTTCCGATTATTGCCTATTTTCAGGCGAATACCAATACTTATGCTCCCGTTGAAAAACTCAGGGAGATATATTTTCAGGCTATGGAGTTTCCGCACGTTTCGGGAATATCAATAGGTACAAGGGCGGACTGCCTTTCAGATGAAATCATTGAACTGCTGAAAGATATAAGTAAAAAAACTTACCTGACCGTTGAACTCGGTATGCAGACAGTCCATGAAGAAACCATATCAAAAATTAACCGCTGCTGTACGCACAAAGAATTTCTGGACGGTTATTATAAGCTTAAAAATGCGGAAATAAGAACCTGTCTGCATATGATAAACGGTCTGCCGAACGAAACTCCCGAAATGATGCTTGAAACCGCAAGGCAGACGGCTCTTTTAAAGCCCGATGCCGTGAAAATCCAAATGCTCCATGTAATAAGGGGTACGGCTCTTGAAAAAATATATGAAAATTTTCATCTCCTGACAATGGAGGAATATATTGACACGGTTATCGGACAGCTTGAACTTCTTCCGCCCGAAATCGTAATAGAAAGAATAACGGGTGACGGCGACAGGAGAAAATTAATCGCTCCCCTCTGGACAGTAAATAAAATTGCCGTACTCGGAGCAATTGACAAAAAAATGAATCAATTGAATACTTATCAGGGAAAGAATTATAATAATTAAAATTTATAGGGGGCTTGGGGGGAATAAGCCGCCCCTTGAATCGGGAATGAATGAAGCGTTAGCGGAGTGAATGAAGATTCAAGCACCAAAGGGCGGCTCCCCCCATTTCAGATAGGAGGATTTTATGAAATACGGACTGGTTCTTGAAGGCGGTGCAATGCGTGGATTGTTTACCGCAGGCGTTCTTGACATACTTATGGAAAATGACATAAAATTTGACGGTATAGCAGGAGTTTCGGCAGGTGCAGCTTTCGGCTGCAATTACAAGTCAAATCAAAGGGGCAGGGCAATAAGATATAATCTGCGTTTCTGCCGTGACAAAAGATATTGCAGTTTTGAATCCCTCGTAAAGACGGGCGATATGTTCGGTGCAGAATTTTGCTATCATAAGATTCCCGATGAACTCGACATATTTGACGGCGAAGCTTTTAAAAATAATCCTGTCGATTTCTATGCGGTATGTACCGATATTGAAACGGGCAGACCCCTGTATCATAAATTTAATTCCATAAACTATACGGAACTTGAATGGCTGAGAGCGTCTGCCTCAATGCCTCTTGCCTCACGGATAGTCAATATCAACGGTAGGAAACTGCTTGACGGCGGTATTTCGGATTCTATTCCGCTTGAATTTATGGAGAAAAACGGCTATGAAAAAAATATAGTCGTTCTCACTCAGCCGAAAGGATATTTCAAGAAAAAAAGCGGCAGTTCAGCCATGCTGAAAGCTGTGTACAGAAAATATCCGAAATTTGTAAGGGCTTGCGAAAAGCGTCATATCATGTACAACAATCAGCTTGAATATATCAGAAATTCCGAAAGAAACGGCAACGCTTTCGTTATAGCACCGCCCGAAAAATTACCCGTAGGGCATATAGAGCATAATTATGAAGTCCTGATAGAAGTCTACCGCATAGGCAGAAAAACGGCTTTGTCAATGCTTGACAAGATAAATAAATTTATGATAAATGGTTTATAAAAACTGCTAATGTCAACTTATTTTTGAAAAATGGTTGACAATTGGAAATATCTGTGATATAATTGTACCTGTTGATAAAAAATTCAGCAGGTATATTTTTTTGGAGGTTAAAAATATGTCGGATATTGCAGTAAAAAGAAATGTTTTAACAACAAAAGATTTGGTTATGACCGCTCTTATGTCGGTTATAATTGCCGTGTGTTCATGGATTTCAATTCCCATAGGCACTGTTCCCTTTACTTTGCAGACTTTTGCGGTATTCCTCTCAATGCTTGTTCTCGGAGGAAAAAGAGGTACTTTTGCCGTATTGGTGTACATGATGCTCGGTGCTGTCGGAATACCCGTCTTTTCGGGATTTAAGGGCGGTATAGGGGTAATCCTCGGCACTACGGGCGGATATATGCTTGGCTTTATAATAATCGGGCTGGTTTATATGCTTGCCGAAAAACTCTCGGACGAAAATTCAATAATCTGTATTTCTTCGCTTGTTATCGGGCTTTTGCTTTGTTACGCCTTTGGTACGGCATGGTTCATCAAAGTATATTCCGAAACAAAAGAAATAGATGTTATGACAGCCCTGAAATGGTGCGTTATACCGTTTATTATTCCTGATATAGCAAAGCTTGGATTTGCGGTTCTGATTTCGGGAAAAGTTAAAAAATATGTATAATAAATCCCCCTTTCGGGGGATATTTTTATTAATTCAGGCTTTCTGCTTTTTTAACTGCTTCTTCGAGTGTCATTCCACGGAAATCCGCTGCCCTGAAAAGTCTGCCTGATTTTCTGTCGTCAACGAAAGCACCGAGAACAATTGCAGGAAGTGCGGATTCGGGTGCATTGGGTGCTTGGCTTCCTCCGAGGTCTGTTCTGCACCAGTCTGGGTCTGTAAGGCTTATAATAACGTCTGTGCCGTCATATTTCGAGGCGAGGTCAGCCGTTACCTTGTCGAGAGCGGCTTTGCTTGCGGAATATCCTGCCTGTTCGGGTTCGAGATTTATTCCGCTTGTAGTGTTTACGATTCTGCCGAAACCTTTTTCAGCCATTTTCGGGAGATAGTGATAACAAATCATCATCGGGGCGATAGTATTCACTTTAAAGCTGATATCATAGTCGGAAACGGGCGTTTTGAGATATTCGACCCTGTACGCAATCTGCAAACCCGCATTATTCATAATTATATCGGGGATAAAGCCTTTTTCGTCTATTTCGGACATCATTTTTTCAACATCATCGGCGTTTGATAACTCAGCGGAAACGGCATAAGCCTGAACGCCCATAGCCTTTACTTCATCGAGAACGGGCTGACAGTGTTCAGTATTTCTGCTGTGAAGAATCAAATTACAGCCACGTTCTGCGAGGAACAAAGCTGTTAATTTTCCGAGACCTCTGCTTGCGCCTGTTATCAAAGCCCATTTGCCTTTTACATCTACCATAATATACCTCTTATTTAAAATCGTCAAATTTTGCCTTTTAAGGCTTGACACATTCGCTCAAAAATCAGAGATTTTTTCACTCATTTGTGTCAAGGGCAAAATTTTCCTCTTATTTAAAATTATTTTAATATTTTTATTCTGTACTGCAAAGCTGCCTGTTCCTGTTTGTTGTCGCCGAACTGATAATAAACGTGGTCTTTCAGGCTGTCGGGGAGATACTGTTGTTTTACATAGTGATTGGGGTAATTATGCGGATAGAGATAATTCTGTCCGAAAACTTTATTTCCCTGTCCGTCAAAATGCTTGTTCTGCAAATGCCGTGGAAAATCAAGATTATCGCAGTTTTTCAAATCTTCAATCGCCTTGTCCATAGCAAGATATGCACTGTTTGATTTCGGGGCGGTTGCAAGCAATACAATTGCCTCTGCAAGAGGGATTCTTGCTTCGGGAAGTCCGAGCTGTAAAGCGGAATCGACACAAGCCTTAGTTATTACAATTGCCTGCGGATATGCAAGCCCTACATCTTCACTTGCTATGCATAACAATCTCCTGCAAAGGGGAAGAATATCACCTGCTTCAATAAGCCTTGCCGCATAGTGCAGGGCGGCATTTTCGTCAGAACCTCTTACGGATTTATGAAATGCAGACAAAATATCATAATGCATATCGCCGTCACGGTCATATCTCATATTGCTCCTCTGGGCGAGAATTTCGAGGGATTCGGCGGTTATGTTTATATTGTCCCCTGAAACATCTCCGCACATGACGGCAAGTTCGGAAGTATTAACGGCTTTTCTCACATCTCCTCCGCAGTTATAGGCAATTGTTTTAATTATATTATCGTCTGCGACAATATTTTTCTTCATGTCAGCGGACATAATTTCAAAAGCCCTTTTGATTGCAGGAATTAGGCTTTCTGCGGAAACGGGCTTGAACTCAAATACCGTACTTCTGCTTATCAGCGCATTGTATACCGCAAAATACGGGTTTTCGGTAGTTGAGGCGATAAGGGTTATATCGCCGTTTTCGATATATTCAAGCAAACTCTGCTGTTGTTTCCTGTTGAGGTACTGAATCTCATCAAGATACAATAAAATTCCGTTTTCCGTACCGAAAGTACCTATTTCGGAAATTACGTCCTTTATATCGGAAACAGACGCACTTGTGCCGTTTAACTTATGGAGTGACATATTGCAGTTTTCGGCAATAATTCTTGCAATGGTAGTTTTTCCCACGCCTGAACAGCCGTAGAAAATCATATTCGGGACAGAACCGCTTTCAATAATTTTTCTGAGGGGTCTGCCTTTTGCAAGTATATGTTCCTGACCGACAACATCATCAAGGGTTTTCGGTCTTATTCTGTCGGCTAAGGGTGCGGACATAACTGCCTCCTGCTCAATAAATTCGGAAATTTAAAAATGTTTATGACGGATATGACGCTTATACTTATTTTTATTCCTTTAAAATAAAAAAAGAAAAAAATATAAAGATATATAATACAGCATAATATAGGTCATATCCGTCATTGTTTATGTATAAAATTTTTTAATTAAAGCATTACTCATAGAGCGGATATTTTTCGCAGATAGCGTTTACGCCTGCACGGATTTCATCTGCCTTGTTTTCAAAATCGGTAGCGCAGAGATAGATATACTCGGCGATTTTCTCCATTTCCTCAACGCCCAAGCCACGGGTTGTAACTGCGGGAGTACCGATTCTGATACCGCTTGTTACGAAAGGCTTTTCGGGGTCATTGTGAATAGCGTTCTTGTTTACTGTGATATAAACTTCATCAAGTCTGTGTTCGAGTTCCTTACCCGTGATATTGAACGGACGGAGGTCAACGAGCATGAGGTGATTGTCTGTACCGCCTGAAACGAGGTTGAATCCTCTCTTTAAGAGACCGTCAGCGAGAGCCTTTGCATTTTCAACAATTCTTCTCTGATACTCTTGAAATTCGGGTTTAAGAGCCTCACCGAAGCAGACAGCCTTTGCAGCGATTGTATGCATCAAAGGACCGCCCTGAGTGCCGGGGAAGATAGCGGAATTTATTTTCTTTGCGAGAGCCTCGTCATTTGT
>JAFYFU010000049.1 GCA_017543595.1 Ruminococcus sp. | reverse complement strand
CCGTCAACGACACCGCCGCCGTCAACAGCTCCTCCGCCGTCAACGACACCGCCGCCACCGTCAACAACTCCGCCGCCGCCATTATCGACACCGCCGCCGCCGTCCACGATATATCCGCCTGAATCGCCGCCACCGCCGTTATCAACGACACCGCCGCCATTATCAACGACACCACCGCCATTATCAACGACACCACCGCCGTTATCAACGACACCACCGCCATTGTCAACGACACCACCGCCGTTATCGACTACACTGCCGCCTGAATTGTCAACTACGCTTGCGCTGTTGTCGGGTACGGGAGTATATGAATAGTCGGGGGTAATGTCATAGTAATAATTATTGTCGTAGCTGTTGTCATAGCTGTAATTTTCCTGATTTGCGGAATTATCATCAGGGGGATAATAATAAACTTCGAGTTTCTTTCCGCTGCTGTTGCTGAACTCATCGCCGACTTTCTTTTCTTTTCCGTCAACTTTGAGCATAACAACAGTATTGGGATTACCCCATACTTCCGTTGAGGATATGAGCGAATAATTTGAAATGCCTGCTTCTTTGAGTTTAATTTCATACTGTTTGACATTCATATCCGCATATTCGGGGATTTTTGTATTGTCCTTGCCTTTGCTTATTTTAAGCTTTATAACGCTGTCCTTGGCAACCTTAGTGCCTGCCTGAGTATCCTGAGCGAAAATCATATCGGATTCATAGACATCATTGTATTCGTAAGTTGATTCAAAAGTGAAGTCACTGCCGTACTTTGTCTGTACAAGCTGATAGAATTTTCCGACCAAATCGGGGACTTCGACTTCGGGTGCAGGTACGGAAGTTTCGCTTTCTTCGGAATCTCCCGTTACTATATTGTCGGAAACGGAAGTTTTTTTCTGTGAAGAAATATTGCTTTTCTGGTTTTTTGCGGGGGTAACCATGTGGACTATCACGACTGATATTATAAAAAGTATCAGGAACAGAAGTATTCCTATGAGTACGGGAACTTTTATTCTGTCAACCGTGTTTACTTTTTCAAGCTTGTAATTGTCGTACTCCTCATCGCCCTGATTTCTGACGGGCTGTCTTGTATACTGCTGAGGATTCTGATACTGCGGATATTGCTGAGGGTAAGGCTGTTGGTAGGGGTGTTGATAGGGCTGCTGATACTGCTGTGGGTAGGGATTCTGCGGATACGTATTCTGTTTTGGATAGCTCTGGGGAGGTTTTGCGGTTTTAACGGGTGCAGGCTGTTCAAAAAGCCTTGTAACAAG
The DNA here is from genome assembly GCA_017543595.1 of Ruminococcus sp. Taxonomy (GTDB): domain Bacteria; phylum Bacillota; class Clostridia; order Oscillospirales; family Ruminococcaceae; genus Ruminococcus. The sequence continues at coordinate 70,157 of JAFYFU010000049.1, read as the reverse complement.
TTCCGTAACTGTCTGTATGCGGTTTTTCCCTGAGAGATTCATGCCGTCCATGATAACTCTTGAAACGTGTTTGGGGATACTCCCGTTAAGCTGGTCGGGGGGCAGAAGGTCATCTGATTTCATTCTTTCCTTTGCGTCTGTGGGCATACAGCCTGTAAGCGCACGGTACAAAAGGGCGCATATTCCATAGACATCTGTCCATGAATTTTGCGGATTGTTGCTGTTCATGAAATACTGTTCGGGGGCGGTATAGCCCTTGAAAAGTTCGGGTTCAAGACCTGCGTCTGCGGTTCTTTCGGCGGAAACGCAGAAGCCGAGGATTTTAAGTTCTCCCTTTTTGTTTATATAAACTGTTTCGGGGCTTACCGCACGGTGAATTATACCTGCATTGTGGAGAATCCCGACAGTTGTGAAAAGCTGCGGAAAAAGCTTTGAAGCCTGTTCCCAGCTTATTTCGCCTGCATTTTCTTTAAGAAAGTCCATCATAGTCATTCCGTCAATGTATTCAAAAACGGTATATGTTGTGTTGTTTTCGGAAAACATATCGAGGACGGGATTTATATTTGAGTTGTTTCTGAGTCTTGCGAGGGACTTGTGCAGTTCCGTATACTCAGCCATAAAGGCTTTATATTTAGCGAGATTGTTATAATTTACGCTTATCGTAGCTTTATTTTTTACACGGCTGCATAAGTTCACGGGCATATATTCTCTTATAAGAACGTTGCAGCTTGTTGACATATCATGACCGATATATGTTGCACCCTCTCCGTTATATCTCAGAAGTATACCTATGAGGTATCTTTCGTGAAGTATAGTGCCGGGGGTGATATACATGGGGTTGTTGGGAGTTGAATCGTCATATCCGCAGTTGGGGCATACCTGACGGCTCATGTCGTACTTTTCCATGCATTTGTAACATATTTTACGTTCACTCAAGACTGCTCCTCCTTTACGAAAAAATAATAATTATTTAAAAAAAATAAATATATCAGTGTTCTGCACATAAAAAGGCATCATATCTATTTTATCAGGAATAGAGCAAAATGTCAACTGTAAAAAAGCAGTAAAAGCCTAAAAGTCGAAAATTGTATTTTTTTTGTAATAATTAAGGGCTAAAAGTATTTTTTTTGTAATTTTTACAATTTTAAATATTGAATTATTTTTCAAATCATGATATAATATTGTAGATAAATAATGATTTTTTTTAAAAATAAATCAGGGGGCTTTTTTTATGAAACCGTATGAAAGAAAAGTTTATTATTATGAAACAGACAAAATGGGTATAATGCACCATTCAAACTACATAAGAATATTTGAGGAATCAAGGGTTGATTTCATGGAAAAAGCAGGTATGCCCTTTGAAAAAATTGAAGAGCTTGGTCTTATGATGCCTGTTCTTTCCGTAAGCTGTAAATTTCTGTATCCTCTGCGCTTTGACGAACCTTTTGCGGTTTACCCCGCAGTAACGAAATTCACGGGCGTAAGGCTTGAAGTAAGCTATGCCGTTAAAAGCCTTGTTTCAGGGAAAATCTGCGCTGAGGGCAGTTCTTCACACTGTTTCACAAACACGGAACTTAAACCCGTAAGCGTTAAAAAAGCTTTCCCTGATGTGTATAAAATTTTCGCAGAAAATATAAATCCTGAAACAAATATAAAATAAATATTAAAATCTATTGAAATTCTTTTGAAAATATGCTATGATATACCTGTATCAACTCGTAAAGGAGAATAATTATGGCTATTACAGAAGCAGTTGAAAATTATCTTGAAACGATACTTATTCTTTCCAAAGCACAGCCAGATGTTCATGCAATAGATATATGCTCCTATCTCGGCTATTCACGCCCCACGGTTTCTATCATACTCAAAAAGATGAAAGATGAGGGGCTTGTTAAGGTGGATTCAGACAATCATATCACTCTCACGGACGCAGGCAGGGACGTTGCGGAAAGAATTTATGAAAGACATACTATTCTTACATCTTTTTTCATGTTTCTCGGAGTAAGCAAAGACCAGGCTGCGGAAGATGCCTGTAAGATAGAACACGATATTTCCGATGAAACTTTTGCGCTCCTGAAATCGCATTACAGAAAACTTTCGGATTTGAAATCCAAAAGAACGGAGGAATCAGATGATATCATTTGAAAAATTAAGGCTGGATAATCCTGTCTTTGTCTATAAATCCTATGCCATAGAGGAAACGGAAGATTTTGTAAATATATCTTATAAATTCTCTTTTCCGAACCTTGCGGATTTTTCCCCTTCATGGAATTTCCCAAAAGATAAAAATTTTTCCGTCAAGAATGATTCTGTCTTTGAAAGACTTGCGTTTTCTCTCGGAATGGCTGAGGCTGTAAGCTACTGGAAAGCCTGCTGTTCCCCTGAATTTCATGTGGAGTGCGGAGAACTTGACGATAACCAGATAAACTGGTGGAAAAAATTATATTTCCTCGGTCTTGGCGAGTTTTTCTATGTGAATAATATAAATACCGATATTGATTCCTTTATGAACATAGTTTCATCGGCAAAATTTGTATGTTCCGATATTCCCGAAAGAAAAGCTTTAAACGGCTGTCTTGTGCCTGTCGGCGGCGGAAAGGATTCCGCACTGACACTTGAAACTTTAAAAAATGCAGGCATGAACTGCAAATGCTATGCGATAAACAAGAGAAATTCAATCACGGCAACTGTTACGGCTGCGGGTCTTTCGGAAAATGATTTGATAACCGCAAAGAGAAATTTTGACCGTTCGCTTGTTGAATTTAACAAAAAGGGCTATTTAAACGGTCATACGCCTTTTTCGGCAATAGTCGCATTTTCCGCAGAAATTACAGCCTATCTCAACAGGCTGAAATATATAGTCCTCTCAAATGAGGACAGCGCAAATGAAAGCACTGTTGCAGGCGAAAACGTAAATCATCAGTATTCAAAATCCTTTGAATTTGAACGTGATTTCCATGAATACGAACAGGAATATTTAAAGACGGGAATATATTATTTCAGTTTCCTGCGTCCGCTTTCGGAATTTCAGATAGCTAAAATGTTTGTGTCACACGGGAAATATCTCCCGATTTTCCGAAGCTGTAACCTTGGAAGCAAAGTTTCACCCGATATATGGTGCGGTGACTGCCCGAAATGCCTCTTTGTAAATCTGATTCTTTCGCCCTTTGTACCACTTGACGAACTTAAAGATATTTTCGGAAAAGATATGCTGAATGATGTCAAAATGCTCAGATATTTTATCGAACTTATCGGAAAATCCAGCCACAAGCCCTTTGAGTGCGTGGGAAGTATTGACGAAGTGAACCTTGCTGTTTCCCTTGCAATAAGAAAACTGGAAGAAAAAGGTCAGAATCTCCCTCTGCTTTTTGAGGAGTATATGCGAACAGGTCTTTATCAGCCCGAAACCCTTGACGAAAGAAATAATTCATGCTGTAAGGCTTTCAACAACTTTAACCTCTTGCCTGATGAATTTAAAAATATTTTAACAAAAGAAACGGAGCGACTTCTTTGAGTAATTTCAATGATTTCATAAAATATATTAAAAATTATACCGAAAACAAAAAAATCTGTATACTCGGCTTTGGTCGTGAGGGAAAAGCTACGTTTAAAATTTTAACCGAATACTGCAACCCTGCCGAAACCGCAATTTCTGACCTTAACCCCGTTGACAGAAATAATATTCCCGATGATGTTAAAATTATCACGGGAGAAAATTATCAGGACTGCCTTGACGATTATGACATAGTTTTCAAAAGCCCCGGAATAGTCTTAAAGAAATCCCCCGATGAACTGAAATGCCTTATTTCCTCCGAAACGCAGGTATTTTTTGAGGTTTTCCGTGAACAGATTATCGGAATTACAGGCACTAAGGGCAAAAGTACGGTTTCCTCTCTGATTTACCATATACTGAAAGAATCAGGGAAAGACGCATATCTTGCGGGAAATATCGGCATACCCGTTTTTGACATAGCCGAAAATCTCAGAGATGAAAGCATAATTGTCTGCGAACTTTCCTGCCACCAGCTTGAATATATGACTGTTTCCCCGGAAAAGGCAATTTTCCTGAATCTCTACGAGGAACATCTTGACCATTACGGAACTATGGAGAGATATTACAACGCAAAGAAAAATATCTACCTCCACCAGAAAGAATATGATACTCTGCTTATAAATTCCGATATAGCCCCGACAGAAAATTATCAGTGGTATCTGTATACGATTTCAAATCAGAATCCCAATGCTGAAATTTATGTTCATGACGGGATTATAAAACTCGGCGATGAGGAATATGTTATACCTGTTGACAAAATAAAGCTTTTGGGTATTCATAATCACTATAATATAGCTGTTGCATACTGGGCAACATTGTTTTACGTTGATGAGGAAGAATTTACAAAGGCTTTATGTACTTTCAATCCGCTTGCACATCGCCTTGAATTTGTCGGAACGGTAAACGATATACGCTGGTATGATGATTCTATTTCGACAGCCTGCGCTACTGCCATTGAAGCCGTTAAAAGTGTTCCCAATGCGGGTACTATACTGATAGGCGGTATGGACAGGGGTATTGACTATACGTCACTTGTTGATTTCCTGAAAGATACCGATATAAATGTTATATGCATGGAAACCTCAGGAAAGCGTGTTTTTGATATGCTGCCGAAACTTGAAAGAATATTCTATGTTCCGCACTTGGAGGACGCTGTTAGGCTTGCAAATGAAATAACTCCCAAAGGAAAAAGCTGTGTTTTGTCTCCTGCGGCGGCAAGCTACGGAATTTTCAAGAATTTTGAGGAACGAGGGGACGTATTCAAAAGCCTTGTTAAAAATCTTTAATGTATATCCGTCCGAAAGGGCGGATTTTTTGTTAAAAAATAATTTTTTATTCGTCAAACTATTGACAAATCATAAAAAAAATGTTATAGTTAATAAGTGATGTACAACTGTTCGTCAGTGACGGACTTCTTAACGGGTGTTTTATTATGAATGACAAAAAATCTCAGATGATAGTTATTGATTCTCAGATGCTTCCCGATGTCTTTACAAAGGTTCTGGAAGTAAAAAAGCTTATGGCACAAAAGGGCGAAAAGAATTTTTCTTCCGCCTGCAAAAGAGTGGGTATTTCCCGAAGTGCCTATTATAAATACAAGGACTATGTTTTTTCATATGAGGAACTTTTCAACAGAAAGATAATAAATATGTATCTTCTCCTCAGCGACAGCCCCGGAGTGCTTTCAAGCGTTCTGGTATTTCTTCATACTCTCAATGCGAATATTTTAACGGTCAATCAAAGTATTCCCGTTGACGGTGCGGCTGCCGTGAATATTTCACTCAGGCTTGCGGACGAATCTGCCGAAGAAATGGATTCCCTGCGTTCAGTTACAAATCTTGACGGAGTTTTAGAAGTAAAAATTCTCTCCGCCGAATAATTTATAAAAATTTAAACAGGAGGTTTATTTATGTCAGTAAAATTAGCGGTATTGGGTCACGGTGTAGTTGGTTCGGGTGTTGTCGAACTTTTCTATAAGAATAAGGCAAAAATTGAAAAGCGTGCGGGAAAGGAACTGGATATAAAGTATATTCTTGATTTGAGAGATTTCCCCGATTCACCCTATAAAGACAAATTCACAAAGGATTTCAATGATATTCTCAATGATGATGAAGTAGTTTCCGTTGCGGAATGTATGGGCGGTATCGAACCTGCATTTACTTTTGTAAAGTCCTGCCTTGAAAAAGGTAAAAGCGTTTCAACTTCAAATAAGGAACTCGTTGCCGCAAAAGGTGATATTCTTCTCAGGACAGCCAAAGAAAACAACTGCAATTTCTTCTTTGAGGCGAGTGTAGGCGGTGCTATCCCGATAATAAGACCCCTGCACAAGTGTCTTGCCGCAAACGATATTGATAAAGTTATGGGTATACTCAACGGCACTACGAATTTTATTTTGACAAAAATGAAAGACGACAATATGAATTTTGAGGACGCTTTAAAGCTCGCTCAGGAACTCGGATATGCCGAAAAAGACCCGACTGCCGATGTTGAAGGTCATGATGCCTGCCGTAAGATATGCATTATTTCATCTCTTGTTTTCGGAAAGCACGTTTACCCGAAAAGTGTCTATACAAAGGGTATTTCCGACCTGAAACTCTGCGATATCGAATCCGCTGAAATTCTCGGATATTCCGTAAAAGTCATAGCTTCCGTGAGAAAACTTGAAAACGGAAAGATTCTCCCTGCGGTAATGCCTATGCTTGTTCCGCTTGAAAATATAATTTCGGGCGTTGATGACGTATTCAATGCAGTAATGGTTTATGGTGACGGCATAGACAAGGCTATGTTCTACGGTCGTGGAGCAGGAAAACTCCCAACGGCAAGCGCAGTCCTCGGAGATGTTATAAATACCGTACAGCATGACAATACGGTTGTTTCCCAGACTTGGGAAAGCGTTGAAAATAATGATTTTGTCGCACCCATTGAGGAATTTAAATCAAAATGGTATTTCCGTGTGCCTCTTGACTGCAAAAAAGTTAAAACAGAATCCTATACTTCCGATGACGGAATATCTTTCATAACTCCGAAAGAACTGACTTTTGCGGAGGCAGCCGAAAAAATCGGCGAATTAAATGCCCTTGCATATATTCCCGTACTTGACTGATTTGGTTAACAAAGCCCGAAAGAAAAACTTTCGGGCTTGTTTTTACAATATTTTTTCAATTGGTTTTCCTGATTCAAGGCTTTTTTTGCAGTCGAGATATCTTTGATTCCTGCTGCCCCTGAATTTCAAGTCATAGCTTTTAAGGGCGAGAATAAATTTCCCGTCAACAAGGTAATCCGTGACGGAGAGAAGTTCTCCCCAGCCGTTTTTGTCCCTGTTTTCGTAAAGTTCCTCAAAGGTATAGCCCGTATATGTGACTATATCAAGACCGAGGGATTTTATTTTTCTGCCCATATCAGCGAGAATTTCCGCCTGACAGAAAGGTTCTCCGCCGCTGAAAGTAACACCGTCAAGCAGGGGATTTTCTTTGATTTTTTTAATTAAATCGTCCGTATCCGCAATAGTTCCGCCGCTGAAATCATGTGTCTGCGGATTCTGACAGCCCTCACAATGGTGCGGACAGCCCTGAACGAATACTGTAAATCTTATGCCTTCGCCGTCAACAATTGAATCATTGACAGTTCCCGCTATTCTTAAATCCATAACATCACCTGTTTTTAATTGGATATAGTTTTTTGATTTGACTGAAATTTTTTTAATAATTCCGAATTAAATTATTATTTAAAATGGGGGGAGCCGCCCTTTAAGGCTTGCGCTTTCGTTCACTTCACTTCGTTCCGTTCACTTTCAGCGCAAGGGGCGGCTTTATCCCCCCAAGCCCCCTATAATTCCGAATTAAATTAAACATTATGCTTTACTCTGTCGTGTTCTTCGGAGCGTTTGCCGTTGTTGAACCTGTCGAGAGTGCCGACAAGATAGCCCGTAATACGTCTTATTCTGTCAAATGCAACGGAACTTCCGTCATGTTCACGTCTGCCGCAGCAGGGGCATACATCGCCTATTATGCCTGTATATCCGCAGCAGGGGTCACGGTCAACGGGGTGATTTATTGCGCCGTAGCCTATGCCTGATTCTTTCATACAGCGGACGATTTTTTCAAAAGCGTTGAGATTTTCGAGCGGGTCACCGTCAAGTTCGATATAGCTTATATGACCTGCGTTTGTGAGTTCATGATAAGGTGCTTCTATCTTGATTTTTTCAAATGCGCTTATGGGGTAATATACGGGGACATGGAAAGAATTTGTATAATAATCCCTGTCGGTAACGCCCTCTATGATTCCGTATTTTTTAGCGTCCATGCGGACGAATCTGCCTGAAAGTCCTTCTGCGGGAGTTGCGAGGAGAGAGAAATTAAGACCTGTTCTGTCTGCTTCTTCGTCAAGGCGTTTTCTCATGGCGGTAACGATTTCAAGACCGAGTTCTCTTGCTTCTTCGCTTTCTCCGTGGTGATATCCGATAAGGGCTTTGAGAGTTTCTGCAAGACCGATAAATCCGACTGAAAGAGTACCATGTTTGAGGACTTCTCCGATAGTGTCATCGGGTGCAAGTTTGTCCGAATCTATCCATATATTCTGACCCATTAAGAACGGGAAATTTCTTACTCTTTTACTGCACTGTATCTTGAAACGATGTTTAAGCTGTGCGATAGCCAAATCCATAAGTTCATCAAGTTTATCAAAGAAAAGCCCTACATTGTGGTCGGATTCTATCGCAAGTCTTGGGAGGTTTATGGAAGTGAAACTTAAATTTCCTCTGCCTGTTACGATTTCTCTTGACGGGTCATATTTATTTCCTATAACTCTTGTGCGGCAGCCCATATATGCGATTTCCGTATCGGGGTTGCCCTCTTTGTAATATTTTAAATTATACGGTGCGTCAATGAACGAGAAGTTCGGGAAAAGTCTCTTTGCGGAGACACGGCAGGCAAGCTTGAACAAATCATAGTTCGGGTCTGTGGGATTGTAATTTATGCCGTCCTTGATTTTGAAAATATGTATCGGGAATATCGGTGTTTCGCCGTTTCCGAGACCTGCCTCCTGAGCGAGAAGGACATTTTTAATAACCATTCTTCCTTCGGGAGAGGTATCTGTTCCGTAATTTATCGAGCTGAAAGGAGTCTGTGCGCCTGCACGGCTGTTCATTGTATTGAGGTTATGGATAAGAGCCTCCATAGCCTGATATGCAGCCCTGTCAGTTTCTTTTTCGGCGTTTCTCTTTGCGAAAGCCTGAATTTTATCTGCGGTTTCCTCACTTACATATCTGAGGAGGATTTCTTTTTCTTTTTCCTTATAGCCGTTATTGTCGGCAAGAATTGGCTTTAAATCGTAATTTTCGAGGATTTCTTTTTTGATTTTGTCAGCGGTTTCAAATTCGTTTTCGATACCGCCTATGAGCGACAAAGCCCTTGCGACATTTTGAATATATCTGTTCGCATAGGTTTTCTTGATTCCGTCAGCCATAGCATAATCAAAAGTTGGGATACTCTGACCGCCGTGCTGGTCGTTCTGGTTTGACTGGATAGCTATGCAGGCGAGAGCCGAATAGCTTGAAATATCGTTTGGTTCACGCAGATAGCCGTGACCCGTTGAAAAGCCGTTTCTGAAAAGTTTTTTCAAGTCTATCTGGGAACAGGTTGTGGTAAGCGTATAGAAATCGAGGTCGTGAATATGAATATCCCCGTCACGGTGGGCTTTTGCGTGCTTGGGTTCGAGGACGTACATTTCATAGTATTCCTTTGCGGAAACAGAGCCGTATTTGAGCATAGTACCCATAGCCGTGTCACCGTCAATGTTGGCGTTCTCACGTTTTATATCGCTGTCTTTTGCGGCACTGAAAGTTAATTCGTCAAGTACGCACATAAGATTTGTTTTCATTTCACGGGAGCGGGTTCTCTCATAGCGGTAGAGAATATAAGCCTTTGCGGTTTTTGCGTGACCTTTTTCGATGAGGGTTTTCTCAACGAGGTCCTGAATTTCCTCAACGGTGGGAACTTTGCCGTTATTATCGTTTTCATATACCCTGCATACTTCCGCAGCCGTATCCATAGCCGTGTTAAAGTCCGTACCACCGCAGCTCTGGGCAGCTCTGAAAATTGCATTTGCTATTTTTTCTATATTGAACGGCACTTTTCTTCCGTCTCTTTTAATGATGTGTATTATCATCTGACATACCTCCGCTTACTACATATTGATTCCTGACAGATATCATGCATATATTAGTATAATGCAAAACGGCAATAAAGTCAACTGTTTATTTCAACAATCAAAACGGTTTATATAAATTAATTTTTGTGCAGTTTAAATATATAATTGATTTAAAATATAGTTTTCGGCTATATAGCGTGCTTTATACTTTTAGTAAAAATTTAAGGTTAAAAAAATAAACCTGACACAATATGTAGTGTCAGGTTTGCGGTCTGATAATATTATGAAACGGTGTGGGAGAGGATATATTTGACGATTTCGTTATATCCTTCCGAGGAAAGTTTCTGTTCTTCATACGACCAGAAACGTTCGTCAAGTGCGCCGTTTTCTCCCTTTAATGCGGTATTTGTATCAATGCAGTATATACCTGCCTTGTTTGCGGTTTCAAGGAGTTTGCTGTTGTACTCATTTATTTTGTCGTTGGTAAACTCTCCGTCATCATATATTGTGGGGGGATACTGCATAATGTATATTTTCATAGTCGGGAGAGATGAGTGCAGATTTGCAATAAGTGAAGTATAGCTTGCCGTCATTTCATCGAGGGGAGATTCACCCATATCCGAGCCGAGCATTATATATACGGTATCGGGTTTCTTGATTTTTATCGTATCATAGACTGAGATTATTCCGTAGCTGCTTTCAACTTTGACGCTGTTGCAGCCCTTTGCGTTGAGGTTTGTATTGCCTATGACATCGCCGAATTTTGCAAAATCGCCTATATCTATGAGAGTAGAATCCGTAACTATCATGCAGCTTTCAAGATAAGCCTTATCCTGAGTCTGTGACTGCGGGACGGGGTTATTTACCTTTACTTTTTCGGTAGGCTGTTCAATATCCTCCTGAACGGTTTCCTGCTGAATCTGTTCGGTAATTGGTTCTTCCTCCGTAATTTTTATATTATTTGTAAATTCGTCCTTGAAAAAGTCATCATTGAGGTTTGCCGCCGTCATGAACAAAAGAAAACACCCGAAATACGAAAGCACAAAAATCATGATAAGCACGCCGAAATTAAATTTAACTTTTTGTTTTGCTTTCTTTTTTCCCGATGTTTTTTTTCTGTTATGGTTTTCAGCCATTGTATCATCTCCATATCTGAACCGCCGTGACCGCAGGCGGATAGTCTTTAAATTTGCTGTACCCTTTTATTATACCTTTTTTCAAAAGATTTTGCAAGACCTTTTTGTCATTTTATGAATATTTTTATTCTTTAACAACAATCCTCTTGCATTATCGTCAAAAATAAGGTATAATAGTAAGTAGCCGTAAGTTATTTGTTGTCAGGAGGTCGTTTGCGATGAAAGACGGATTTATAAAAATTGCCTGTGCCACACCCGAAGTTAAGGTTGCGGACTGCGATTACAATACCAACAGGATTCTTAAACTCATAAGAAAGGCTGCGGAAAAGGGAGTTAAAATTGTGTGTTTCCCCGAATTATGCATAACGGGTTACACCTGCGGAGACTTGTTCTTGCAGGATACTCTCCTTGAATCCGCATCAAGAAATCTCATGAGGATAGCAAAAGAAACGAAAGATTTTGATATTGTTTCGATAGTAGGTCTGCCTTTGAGTTTTCACGGAAAGCTTTACAACTGTGCCGCTGTTGTCCATGACGGCGAGATAAGGGGAATTGTTCCAAAGAAAAATATTCCCAATTACAGCGAATTTTATGAGGGCAGATATTTTACTCCTGCTCCCGAAAAGGATTTTTCCGACTGGATTGACCTCGGTGACGGAAAAGAAATCTGGATAGACGGGGAAATTATTTTCAGGTGTATTCTTTCGGAAAATCCGCTTGCCGAGAATTTCGGCAGTTTCAAATTCGGCGTTGAGATATGCGAGGACTTGTGGACGGGTGATACTCCCTCCGTAAGACTTGCGAAAAACGGTGCAGCCATAATTTTTAATCTTTCGTGCAGCGATGAAATTATCGGAAAAGCAGATTACAGACGGACTATAATAAAAGCAAAATCGGGAAGCCTTGCCTGTGCCTATGCATACGCAGATGCAGGAATAGGAGAATCAACTCAGGATATGGTGTTTGCGGGTCATGACATCATAGCTGAAAACGGTTCGATTATTGCCGAATCAAAGGCTTTCTCAAAGGGTCTTACAATCGCAGACATAGACTTTAAAAAGCTTGCATACGAACGCAGGAGAATGAATACTTTCAGGACGCTTGACGATATGACAAATCAGAATATCTGTCTTAAACTTACTGAAACAAAGCTTGAAAGAAAATTCCCGCAGACACCTTTTGTACCTTCCGACAAACATTCACTTGATTCAAGGTGCGAGGAGATTTTAACAATGCAGGCTGTCGGACTTATGACAAGGCTGAGACACATCGACTGCAAAGATGTTGTCATAGGTCTTTCGGGCGGACTGGACTCAACGCTTGCGCTTATAGTCGCTGTTCATGCTTTTGATATGCTGGGACTGGACAGGAAAGACATACACACAATCACTATGCCGTGTTTCGGAACAACAGACAGAACTTACAACAATGCCTGCAAACTTGCAAGGGCTTACGGCTCAACGCTTGAAGAAATAAATATTCGTGAAAGCGTTTGTCAGCATTTCAGAGACATAAACCACGACCCCGATGTACATGACATAACATACGAAAATTCTCAGGCTCGTGAAAGAACTCAGATACTTATGGACAAGGCTAATCAGTTCAACGGAATTGTCATAGGTACGGGAGATTTATCAGAACTTGCACTTGGCTGGGCAACCTATAACGGCGACCATATGTCAATGTATGCGGTAAATTCTTCAATACCGAAAACTCTCGTCCGCTGGCTGGTAAACTATGAGGCGGAAATATCACAGGACGAACTCAGGGAGGTACTTATAGATGTGCTTGATACCCCTGTAAGCCCCGAACTTTTACCGCCCGATGATGACGGTCTTATCGCACAGAAAACAGAAGACCTTGTAGGACCTTACGAACTGCACGACTTTTTCTTATATTATATGCTCAGATTCGGATTTTCGCCAAAGAAAATATTCCGTATTGCCTGCATATCGTTCAGTGACAAGTATGACAGGGAAACTGTTATGAAATGGCTTAAAAAATTCTATTGGAGATTTTTCTCTCAGCAGTTTAAACGTTCATGCCTGCCTGACGGACCCAAGGTGGGAAGCGTTACTCTTTCGCCGAGAGGAGATTGGAGAGTGCCAAGCGATGCATCATATAACATCTGGATAAAGGAGCTTGAAAATCTGATTTAAAAGGGGGTATATCTGTGCTTTGCGGAATCTGCGGTCAGAGAATGAAATCAGGAAAATTCGTAATAAACACCCACAGTGCGGGGCGGGCATATTCTTCTGTTTCGTGGTACGAGGGGGAAAATCTTGTGGCTGAATCAAATACCACAAAAACCACAGGGCTTTTCTGTCAGAACTGCGGAATAATTATGGGTGTATTTTTCGGTGCGAGACAAGTCGGCTTTACGTCAGATTATTCCCAGAATCTTGATGACAACATAGATTCCCTCCCGAAAAGAAAATGCCCCGACTGCGGAACAGAACTTGATATTGACTATCCGAGATGCCCCGAATGCGGTTACTTATTTTAGCATGAATATGAAAATATTCTGCTGTGAACGGAGGTGAATATATGCCTGCAAAGAATAACAGCAAAAAGAAAAGGAGATATTTCCTTGTCGATTACGAAAACGTCAAGACAGAAGGTTTTCAGGGTATTGACGAACTTGAAAAAAGCGATACCGTGATAATCTTTTACAGCGCAAATGCCGACAAAATGACTTTTCAGCTCCACACTCAGATAATTGAAACAAAAGCGAAAATATCATATTTCGGTGTTGAGACAATCGGTCAGAATGCACTTGACTTTCAGCTTTCGTCCTACATAGGATATATCATAGGCAAAAAAAGCGGCTGCGAATGTTTCATAGTAAGCAACGACAGAGGCTTTGAAAATGTCTGCAATTTCTGGCGCAAAAACGGTGTGCGTATACGCATAATCCCCGATATTTCAAAGTGCGGCAAGGAAGCCAATGCCAAAAAATCGGAAATAAAAGCTGTTGTCAGAGAACTCGGTCTTGAAAAGGACAACGAGGATTTTGTAATAGGTCTTGTCTCGGATTCCCTTAAAATAGACAATCTCACCGCACCAAGACTTAAAAACAGAGTGAATCAGGAATTGTGCAAACAGTTCGGAAGCGAACGCACAAAGACCATTTATGCGGCAGTTAAACAGTTTATCAAATAATTATACAAAAAAAGGTCAAATTTAGTCTCAGGTATAATTTGATGTTTTTAATCAAGGAAAACTGCGCCCTTGACATGAAAATGAGCGCAGCTTTGCGGAGCGAATGAAATGTCAAGCCACAAAAGGCGCAGTTTGACGTTTTTAAATGGAGGTAAAAAAATGACATACAAGGAAAGTTTCATAAAATTCATGGTTGACTGCGGAGTGCTTACTTTCGGGGAATTTACCCTCAAAAGCGGAAGAATCGCCCCCTACTTCATCAACTGCGGAAATTATAAGACAGGCGCACAGCTTGCAAAACTCGGCGAATACTATGCGGAGTGCATACACGAGAATAATATTCCCGTGGAAACTCTTTTCGGACCCGCATACAAGGGAATACCGCTTGCTGTTTCTGCGGTTGTCGCATTAAGCAACAAATTCGGAATTGATGTTTCCTACTGCTTTGACAGAAAAGAAGTAAAAGACCACGGTGAAGGCGGTATGTTCGTTGGAAAGACTCTCACGGACGGCGAAAAAGTTATAATAATTGACGATGTTATGACTTCGGGAAAGGCTTTGCGTGAATCAATGCCGAAACTCAAATCCGCAGCAGATGTTGACGTAACAGGCATGGTTATAACCGTTGACAGAATGGAAAAGGGAACAGGCGAACTTTCAGCCGTTCAGGAAGTTAAGCGTGATTTCGGAGTTACAGTATATCCGATAGTTACAATGCTTGACATCATAGAGGCTATAAAAAATGACATCGTGCCGGGAAAAGAATATCTCGACAAGATGATTGAATACAGAAACACCTACGGAGTATAATTTAAGCCCGAAAGCAGTTTATAATTGCTTTCGGGCATTTTTTATTTTTTATTCAATATAAAGTCGTTGAGTGCGGAAATATCGTTCTTATCGAAATCTTCTCCGAGTTTTTGTCTCATAAGTATCATGTCGAAAACATCGACTGCACCGTCTTTATTTATATCCCAGTCTTTTATCTGAGAATCTGAACTTTCGTAGCCGTAAAGGGCGATTTCGTTCAAATCTCCGCCGTCCTTGACGATTTTAAGGCAGTCCGTAGGGGAATTATCGGCAGTCATTGAGATACTTCTTGTCATATATGAGCCTAAATTATTTGACCAGAGGAGTTTGTCCGTATGTGCATCATATACGGAAATTCCGCCCGTGCCGTAGGTATCAAATACCGCAAAGGCATTGAAAACATATTCCTTATCAAAGAAAGCATATGCGGTAATTCCCGATTTATTTACATTTGTTTCGGGAGTTTTAAGGCTGTCGGTATCGCCGTATACGGGATTCGGCATTGTGTCGGGTTCGTCAAACATACGGTAAATCTGATTAAGGCTTGAATCTTTCGGGGCTGAATCAAGTTTGTTTACTTCTCCCGATTTGTCGATTGTGAGTGAAATTTCCTGCGGACGAATCATGGAATTTTTATCGTTTACAATATTTTTTTCGCTGTCGGAAAAAGTTATATAAACAGGGGTTTCGCTGACATCAAGAGAAATTTTCCCGTCCTTGATGTTTAATTTTTCGGTAGTGCCGTCAGCAAATTCGGACGGACAGGTTAAATATGCATTTGATTTGTCACCGCAGGATAATTTATAATTTTTAATAATTTTATCCTCGTTTGTGGGTGACCAAACGGCTTTTATTGTATCGCCTGTGATTCTGTCCTTAAATTCCCATATATTCACGCCGTCGGAATTATTTTCGCTCACAAAATCGGCATTTTTGAGAACGCTTGTCATGCATGATAAATAATACCAAGCTTTTTTCTTTTTCCATGAGCCTTTCTGAGTGACAAGTCCCGAATTGTAATAAACTCCCTCACCTTCATCACGGAGCTGGAATTTAGTAACTCTTGTTACATTTTCAGCCATAGCGGCGAGATAAGTCCTTGCAACTCTCTGAGCGTATTTAATCTGATAGTTTTCGTTGTCATGGTTATCGACATTTTCTTCTTCGCAGTCCGACATGGGAATTTCAAATTCGGAAATCCATAATTCCGTACCGGGGGCATTTTTGTCAATCCAGTCCTGAATTTCGCTGATTCTCTTTCTGAAATTACTGTTTTCAACGTTGAAATCGTCGGGGGAGAGATGAATATTTATTATATCGACAGCAAATTTTCCGTCTTTTCGGTTATAGTCAAACCAGAGTTTCATCTCATCGAGACACTGGAAAAGAGTTTTTTCGGGGGTCAGCAGTCCGCCGACTGCAAGCTTGAAATCGGGGTCAGCGGTTTTAACGCCTGCATTTTTTATAGCACCTTCATGCCCGTCATAGTCTGCGCTGCACATAGCTGCCAATTCATAGGGAGTGAAATAATTGGCTTTTCCCGCCCAGCTTTTATTTGGCTCGTTGGAATTTTCAAGGGCATTTAATAAATTCATGCCTATTTTTACTTCCTGAGCATCTGTAATATTTATAGTTTTTTCGTCAATATTTTTATTGTTTCCGTAGCGTGCGGCAACCTGATACATAGCCTGAGCGTGTATTGCATAACTTTTCGGGTCAAGGGTGTCGGCATCTTTTGGAACGGGAATTTCATTTGCTTTTTCTCCGCCCGAAATAACAGTGCTTCCGCCCTGAAAGCAGGGAATAATGCTGATATTTCTGTCTTTCATCATGGAATAATATGAATCCATATCGCCCCATGTACCCTGCGTGAATTTAACTTTTCCCGAACTGTCTATGAGCCAGCTTAAATTATGGTATTCACGGACATTTCCGGCAGCCATTATTGAAGTCAGGGGGTCATCTATGAAAGCGTTGAAACCTGCGGACTGTCCTGCTGTTAAATCTGTTGCCTCTGATGAGGGCTTGGGAGCGGTTTTAGCTTTTTGTTCCTTGCTTAAATCAGATGATTTATAGCCGTAAAGAGCAATTTCGCTTACTCCGCTGTCGCAGTAGTCGGAGCTGAAATGCATATACCTTGTGGGTTTCGGATTTTCGATTTTAATGCTCCGCCACGAATTATACCGGTCCATATTCACAGTTGCAGTATCATTCCAATTAAAGGGTTCGCCGTTTGATACAGTCCATACGGGAGTGCCGTTTGTATCGAGAAAAGCAATATCCGTTACAACATAATTCGCACCAAAATCAATATAGAAATCCGCAGAACCGTATTCCATCTGCTGATTGGGTGTCCAGTTAAGCTTTGAAGTATTTTTCAGGGTTTCGCTGTCAACGGATATTTTTTCGGGGTCTTGCGGGACTTTATCCTGTTCGTCAAAGAGATATTCCGCACCCCTGAGCCAGTCAGCACCTCCGAGGTGAACAATATTTTCGTCACGGATTATAAATTCGGAAACATCGAGCAATTTTGGAGCTGTATCGGCTGCCGCTGCGGAATACGGAACGGATAAAGCCGAAACTGCCAGAGATGATAAAAAAGCAATTGATTTTGAATACTTCATAATGTCCCCCTTTTTGTAGCATTGAAAAATATTTGAATTTAATCAGTCATAGCGTTCGTCAATGACACGGGCGGTTTTCTTTGTGCTTCTTGGGAGAACACCGACTTCAACGACTTTTACTATCGGTGTAAATCCTATTTTGCTCTTTACTTTTTCGGTGATTTTCTTTGCAAGGAGTGCAAATTCATATTCTCCCGTAGTTTCGACATAGATTCTCATTGTGTCTTTTCCGTCAAGGTGAGAAATCCTTATCTGATATTCGCTTGATATTTCCTTGAAAGTTCCGAGAATTTCCTCTATCTGGCTTGGGAAAACATTTACGCCTTTTATTTTCATCATATCATCGGTTCTTCCCATGATAACATCAATTCTTGGGTAACATCTTCCGCATGAGCATTTTTCGGGGATAATTCTTGACAAATCGTGAGTTCTGTATCTTATGAGGGGGGCGCCTTCTTTGACAAGGGTAGTTATTACTATCTCTCCTGTTTCGCCGTCAGGGAGGATTTCGCCTGTTTCGGGGTCAATTATTTCTATATATATAAAGTCGTCCCAGTAGTGAATACCTTTTTCCTGTTCGCAGTTTATACCGATACCGGGACCGTAAATTTCGGTAAGACCGTAGATATCATAGAGTTCTATTCCGAGTTCGCCTGAAATTCTCTCACGCATTTTGTCGCTCCACCGTTCAGAACCGATAACGCCCTTTTTGAGTTTGATTTTATCCTTGCTTATGCCTCTCCTCTGGATTTCCTCCGCAAGAAGAAGCGCATATGAAGAAGTAGCGCATATAACAGTGCTTTCCATATCCTGCATCATTTGGAGCTGTTTGTCAGTATTTCCCGGACCCATAGGAATAACCATTGCGCCGAGTTTTTCCGCACCTGCCTGAAAACCTATTCCTGCCGTCCATAAACCGTAACCGGGGGTAATCTGTATTCTGTCCTTGTTGGTAATTCCTGCGGTTTCGTAACATCTTGCGAACATAGTCGCCCAGTCGTCAACATCTTTCTGAGTATAGGGTATAATTACGGGAGTTCCCGTAGTACCTGATGAAGAATGTATTCTGACTATTTCTTCTTCGGGGGCTGTCATAAGTCCGAGGGGGTAAGCGTCACGCAGGTCTTTTTTTTCGGAGAAGGGGAGTTTCTGAAAATCCTCTGCTGAATGGATTTCGGTTATTCCTGCCTCTTTGAGTTTCTTTCCGTAGAAACTTCCTGCATTTACGAGGGCTTTGATTCTGTCGTTTACGAGTTCGATTTGTTTTTCGCTTATCTGCATGGTAAAATCCTTTCAAGCCCATAAGAGGGCTTTTTTATTCATTTCTGCAAACTGTGGTTTAACAGTTTTTTCCATTATTTTAATTATTTCCTCAATGCTGAACGGCAGTACACCGCTTTTCACGGCAGAACCGAGCATAATCATATTGAGGGCTTTCGGAGAACCTGTTTCACGGCAGGCATTTTCCCCGTCAACGGTTATGAGATTCTTAATATTTTTTCTTAAATATTCAAGCATTGTTTCAGCGTTGTAATTCCCTGATTTCAGGGCAGATGTAACAGGCATTACGGGACGGGTGTTTACAATTGCGAATCCGTCATCTTTGAGATATGAAATCATTCTCACAGCCTCGGCAGGTTCAAAGGCTATTATTATATCAGCCTGTTTTTCGCCGAACATAGGGGAATGTAAATCTTCTCCGATACGCAGGAAACTGAAAACGCTTCCGCCTTTCTGAGCCATTCCGATAGTTTCTGCACTCATTACGTCATATCCTTTTTCCATAGCCGCCGCAGCGATGAGTTTTGAAGTGAGAACGATACCCTGACCGCCCACACCCGTCAGCAATATATTTTTATTCATTTTTCTCCTCCTATGGCATTTACGGGACAGACCTGCGAACACAGACCGCAGCCCGTACAGAGTGAGCCGTCAATTTTAATTTTTCCGTCCGAAATCACAAGGGCGGGACAGCCGAGAGAATTTATGCATTTTTTGCAGTTTATGCATTTGTTCTCATCAATTACGGCAGGACTTTCGGGCTTTATCAGTACGGCACAGGGAGATTTGAATATTACAGCCTTTACGCCTTTTTCAGACGATACACGTTTTACGGTTTCAACAGCCTTTTCAAGTTCGAGAGGGTTGACGGTTTCAACGGTTTCAAGACCGATTCCCTTTAATATATTTTCAATGCTTATTTTATCGACAATCTGTCCCATCATGGTTTTACCTGTTCCGGGGTGGGGCTGATGACCTGTCATGGCGGTAGTTGAATTATCGAGGACGATAAGCGTCATATCAGCTTGATTGTAAACGGCATTGACCGCACCTGTTATGGCTGAGGCGAAAAATGTCGAATCCCCGACAAAAGAAAAGCATTTTGTATCGGGTTCGATTTTGCCTATTCCCTGAGCGATATTCACGCCTGCACCCATGCACAGACAGGTATCAACCATATCGAGGGGCATAGCGTTTCCGAGAGTATAACAGCCTATATCTCCGCAGAAAACGGTTTTTTCGCCTTTCATGGCGGTTTTCACGGCATAGAAACTTGCACGGTGCGGACAGCCTGCACACAGCACAGGAGGTCTTGCGGGCAGGGGAGGAGTTTCGGGAGTTTCACATTCCGGAATATCCCAGCCCATAAATTCGGCGATATTTTTATAAACGCTGTCACAGGTGTTTTCGCCTGCGGTTTTGACATTTCCCGTCAGTTTTCCGAGAATTTTCGTATTCAGGTGATATTTTCCGCATACATAGATTAATTCACGTTCGATAACGGGGTCAAGTTCCTCAATGCAGAGAACTTCATCGAGATTTTTCATAAATTCGAGGGCGAGTTTTTCGGGGAACGGAAACGGCGTTGATATCTTCATTACAGAGGGCTTTTCATTGTTTTTCAAAGCTTCCTGAACATATGTGTAGCTTATTCCGTGGGAGACTATACCTTTTCTGCATGAATTTTCAGCAGGAGTTATGATATTTCTTTTGTATTCCGAGAAAATATCCGAAAGCATTGAGTTTCTTTTCTCTATGTTCATATGTGCATTGTATGAAATGCGTGGGAAAATCACCCATTTTGAAGAATCTTTCACAAAGCCTTCGGGGGTATTTGTTTTGTATTCGTCACTGTCCTTTACATTTATTGATGCATAGCCGTGACAGACTCTTGTTGTCGGGCGGAAAAATACGGGAGTTTTATATTTTTCGGAGTATTCAAAAGCTTCCTGAATCATTTCATAGGCTTCCTGAACGGTTGACGGGTCAAAACATGGGAGCTTTGGAAAAGATGCAAAGTGCCTTGTATCCTGTTCTGTCTGAGATGAAATAGGACCGGGGTCATCGGCAACCATTATTACCATACCGCCCTTTATTCCTATATATTCAAGGCTCATAAGCGGGTCGGCGGCAACGTTAAGACCTACCTGTTTCATAGTTACCATAGTTCTTGCGCCCGAATAGGCTGCGCCTGCGCCGAGTTCCATAGCGGCTTTTTCATTTACGGACCATTCGACATAAAGCCGACCGTTATTATTTTTTGCGGCAGTTTCGAGGACTTCCGTT
This sequence comes from Ruminococcus sp., assembly GCA_017543595.1. GTDB lineage: Bacteria > Bacillota > Clostridia > Oscillospirales > Ruminococcaceae > Ruminococcus. The sequence goes on along the minus strand of JAFYFU010000049.1, from coordinate 49,158 downwards.
GAGGGAGTACCGGGATAACCGCACACGAGATTAAGACCTGCTGCGATTGCGCCCATAGCAATTGCGGCATTTCCCATTAAAAATTCCTTATGCATAGATTTACCTCTTTTTTGAATTGATATATTCAACATAGTGTATAAATATATTTTACAGCTTTATTGACTGTTTGTCAATAATAATCACAAAAAATCTCCCGTCCGCAGGGGACAGGAGATTAAAAGCAGTCAGATTATCAATGGAGGAAATACACATTTTCAGTTGCAAGTCCTCTCATAACTATCAAATCGAAAACGTCCTCAAAGCCGTCATTGTTTAAATCCAAGGAATATTCGGATTCAATTTTTCCGAGTATTGCCTCTGAGCAATAAACGAGGTCGGCAATATTTACGAATCCGTCATGGTTCAAATCTCCGTATGCAAATTCTTCGGGCTTTTCGGCAGTTGTCGTTGCAGTTGTTGTTGAAGCAGCAGTCGTTGTTGTTGATGTAGTAGTTGGTTTTGCAGTAGTTGTTGTCGTTGTTGTAGAAGTGGTGGTTGTCGGCTTTGCGGTAGTAGTTGTTGTGGTAGTTGATGTAGTAGTGGTTGGTTTTGCAGTAGTTGTTGTCGTTGTGGTTGAAGTGGTGGTTGTTGGTTTTGCGGTAGTAGTTGTTGTGGTGGTTGAAGTTGTCGTTAAAGTTGTTGTTGTAGTTGTTTCTTCGGGAATATCCGTTACAGGAACGAATGACGGGTCATAATCATCTGCGGAAATTTCGGGATATACAAAATGCGCTGTCAGATAATTTTCTTCGGGTGTGTGGTTTGTGAAGAAACTTTCCGAACCTTTCATAAAATATACATAGGAATAATCAATACCGTTTTTTCCGTCCCTGTCGTCCCATGTGACATCAACGGCATACCATTTGTCATCGTCCATGAGAACGTAATTCCACATATGAGCCGTTTTACTTTCCTCGTTGTAATTTCCGAATACGCAGATACAAGGAATTGAAAGCCTGTCGCACATCATCTTGAAAGCTTTTGAATAGCCTTCGCAGACAGCTCCGGGTTCAACAAGTGCGCCCAAAGCACTGCCCGAAAACGGTGATTCCATATCGTAATATGTAAAAGTTGATATAGTATCATGTATAGATTTAAGCTGTTCGTATCTTGTCTCGCCCTCAATATCAAAATTTTCGACAGCCTCATTAAGTTTGTCCTTGTATTCAAGGATTTTGCTTATTGATGAGAAAGCACTGTACGGGCTGGGGGTGAGTTTTATTGAATCTATCGTACATGTATAAGTTCCCGTAAATCTGTTTCTTGTTGTTGAGTAGGAATAGTTTATGTCGGTAGCAGGCAAGTCAATCCAGAAAAGTTCGGGAATATCAAATGTTGCAAAAGTCATTCCCGACCAGCAGATGTCATAGACAGCGTTTTTTAGTTTTTCAAAATCTTCACTTGAGAAATTCGCTGATTTTGGCGAAGCGGAAGTTTCAAATGAAACGGGTTCGGGCAGAGTTATGCTTATTGCAGCATCGGAAGGGTTTACAAGCTCCATGAATTTTTTATATACTTCCACATTGTTCTCATCGAGATAAACGCCGTAATTGTAAGCATTTTCACTGTAATTTGCACCGAATTTAATTGCATCGGGTGAAAGACTGCCCTCGGAGACAAAGATATCGTCCTGAGAAATATCTTCAACAAGTTCATATCCCGTTATACTTCCTTCGGAATACTGCGTAACGGTATCCTCGGCAAAGGAAACTGACGGAACGGCTGAACAGGCAAGGCTTAAAGCTACTGACAGAGAAAACGCTGATTCAAAAAATTTTTTCATACAAAAGACCTCCGTTTGAATTTAATTTAATCAGTATCTTCCCAATTCCTTACTATATTTATTTATAGTTACATTTTACAATAACAATTTTGAAATGTCAAGAAATTTTAATAAAATTCGGCATTTCAGACAAATCAAAGTTTACCTGTATGGGCATATTGACAAGCAAATCCGCATAAACTTAAAAAATTAAAGCTTTATATAATGCTATTCCCTGCGGAATATGAGAAAAACGCCAAAAAATTGCGATTTTTGGATTTATTGTTTGTTATTTTGTCACTTGAAAAAGTTCATTTGCTGTGGTATACTTTATTATATGAACAGATGCTTTTTGTTAATTAATATATTGAAAGGTGAGGTTTCTTAAATGAATTTATCCGAAATGACAAAAGAACAGCTTACTGCTTTCAGGGACGAAAATATCGCCCTGTACAATGATTTCAAGGCGCAGGGTCTTTCCTTGAATATGTCAAGAGGCAATCCCTGCAAGGAACAGCTTGAACTCAGCGTTGCCATGCTCGATGTTTTTGATGACGGCGACTTTATGAGCGAAAACGGTGTCGATGTCCGCAACTACGGTTTGCTTGACGGAATACCCGAAGCAAAAACCCTCTTTTCCAATATGATAGGCGTTGACCACGATGAAGTCATTATATTCGGAAATTCAAGCCTTAACTCAATGTACTGGACTGTACAGATTGCCTTCAACAAGGGTCTCCTCGGAAATACTCCTTGGTCAAAGCTTGACAAGGTTAAATTCCTCTGCCCCGTCCCCGGCTATGACAGACATTTCAAAGTAACAGAATTTTTCGGAATTGAAATGATAAATATTCCCATGACACCCACAGGTCCCGATATGGACATGATTGAAAAGCTTGTCTCGGAGGACGATGAAATAAAGGGCATATGGTGCGTTCCGCAGTATTCCAACCCTGACGGAATCTGTTACAGTGACGAAACCGTAAGACGCTTTGCAAACCTTAAACCGAAGGCAAAGGATTTCCGCATATTCTGGGACAATGCATACTGCATACATCATCTTGTTGATGAACCCAAATACATACTCAATATTCTCGATGAGGCAAAGAAAGCGGGAAATGAAAATATTGTATATATTTTCGGTTCAACTTCAAAGATAACATTTCCCGGCGCAGGCGTTGCCGTTATGGGCGCAAGCAAGGAAAACGTTGCCGAACTCAAAAAATATCTCGGCATAAGCATTATAAGCTATGACAAGATGAATCAGTTCCGCCATGTTAAATTTTTCGGCACTTTCGAGAACATGAAAGAACACATGAAAAAACATAAGGAAATTATCGCTCCCAAATTCAAGATTGTCTGCGATACCCTCAACAGGGAAATAAAGCCCCTCGGCATAGGCGAATGGACTGACCCAAAGGGCGGATATTTCGTTTCGTTCAACTCCCTTGACGGCTGTGCAAAGAGAATAGTTCAGCTCTGCGCAAAGGGAGGCGTTACGCTCACGGGAGCAGGCGCAACATTCCCCTACGGAGTTGACCCCCGTGACAGAAACATAAGAATTGCACCTACTTTTCCGCCTGTTGATGACCTCAGAAAAGCTATGGAACTCTTTGTTATCTGCGTAAAGATAGCAAGTGCAGAAAAAATTCTCGCTGAAAAATAATAAATAATCTGCTTTTATTACAAAAACCTCTTGCATTTTGTGAGTATATATGTTATAATATACATATATCAGATATGTAAAGGGGGAACGGAATAAGAATTTGAAAAAAATTCTTACACAGAATTATAAATATCTCAATATGCATCTGCCTGACCCCCTTGTGATAAATGCACAGTTTGCCGAAACCGATACAAGAAGCTGTATAACCGCAGGAATGTTAAATATTCCGGACGGGAAAATAGTTGTCGGTGACCCGCTTGAATACCTCTGCCACAACGATTTCTGTCCCGTTATGATTAAAAGCGTAAAGGGCGGAAAATATCCCGTTGAACTTGCCTATACGGAAAGTTCAATCGCAGGCATAAGAGTAAGTACGGCAAGGGTGAAATTCAATCCCAAGCCTGCCGTGAGATATGAGCCTGCGCTTGCGGATTTCTGCGGTCTCCCGAAAGATTCGGACGGATTCTTTGACGGTTTCCCCGTGTACAGAGGCATGATTGCTTTCATAAGTCCGCAGGGTGCGGAAAAATACGGTGAATTTGTCAGGAAATGGCGTTCTGAAAATAAAGACAAAAAACTTTATGATGATTATTTCGTTCCGATATTTATGAAAAATGCAGGGGAACTTGCTTATGATGAGGACTGGAACGGGGATTTTGCCGACTGGACAATCCCCGACACGGATTTAAACATGGTTATGGCTGTTTCGGGATTCGGAAACGGTTTTTACCGTTCTTTCTGGGGCGTGGACAGGGACGGCGAAATATGCGAACTGACTGTTCCGCTGATTAATTCCGATATCATCGACAATGCGGAGACCGAACACCTGAAAATATGGGACGGTGCGGAATATTGCATAGTTACCGACAGAATTGCCGCTGACGGCTGTAAAGTCGGTTATATGTACCGTGATATTCCTTCGGAAACTTTCAATGACAGCGGTTGGAGATTCTACGAGGGTAACGAAAACAATATATACATGAGGGATTTCAATAACATCAAAATCATGAGCATTTATGATGTTGCCGAGAAAAATCCCGAAATAATACCTTTTCTTCATATGGATACGGAATCCGCACTTTACAGGAACGAAAACGGAAAGTTTGAAATTGACGTAAATCTTTTAAATTCATGGTAAAAAAAGCCGACAGATATCTGTCGGCTTTTTGTATATCAGATAAGTTCAGCGATATCAAGGACAAGTCTTTCGGATTTTTCCCAGCCGAGGCAAGGGTCTGTTATAGATTTTCCGTAGATATTTTCGCCTATTTTCTGTGCGCCGTCCTCTATATAGCTTTCAATCATAAGACCCTTTACGAGTTTTTTGATGTCATCGCTGTGGCGCATACTGTGGAGAATTTCCTTTGAAATTCTTATCTGTTCGTTAAATTGTTTTCCTGAATTTGAATGGTTTGTATCAACGATAAGCGCAGGATTTTTGAGATTTTTTTCGGCATATGTCTGAGCGAGCCTGTATAAATCCTCAAAGTGATAATTCGGGAAAGACTGCCCCCTGTCGTTGACATATCCCCTTAAAATAGCGTGTGCGTAGGGATTTCCGTCACTTCTCACTTCACAGCCACGGTAAATAAATGCGTGCGGGTGCTGTGCAGCCGTGATTGAGTTCATCATAACGGAAATATCACCGCCTGTGGGATTTTTCATACCCACGGGAACGGAAACTCCGCTTGAAACAAGTCTGTGCTGTTGGTTTTCAACGGAACGTGCGCCAATGGCAATATATGAAAGCAAATCATCAAGATAGCTGTAATTTTCGGGATAGAGCATTTCGTCCGCACCTGAAAAGCCTGTTTCCGCCAAAGCCCTCATATGCAGATTTCTCACGGCAATAATACCGCTTTTCAAGTCGGGCATAGCCGTGGGATTGGGCTGGTGGAGCATACCCTTATAGCCGTCACCCGTAGTTCTCGGTTTGCCCGTGTAAATTCTTGGGATTATAACTATTTTATCCTTTACTTTTTCCTGCAAACCTCTGAGCCTTGTTATATAATCTATAACGCTGTCCTCATTGTCTGCGGAACACGGACCGATTATCAGTAAAAACTTATCTGACTGACCCGAAAAAACTTTTTTTATTTCCTCATCACGTTCAGCCTTGATTTTGATTAAATCATTTGGGAGCGGGTGAGCATTTTTAATTTCGGTGGGGTGGGGAAGTTCCCTGATTATATTCATTGACATAATAAAAAGCTCCTTTTAAAAGAAATATTATTTAAATTATTCCGCAAGCCAGTCCGTACCGTATCTGAGTGCCAACTGGTCACAGAGAACAAGTGCGGTCATACTGTCTGCGACTACTCTTGCACGGTGTACAATAGCGGGGTCATGTCTGCCCTGAATCTGCAAAGATGTTTCTTCAAAGGTGTTTAAGTTAATTGTCTGTTGCTGCTTGTAAATTGAAGGGGTGGGCTTTATGGCACATCTGAAAATCAAAGGCATACCGTTTGAAATTCCGCCGATTATGCCGCCCGAATTGTTTGTCTTTGTGAAAACTTTTCCGTTTTCGGAGAAATAAGCGTCATTGTTTTCGCTGCCTTTTATATCCGCACAGGCGAAACCGTTTCCAAATTCCACGCCTTTTACCGCAGGAATACTGAACAGTGCGTGAGACAAAACGCTTTCAAGGGTATCGAACCACGGTTCACCCACGCCTGCAGGGAATCCGACAACAGCCGTTTCAAGTCTGCCGCCCACGCTGTCGCTGTCCTCTTTTGCCGCAGAAACAGCCGATTTCATTTCCTCGGCTTTTTGATTGTCAAGTACGGCAAATTCGAGATTATTCAGGATATCAATATCTTTTTCAATGTCGTTGAAATTCCTGTCGTAAACTCCTCCGCATGAGAGGATATGCGTACCGATTTTAATGCCTTTTTTTGCGAGCGCACTTATTGCAACCGCACCGGCGGCAACGATTCCCGCCGTTATGCGCCCTGAAAAATGTCCGCCGCCCCTGAAATCCTGAAAGCCGTGGTATTTCATCTGAGCGGTAAAATCCGCATGGGCAGGACGGGCTTTATATGCGAGTTCGCCGTAATCCCTGCTTTTTGTGTCCTGATTTTCTATAATGAAAGTAATGGGAGTTCCCGTAGTTTTTCCGTTGAAAACACCGCTTAAAATTTTAACTTTATCGGCTTCCTGACGGGCTGTTGAAAGTTTTCCGACAGCACGGCGCAGATTCATCTGTTTTTCAATGAAATTTTCGTCAACGGGTATGCCCGAAGCAAGACCGTCAAGGACAGCACCTATTGCCTGTCCGTGGCTTTCCCCGAATATTGTAAGCGCAACGCTTGAACCGAAAGTATTTTTCAAAATATCATCTCCTTTGCTTGTAATACGAATAATATTTTATCATATCACGAGATAAATGTCAATAGAATTTTAATAATTTAAAGCTTAAAAACATTAAAGCATAAATATGCAAAATATACATTTAACATTGTTATAATTTGTCATATATCATAAAAAATTAACATATTGTTGCAATTCTGAAAAAAATGAGTTATAATAATCACATAGCAAAATTTCTGAAATTTTATTCTATGAAAAGGAGCTTGTTTATGAAAAGAAATTTAGGGATTATTATATCTGCACTTATGCTTGCGCTTTGTGTTTCAGGCTGCGGAGAAACTGAGCAGGCAGAAGAAGCTGTCCCGAAAGAAAAAATAAAAAGCGCAGATGACCTTGCAGGCAGAAAAATCGGAACACAGCTTGGTACTACGGGCTTTATTTTTGCTCAGGACATTGAGGGCGCAAAAGTCGAACCTTTCAACAAGGGAAGTGAGGCTGTAAGGGCTCTTAAACTCGGAAAAATAGACGCTGTTCTCATAGATGCGGAAACGGCAAACATATTTGTTGAGGGTGATGATTCCCTTACAATACTTGACGAACCTTTTGCCGTTGAGGAATATTCCATCGCATATCCGAAAGATGATGACAAGATAGGAAGAAAAGTCGATGCCGCAATAACAAAACTCAAAGAAGACGGAAAGCTTGACGAGATAAAATCTCACTGGATAGGCGAAAATGCCGATGAGGTTTCGTATGTTCCCAATGCCGAAATTGAAAGGGAGGGTGTAATCAGAGTTGCCACAAATGCGGAATTTCCGCCCTATGAAAGCTTTGTCGGCACGGATATAGTCGGCATTGACGTTGATATGATGAATGCCATATGCGATGAACTCGGCATGACGCTTGAAATTGAAAGCATGGAATTTGATGCCATAATTCCTTCAATAAATTCAGGGGAATTTGATGTCGGTGTTGCGGGCATCTCAGTTACTCCCGAAAGAGAAAAGAACGTTTCATTCACACAGAGTTACGCAACCACAACGCAGGTAATTATAGTACAGAAATGATGATATACACAGAACTTACAGTAAAAGCTTTGCATATTGCATACAGCGCACATTCGGGACAGAAAGACAAGACGGGCGTTCCCTATGTATTCCACCCGTTTCACCTCGCAGAACAAATGGATACCGAAACCGAAATATGTGCGGCACTTCTGCATGATGTTGCGGAAGATACAGATATAAGCCTTGAAAAGCTTGCGGAGGATTTCCCCGAAGAAATTATAAATGCATTGAGACTTCTCACGCATGACAAAAATATTGACTATTTTGATTATGTCAGGGAAATAAAAAAGAATCCCATAGCAAAAAAAGTAAAGCTTGCGGATTTGAAACACAATTCAAATTTAGACCGCATGACCGCATCGGGAATTACTCCGACAGAAAAAGACCTGAAACGCAGAGAAAAATATCTGAAAGCGATTGAAATTCTCAATGAATGAAAAAGAAAAAAGAATGACAAGCACCCCCATTGTTATTGCAATGACAATGTTCTGCTGTCTGCTGTGGGGCAGTGCCTTTCCGTGTATAAAAATCGGCTATAAGCTTTTTGAAATCCCGTCAGGGGAGAGTTTCTCGCAGATACTTTTCGGAGGAACAAGATTCTTTCTCGCAGGAATACTTGCGGTGCTTATGGGAAGTGTAGGAAACAAAAAAATCCTCATACCCAAAAAAGAAAGCGTACCGAAAATTTTTATACTTTCACTTTTTCAGACGGTTTTGCAGTATACATTTTTTTATATGGGTCTTGCAAATACCACGGGAATGAAAAGCAGTATAATAAATTCCTCAAATATTTTTCTGTCGATACTTGCTGCGGTATTTGTATTCCGTCAGGAAAAACTCAGCGTTAGAAAAGTTCTCGGCTGTCTGCTGGGATTTTCGGGAGTTGTACTTATAAACATCACGGAAAATGCGGATATGAGTTTAAGTTTCCGTGGAGAGGGACTTATTTTAATTGCAGCGGTTTCAAAGGCTTTTTCCTCATCTTTCACGAAAAAATTTTCCGCAGAGGAAAATCCCGTGACTTTAAGCGGATATCAGTTTATATTCGGCGGATTCGTCATGATAATGACGGGGCTTGTTTTCGGGGGCAGATTAAATAATATAAATTCCAAAGGGCTGATAATGCTTTTGTACCTTGCATTTATATCTGCGGCGGCGTTTTCGCTGTGGGGAATACTACTGAAATACAATCCCGTGTCGAGAATATCTGTTTTCGGCTTTATGAATCCTGTTTTCGGGGTAATACTCTCGGCTGTATTTTTATCGGAGGAAGCAGTTGCGGAGTCATGGAAAGTAACAGTTTCCCTTATGCTTGTCGTACTCGGCATAATAACAGTAAACAGAAAACACACCGAAAAAACGGCATAATAAAATCCCCTGTGCAGTACAGGGGATTATTTTTATCTTTTCTTGTAAAGAATAAGTTCGGGTTCTGAACCGTCAACGCTGTAACTGCACACAAGAATAAATGTCATATCTGTGACAACGCCGTAACATATACCCAAATCCTCAAATTCTATCTGTGTTCCGAGGTAAATTTTTTTATCGTCAAGAAATTTTATTTTCTTTCCGTTCGGAATCGGATATTCAAGATTTACGAACGAACCGCAGATTTCGCAGAGTTTTTCAGCCTGCGGCAAATCGTTTTCTTTAAGAAGGGAATTTATTTCATCAAGCAGAATCTGTTTAAATTCGAGATATTTTTCAATGCCGCCGATTTTGATATATTCATAGGCTGTACAAGTTCCGCCGAAAGGCTTTCCGCAGGTTGATTCACAGCCGAGACATTCCTCTTTAAGACTGCATTTTCCGCAGTCCGCACCGCAAATTTTACTCATATTATTCACTCCGATTAATAATAATATCCGTAGTCGTAGCCGTAATCGTCATAACCGTAATCATATCCGTAATAATCGTCATAATATCCGCCGTCATCGTAATATTCGTCATATATTTCGGTATCTTCACTGTCGTTTGTATCTTCATCGTTTTCATGCTTGTTTTCATTTGTGCCTGCTGTATACTGAACTTTTTTTCCTGATGATTCGCATTTTTTTATTTGTTCCATAGCGGAAGTGTCATCAAGGAAATTATAAAGCGCATTGAGGATTGTGTTATATGAATCGTAGTCAATATGTATTCCGTCACCTGAAATTTCAGAGGGGAGATTTAATGTGTCGGGTTCGGCAAGGGCATAATATGCGTCAAAGAAATAAACCTGCGGAGAGTTAATATTTTCAACCATTTCATAGAGTGCCTGATTGTAATTTCTTATTGCGGAATTGTCTATATAGTCACATTCAGCGGTAACGGGAGTTATTCCTGCGACAACTATTGTAACATTGGGAATACCCTTTAAAAGCTGTTCAACTCTCTGTCTGTAAGCCTTTGTGAAAGTTTCAGTATCTCCGCCGCTTATATCGTTCATTCCGAGGGACATATATATAAGTGAGGGGTTGACATAGACAGCCGCATCAGTGAGGCTCATTTCGCCTGCACCCTTGTCGATTGTGAAATTATCGAAATTCCATATGGAAACACTTTCCATAGCGAAATTATTGTAATCCGATATATAGCCGTATGCGCTGAAACCGTATGCAATTGAATCTCCTATAACAGAAATTCTCTCGTTGTAAAATTCCGCATTGGGGGAATATTTTTCAAGGTATTCGGGTTTGAAAGAAGAAGTAATTCTTTTAACATCTGCTTCTGTTTCGGTTGAGGTAGTTTCCGTGGATTCTTCTGTAAGGGGCTGAGTTTCGGTAGTATTTTCCGCCTGAGTTTCCTGCGGAGTTTCGGCAGGCTCGGAAGAAGCAGCCTGAACTTTGCTTTCGGGAGCAGGTGTTTCAGCGTTTTCAGCGGATTTGTTGCTGTTTGTGAATATCAGTGCGGGGACAATAACAATTGCTAAAAGAATCATTATCACCAGACACATAAAGGGATTTATTTTGCTTTTCATTTGTTTACCTCCAATTACATAAGCGGTGCGAAGGGTTTGAGAATCCCTCCGACAACCTTATAAAACAACTTTTCGTTTTTTATTGCATTTTCGTCTATTTTACGGCATTTTTCAAGAGTTTCGCCGAAATCTTTCTCTATTGAGGGAATACACTGAGTATCGTACATATAAGCCGCACATTCAAAGTGGTGATAAAGACTTCTGTAATCAAGATTTATCGAACCGACAACGGCTTTTATGTCATCGCTTACAAAAACTTTTGAATGTACAAATCCGGGAGTATATTCATATATCTGAACGCCTGCCCTTAAAAGTGACCTGTAATGTGTTTTTGCGAGAGCGTAAGCGGCTTTTTTGTCGGGAATACCCGGGAGAATTATTTTAACGTCAATTCCTCTTTTTGCGGCAAATTCAAGGGCAGTTTCGACTTCTCCGTCAAGTATAAGATAAGGTGTCATTATATGAACGTAATCCTTTGCACGGTAGAGAATGTCAATATAGACATTTTCGCCGACTTTTTCGCCGTCAAGGGGACAGTCGCCGTAAGGCATTACATAGCCCTTTGCATCGGGGATTTTTTCACATTTCGGGACAAGCCATTCCTCCCATTGTGGATTTGTTTCGGAAATATTCCACATTTGCAGGAACATCAGCGTAAAGCTGTTGACGGCATCGCCTTTAATCATAATGGCAGCGTCTTTCCAGTATCCGAAACGTTCTCTTTTGTTGATGTATTCGTCAGCGAGATTAACACCGCCCGTAAAGGCTGTCTTTCCGTCTATAACGAGGATTTTTCTGTGGTCCCTGTAATTGTAGTATGTGGAAATCAGGGGTCTTATAGGCGAGAAAGCCTTGCATTTTATGCCGAGTTTCCGGACTTTTTTTGAATAGTTGTAAGAAAGGCTTGACATTTCGCACATACCGTCATACATGACACGTATCTCAACGCCCTGTTCGGCTTTTTGCTTTAATATTTTAAGGATATTACCCCACATTTCGCCCTCATCAATTATGAAATATTCCATAAAGATAAATTTTTTGGCTTTTTCCAGTTCTTTAAGCAGTACGGCATATTTTTCCTCTCCGCAAGGGAAATATTCCGTTGAAGTATTTCCGTGCAGCGGATAACAGCCTGTTATGTTAAGATATCTGCAAAGGTCGTCCGTACCCGAAGATACAAGTTCGGGATTTTTAATAACTTCCTCGTCCTGCGGGATTTTGTCATGGATTTCTTTCATGAACTGTATGTATCTCTGTCTTATGAAACTGTGACCTATATCGACTTTTGTAAACCAAAGCATAAAAGTCCCCGGAACGGGAAATATTGTTATAACTATAAGCCATGTGAGTTTTGCCGAAGAATCCATACTGCAATTGAAAAGATATATTACAATTCCGACTTCAAAGGCAATCTGAAAAACCGTGAAATACGGGATATAATCCATAAGCCGTACCATAAGCGTTGTAAAAAGCACAAGCTGTACAACAAGCAGTATGAACACAATGAAAAAACGGCTGAATACAATCCGCAGAATACCTCTCGGTTTTTTGGGAATAAGTTTTATTATGTCATTATCTTCCATAGTTACCTCCGTCAGCTTGATTTTCGGAAATTTTTGTCAGTGAGTATTCTTGCGAATATAAGTCCAAGCGGAATTGAAATTGTTATAAGTATTGCCTTTGTGAACCACATTTCAAATGAATCAATGTCATTAAGCCCCATATAATATACGGCTTTGTACATGAACATTCCCGGAACCATTATAACTATCGAGGGGACTGTTATTGATATTCTCGGATAGCCTATGTATTTTTTTATCGCCGAGGCAAGAAGTCCTGCCGTCAAAGCACCGATAAATGCCGCCGTTGCGGGGGGCATACCCGTAAAGTCAATAAGTTCAAGCCTGAGAGTATTTGCCGTCATTCCGATAAGTCCTGCCGTGACAGCCATTTTTCTTTTGCTGTTGTACAGAAAAGAAAATCCGTAAACTCCGCAGAAACTTGTTATGATTCTGATTATGCATTTAACCAACGGGTCAAGCTGTAATTCTTCAAAATCCTGCGGGTGAAAATCAAGTATCATAGATGTAGTCCAGCCCGTAAGAGTTGCCATTACTATTATAAGTACAGCGTATGCCAATCTTTCAAGACCCGAACGCATATCAAGCTTTGATATGTCAATAACTCCCGTGACAAGCGGAAATCCCGGAATCACAAAAAGCATTGAGCAGATATATCCTGCCTGATGAGATTCGGCTATTCCGAACAGCATAACGGCAAGTTTGAAAAGAAGTGCATATGTACAGCAGGCAGCCGCAACTCCTGCGGTGACGTTTGCAAGGAGGGTTATTTTTCGTTCTATGAATTTTTTTCTTACGAACTGCCCGACACCTGCACCGAAAAATGCAAGTATCATTTCAACAGCTCCTCCGCCGAGCAGAAACGTAAATCCGCAGCAGGCAAGTGCTGACGCAAGTGCAAGGTTGTAAGCCTTGTAATTATGGGGCATTTCGTCAAATTTGTCAAGAATCCTGTGAAACTGCGTTATTGAATATTTTGAAACCCTGTCGTGAAAACCGTCCGCAAAGTGTTCAAGTTCATTGAGTTTGTCCGTATTTATTCCCGTTGTACTCAGTGAAAGGGCATTTGTATAGGTCTGACCGTTTTCAGTGCAGGTATACTCAATCGACAGCAGACCGATATCGGCATTACAGACGATATTAAGCGAACGTGCAATTTTATTCATAGATGCACGGACTCTCCATGCGCCTGTCCCAACGGAAAGCATCATAAGCCCGACACGCCCGACAAGGGAGGCTTTTTCCTGCAAAGAGGCATTTATTGCAGGTTCATAAGAGTCGCTGCCTACAATGTCATTCCATTGGATAGCCATATGTTGTTTTCTGAAATCACTCATATTTTTCTCCTTTTATAATTTTGTCCGTATTCAATTGTAACACATAAAGAAATAAAATGCAATATGACTTTTGCTGTTTTTGCCAATTTAAATTTTTTAATAATACAAATGTTTCGCAGCTTTAAACCGCATTTAAATTTTTTGTTAAAATGTTTTAATACTTTACTGATTATTTCCTGATTTTGCCTTAAAATCGTAGTTTTTATGCAAGATTAATAAATTGTTTCACAATTATATAATAAAATTCTACGCATATAAGCCTTTTTAAGTTTTAAATTTTTGTAAAAGCACTTGATATTTGTGAAAAAGTATGTTATAATTACAAGTAATGATAGGATTTTACTTGTTGTAATTTCTGATACGGGTTGTACTTACAAAATTCATGGTGTGAAATCATAAAAAATAGTGAAGGAGTTTTTTTATGACATATTTACTTAACGATATTCAGGACGCTGTTGACAGGAAATTTCTGGTAACAAAAACAGTTCCGAGACAAGCCGAAGCAGGTACGGTTGTTCACATTATGGGAACAGAACAAAACAGCGGCGGCATTAATGTTAATTATCGTGTTACTTCAACGGGACAGGATTATTCGATGAAGTTTGAAAGCATAAAACAGTTCTGTAACTGGGCAAGACCGGATTCTTTTATCGCCCGTTACTCTGAGAACCTTTCCCTTAAAGATGTACAGCAGTATATCAAAGTGAAGAACAGGTCGTTTACCAATTTCTGTCTGCCTATAATTCTTGTCGCTGTTGCAATTATATGGGCAGTATGCCTTATTGTGCTTAAAGAAAAAATGGTTGTAGGTATCGTTGTGGCTGTATGCATGACTGTACTTGTTTCATTCCTTGTGTGGACTTTCTTCAAAACCTCAAAGACCAAGTTTATGACGAGGCTTTACGGTAAGATAAGTTCAAACTGGGCGGGCGGAAGCATCGTCATAAAGTAATGATGAAAAAATTTTAACTGCCACAGAATCTGTGGCAGTTTTGTTTTACAAAAATAAAACGGGACTTTTAAAGCCCCGTTTTTTTTATTATAATCCCATGTCTTTCATTTTCTTCTTGAAATCCGCATTTACTTTTGCGACTTTCTTCTGTTTCTTTGCATCTTTCATCATCTCATCAATTGAAGGAGCTTTGCCCTCCTGCATATTCTGAGCGACTTTGTTTGCGCTTGCCTGAACCTGATTAAGAGTGCTGCTGTTTGTGGAAGAAAGCTGTACAGAGGTAGATTCCTCGCCGGTATTCAGACTGTCACCCATATAATTGTTGAGTCTTTTCCTGAAAGCGGAGGATTTTCCGCCGCCAGCCGACATACTTGATACCATTACGGAATTTCTCTGATACTGGGTGCTTTGCTGATAGGGGTTGTTATTCTGGGGATACTGTCCCGAAACTATACCATTGTAATAACCGCCGTTTACGGGCTGCTGAGGATAACCCTGCTGCATGGGCTGCTGATAGTAGCCGTTCATATAACCGCCCTGCTGCATATTCATGCTCTGGGGCTGACCGTAAGGATTTACGGGCTGACCGTAGGGATTTACGGGCTGCTGACCGTACTGATTGTTCATGGGCTGCTGCATACCCTGCTGAGGATAACCCTGCTGCATGGGCTGCTGATAGGGATTTGTATTCTGATACTGACTGTTTCCGCCGAGCTGAACACTTCCCTGACCGTACATATATCCCGACTGAGGCTTATTGTTGTTGTACTGGGGCATTTCGTTGAGTGAAACAGGCTGGTCTGCGGGAGGAGTGTCCGAGGGAGCTTCATAGAAAGGATTGTTTGTATCCTGAGTAATATTTGATACAAATTCCGCAGGGCTTCCGAGAGTCTGTACAGGCTGGTCGGGAGTTACACTGTCGAAATCGAATCCCGAATTGAAGTCTGAGCTGTCGAAATTATCCGCAAAGGGTGAGGGCGCATTTTCTGCGGCAGCGGGCTGTGTCTCCTCTGCATCGAAATTTTCCATATCCTGTGCCTCAACCATTCTTGTTCCCGAAACAACGATATTACAGTTATAATTCGTATCACTTGCACGGAACAGGAGTTCAAGGCTGTCCTCATCGGGAATACATATGCTGTAATCCGAGAAGGAAACTGTTATCATGTATGAAGCTTCAAGAGTCTGTGCGGATATCATTGACATTATGGCATTGTTTTCAGCACTTACCGTAAGAACATCATTTTCGGTAACTCTTATACTGCTTATACCTGTAAATATTTCCATATTCTCCGTGAATATAAGGCACAATGCGGCATCATCGGAAATTGCATCGGGTCTTGCAGCCTTAACACGGTCAATCATGGTTTTTGCGGTGCTGTACATTGAATTTATGTCCATAAAAACTGACCTTCCTTTCGTATTGTTATATATATCCGCAGGAATTAATAATTCCTGCGGACAAGTTTATTAATAGCGGTTCATGTTGTAGAAACAGAGCTGATTCTTTCCGTTTGTCTTAGCCGCAAACATAGCTGTCTCGGCACATCTGAACAAGTCTTCCGAACTTCTTGCATCATTGGGGAAAGTAGCCGCACCGAAACTTGATGTAAGAGAGAAACGCTCTCCCTTTATTTCAATTACTTCACCGAAAACGCCTTGGAGCTTGCCTATGAAATTAACTATATCGTTCTGAGTATAGCCTGCGGGGAGAATAAATCCGTACTCATCACCGCCGATTTTTGCAGAGAATATTTCTTCACCGCATATGCCTTCGATTCTCTGGGCAAATTTCACAAGCAGTTCATCTCCTACGCCGTGACCGAAAGTATCGTTTATATGTCTGAAATTATCAATATCGGCATAAATGATTGTATATTCTTCGGCATTGTTTGCACGTTCTTCAAGGTTTTCCATAAAGAGGTGTCTGTTAGGCATCTGTGTAAGACGGTCATAATATGCGAGATAAGAGAGAACCTCGTCTTTTTCCTGAATGATACGGTTGTTTTCGATAGCCTGTTCGTAACTTTCGTTAAGTTCAGCGTGCATCTTCCTGTTTTTGTTCAGGAAGTAGAATATAACGGTGTTTACAAAAATACTTATAAACTGCATAACAACACCCGGAAGGGCAGTTGTACGACCCATGTGGATAACAACAAAGAATAATGAATAGAGTGCATATGCGAAGTTAAGTGACACAGCAACAATAAATCCGGGAAAACCGCCGAAAAGAACAAGGAAGACAGTTTCTGTTGAAAAAGCCTGTGCAACCATGCCTACTCTGCCCTTACGGTCTACATGTTTAAATCCGTTAAGAGGACCTATTACTGAATTGAGCTTTTCCTTAGCACCGTTTACGGGACCTGAAACACCGTTGAGTGCTGCACTCGCACCATTTACCGGACCTGAAACGCTTTCCATTGAACTTGCTATACCGTCAAGCTTTCCGATGAGTTCCATAACACTGCCGGTGAGAGGTTTCGGGAAATCACTGTCATCTGCGAGGGACTGCAATTTTTCTTTTGCATTAGTGATGTTCGCCTTTATATCCTCAACATTTTTAGCAGCACCCGAGAGAGTACCCTGAATTTCATTTACATTATCACCGATACCTTCGAGGCTTTCCTGAATTTCCACTGCATTTTTCTGGATTTCTATAATGCCATCATCTTCAATACCTGTAACATAAGACTGTACGTACCAAGTTATGAAGTACAAAATAGTGAGTATTACAATAATCGGGATATTTTTTTTATATTTTTTCATATTTATTACTCCATTCTTTTATTGCAGTTGTTGACCGAGCTGTTTCTGTTTTGCGGAATATATGTCATTTTCCGTTGTTTCGGAGCCTGAATATCCCGTGAGTGTAACGCTTCTGCTTCCTATCTGTGCTGATGTGACTGCGATTGTTTTTATGAGCTGTGCGAGTTCATCGCCCGTTGAACTGTGTACGATTGATTCTTTGTCGCCTGCAAAGAGTTCAAGCATTTCGTCATTGGGTTCGCTTCCTATTGCGAGTACAGCTTTGAGAGCGTATCTGAACCAGCTGTTGTTGTTGAGGGCTTCAATCTGTTGTCTGTAATCGTCTGAGGGGTAGCCGTCCGTCATGAGGAAAATAACAGGGGCATATGAAAGCGAAGGTGTGTTCATAAATGCGCTTCTTGAAAGTTTTCTGTTAAGTTCTTCAAAAGCCGCACCCATGTTTGTTTCACCGTCAGCCCTGAGTCTTGACCATTCAAAGGTTTCAACGGGGACGGGCTGGGGAGTTATCCAGTTTACGTCCGAAGAAAACGTCAGGACAGCGATTTTAACGTCCGTATCCGCAGCACCTACTCTGCGTATTTCGGGGATAAGTTCCTCCATAGCCGTATTAAGCTCACCCATTTTAGTGCCTTTCATGCTTCCCGAAGTATCTATCAGAAAGAACATGACAAGGCTTTTTCTGGCTATGCCTGAGGCACTGAGCGGGTCAGTGCCGAAAGAGTTGGAATTTCTGCCGTTACTCATTATCTGACTTCCTTTCCTTAAATTTTAGCTTTTACTTCACCGAAATCTATTTCAAGACCGCTCCATATGGGGAAACCTTTTCCGGGGGCTATGTTATAGAAAACTCCGTCGGGGAATTTTACATTCCATGTGAGCGGTGAACAGTTCTTGATACCGAGAACGCCGGGTTTGAGTCTGTTTTCTACAATTTCTCCCGAAACGCTCTGGAAATCGTCTGATTTCGGGTCAATTTCACATTCATAGAAACGGCAGCCCCTGAAAAGAGGAAGTCTCCAATCCCTGTCGCTGAAACCTATTGAACCGATGACGTTCTGACATTTGGGGCATCTGAAAGTAGTTTCGTTGAGCTGTTCAAACATAGAGGAGAAATTTGTTCTTCCGCATCTGCTGCACATGATAATTTCGGAGCGCAGGCGGACGAAAAGTTTCTGCCATTCGTTTTCTATGATACGTCTGTTTGGTTCTTTTATACCCGTTGTGAAAGAGAGGATAAAAGCATCTTTTATGTAGTCGGGATAAATTCTCCAGAATTTGATAACGTTGTCGTGTATGCCCTTGACAGGTCTGTTTGAATTGTCATCGGGGTCATACACAAAGACCGCATTCTGTCCGTAATGGCGGAGTTCCGAGGATTCCGTAAGGCATATATCCTTTACGACTTTTTCGCCCTCCATGGGGTCGCCACGGAAAAGAAGCTTGAAAAGCACAACGGCGAGGGAATATTTATCGGTCTGCACATTGGGCTTTGCAATTCCTCTTACGACTTCGGGAGCCATATATCCGGGTTTACCGCCGATACCGAAGTTACTGCCGTCAGGGGCTATGTTGTCGCAGTCAACTACGAGGATATCGCCTGTATTGACATTGATGAAGAAACCGCCGTCATTAAGGTCCTGATAGCTCTTTCCCGCACGGTGAAGCTGACGGAAAGCATTTACTATATTTATTACGGCTGTAACCATTGCGAAAAGGCTTGTGAATCTGACGGGTCTTTTCACGGCAACGCCCGACATGGGGTCAATTTCGAGCTTGTAGGTATTCAGAATATCCACAAACGAATCGAATCCCTTGGGACGCAAATCCATTATATAGCCGAAAGTGCCGTCAGCATTTTCTTTTGTGAGATATCTGGGCCAGATAAACTTGTCGCTTGGCGGACCTGCTTTTATGTTGTTTTGAATATTTTTGCGGAAAGCCTGAGGATTTTTTATTTTATCCACATCGTACCATTTCAGAGCCCAGTTCATTCCGTTGAAGTCAACGAGGTAGACGATACCCTGACCGCCGCTTCCGATAACGCTGAGTACACGGGCATATCCGCCGTACTCCATTTCAACTTCCTGACCGACTTTGAGTTCAATCATTAAAATTCATTCCTTTCGTTATTTTGTTCAGGGTTTGAAGAAAAGTCCTCTTGAAACCGTCTCTACTTTTATATTGTTTGCGAGGCAGTATTTGTGGACATAGGAATTTTCATAGCATCTTATTGTGAGGGCATCGCAGTGTGCGAAAGCGTTTTCGTCAATAAATTTTATGCTGTCGGGCAGGAACAGTTTTCTCAGACTTTCACAGCCTGCAAAAGCCATTGCGCCTATGCTGCTGACTGTCGGGGGAATGTCGATAATTTCCAGACTTCTGCAAAACTGGAAAGTAACGTCTTCAATTTCAAGTATTCCGTCGGGGATTTTGAGCATTGTGAGTTCTTCGCAGTGGTTGAAAGCACCCTGTTTTATAAGCCTTATTGAAGCGGGAAATTCTATTACTCTGAGGCTCTTGCAGTTTGAGAAGGCATATTCGCCTATTGCTATCATGGAATCGGGCAGTTCAACGGAGCGGATATTTTTGAATCCGTCAAAGCAGAAACCGTCTACTTTTGTATATCCGTCGGGAATAACGACAACATTCTTACCTATGAGCCTGAATCTGTATTTTGAAGCCATAGCCCTTGAAAAGACTCTTGAATCAATCATCATCTGCTGGGCTTTTTTCTTTTCTTCCTCGGTTACTTTCTTTTCAGCCTCATACATTGTGGCTTCATAGTCCCAGTTGAGGAGGTGGGCGAAACATGAAACGACAAATTCTGCGGCATTTTTCGAGAGGAACATATCTTCAACAATAAACTGTTCAGCCTTTGTTATTGCAATCTGCTGGTTTACTTCTCCGAGCATATCTTCGAGGACACCTGCTTTGAGCATTGTTCTGAGGAGACGGCGTTCCTTTTCGTATTCGGGAATGTAGTCATTCAGCAGAGCGATGAATTTTTCTTTGTTGCGGATTATTCCGTCACCATGCAGGGCAGTTATATGTTTGAGTTCTTTTTTTACGGCTACGGTGTTTTCAAATCCTTCGATATTGCGGTTGGAATTATCTTTTTTGGGTTCTTCCTTAGAGGTGGGAGCTCCGCATTCGGGGCAGAACATCAGACCGTTTGCAAATTCTGCATTGCACTTTTCACAGCGCATAATCAACTCTCCTTCTTTGTAGTAGTATGACAGCGGCAGTTTATAAAAAATCAAAGACCGCTTTATATAATTTATACCATAAGTGCATTATATACATTTTACAGTATTCACTTACAATCAGTATAACACTTTTCAATAAAATTGTCAAGTAAATTTTAAAAACACATAATCTCTTTGGTAATAATTTATAAAAGCTTGCAAGGGGTTTGGTGCATTTGCAAAAAAGGCTGTTTTTAGGGAAATTTTTAATATTCATGTAATGTTTTTTCACTAATTTGTATATATACTTACCTATATGCAGATGTAATATATAAAAAAATTTGAATAAAATGCACAAAACTTTACTTTCAATTATGTGCAATTATTTTCTTACAAAGACTTGAAATTTATTTAATAATGTGGTAAAATATAATAAATGCACGTCCAAGGACGAATTTATAAACAGGAGATGAAATATTATGAAAAACAGAACAAAAAGATTTCTCAAAAGTGTCGTGCTTGTTTCCCTTGCAGTATCTTCAATGACATTCTTAGGCGGCTGCGGAAAAAGCGAAAGTGACGGATTCAGGGTTGTGGTAATAGGCAAAAAACAATCCGAAATTTCAAGTTATTGGAGCATAATAAGAAAAGGCGCAGAAGATGCAAGCAAGGAACTCGGAGTAAATGTTGTTTATGACGCTCCGAAGGACGCTGCAAATCTTGAACAGCAAATCAAACTTGTCGAACAGTACACTGACGAGGGCATAAGTGCCATTGTCATCGCACCGATAGACAAGGACGCCCTGAACGATGCATTTGATGCTGCTGACAAAAAGGGAATCCCCATTCTTGCAATTGATTCGGATACAACTTCAGGTGCAAAGAAAACCTGCATAAGTACAAACAACCGCTCAGGCGGTGAAGTTGCAGCAAATGCCGCAATTGACCTTATCGGCGATTCGGGAACGGTTGCCGTTATTTCGGATATCGAAACCGCAGAAAATACTTCAAACAGGGTAGAAGGATTCAAAAGCACTGTTGAGTCCCATGACGAAATTACAGTCTGCGATGTGAAATACTGTGAAAGCGACAGGGAAAAAGCAAAGAATATGGCTCTCGAACTGATTGATTCAACACCTGATTTGAAACTCATATTCGGTACGAATGAAACTGCTACCCTCGGAATTTGCGATGCAGTCGAAGAAAAAGGAAAAGGGGACGAAGTCAGCGTAATCGGTTTTGACTGCTCTGATGATGTACAGAAATACATGAAAAAAGACATCATAGACGGAACAATTGTTCAGAATCCGTATAACATGGGTTATCTCGGAGTCAGAAATGCACAGAAAATCTGTAATGAAGATTTTGTGCCGAGTGAAATTGATACGGGTGTTACGCTCGTAAACAAAGATAATATGAATGATAAAGATATCAAGTTCCTCATAAATCCTCTGGGGAACTGACGGAGGTACATAGGAAATGCCAAAAATTGAACGAAAAAAGAAGAATCCGTACCGTTGGGCTGCTGTCGTGTTTGCGATATTCTGGGTATTCAACGTGGGCGTTCTTGATGTGGTTTTCACGAGAACAAGAGTGCTGTCAAAAAATTCCATGAACTCAATACAGTTTATATCGGAAATAAATGACCTGCTTGCGAAAATCAACGAAAATATAAGCACCGTGATTCTTGTGGAAGACTACAACAGGGACAGTGAAAAAAGAAAAACTGCTCTTGAAGATATAAACCGTGCCTTTGATTCCATAAGCAAAAAGGAAAAAAATTATGAGGCTGAAAAGTATCACGGCGAAGAAGAAACAAGCCACTATAATCAGGCAAAGGCAAAAGTAGACAGCTACAACCAGCGAATCCAGAAAATGTATACCGACATATCAAACGGAAACATAACAAACAACAGCTATTATACGGGCATATATCCCATTCAGGCGGCTGCAAGAGAAGATTTTTCAACGGTTATCCAGCTTGTTCAGGAATATTCCGCAAAAGAAGGAAGAATCACCACAATGATTCACGGAATAGCACACGTTATCCTGTTCCTGTTTATCATACTCGGTGAAATTACCGTATACCGTGCGGCAAAACGTGCAAAGCGTGACGAGGAGGAACTCGAAGAAAGAAGCAACGCCCTCAGTGCAGCCGGCAAAAGGCTCGAAATTTCACAGCAGAAAATGCAGGATATCGCCCTTACAAATATCCTTACAGGTATGAAGAACAGATATGCCCTTGAAAATGATATCATCAACAGGCTTGAATCCGACCAGTTTAACATAGCTGTCTTTGACCTTGACCGTTTCAGACAGATAAACGATATGTTCGGCTACGATTTCGGTGACGAATATCTCGCAATGGTTGCGGAACAGCTCAAAGAAAATTTCAGCGATGTTGCGGAAATATATAATATAGTCGGAAACGAATTCTGCTTTATTTTCAACAGCGACCTTTCGGATTCTCAGGTTCAGAGAACTGCCGACAGGATTCTTGCGGTTATGTCAAGCCAGTATGACGTAAACAGAATAATGACACAGCTTACAGCCTCCGGAAGTATATACCACTATCTCCCGAATGACTGCCTTAACCTTGATTCGCTCCTCATAAAAATGGACACAACTCTCAGACAGGCTAAGGCTAACGGCGGAAATGCAATATACAAAGTAAACAGTCTGTAAAATATGAGCCTGCGGTAAAATTCCGCAGGTTTTTTATATTAAATAAAGACAATAACTTGACAAATTAATCAAAACAATATATAATGTATAATATGTAACTCATGCGAACTCTTTTTACAGTTTGCTGTTTTGCAATTCGGCATTGTCGGTATGTGCCGTATTGATTGAATACAGGAGGTTTTTATTATGTGTGGAATAGTCGGCTTTACAGGAAGCGCACAGGCTGCCCCCGTCCTGCTTGACGGACTTTCAAAACTTGAATACAGAGGCTACGATTCGGCAGGTATTGCCGTAAGAGACGGAGAAAAAGAACCCGAAATCGTAAAGGCTAAGGGAAAACTTGAAGAACTTAAAAAAATGACAAACAACGGAGAAGCCGTAAAAGGCAACTGCGGTATAGGTCATACACGCTGGGCCACACACGGAGAACCCTCCACTGAAAATGCCCACCCCCACAGCAGCGATGATGCAAACGTAATCGCCGTACACAACGGAATTATTGAGAACTATCAGGAACTCAAAGAAAAACTTGTAAAAAGCGGTTACGAATTTCATTCCCAGACAGATACGGAAGTAGCAGTCAAACTCATTGACTATTACTATAAGAAATACAATGAAGGTCCTGTTGATTCAATCGCAAGGGCTATGATAAGAATAAGGGGTTCATATGCCCTCGCCGTAATGTTCAAGGACTATGCAGGCGAAATATATACAGCCCGCAAGGACAGCCCCATGATAATAGGCGTTACAGGCGGTGAAACTTATGTTGCGTCCGATGTTCCCGCAATTCTCAAATATACAAGAAATGTCTACTATATAGGCAATATGGAAATTGCAAGGCTCGAAAAGGGAAATGTTACTTTCTACGATATAGAGCGTGAGGAGATAGAAAAGCCCGTTACCGAAATCAAATGGGACGCTGAGGCTGCCGAAAAGGGCGGTTATGAACATTTCATGCTCAAAGAAATTCACGAACAGCCGAAAGTTATAAAAGATACAATAAATTCCGTGGTAAGTGACGGAAAAATTGATTTCAGCGGTGTGGGTCTCACTGATGAGGAAATGAAGAAAATCAGCCAGATATATATAGTTGCCTGCGGAAGTGCCTACCATGTCGGAATGGCTGTACAGTATGTAATTGAGGACTTTACGGATATTTCCGTGAGAGTTGAGCTTGCGTCCGAGTTCAGATACAGAAAAATGACTCTTGTAAAGGACAGCCTTGTAATTATAATAAGTCAGTCGGGCGAAACCGCAGACAGTCTTGCGGCTCTCCGTGAAGCAAAGGCAAACGGCATAAAAACTCTCGGAATTGTAAACGTTGTCGGTTCGTCTATTGCCCGTGAAGCGGACAATGTATTTTATACCCTCGCAGGTCCTGAAATATCCGTTGCAACCACAAAGGCTTACAGCACACAGCTTATCGCAGGATATCTCCTCGCTATGCAGTTTGCAAAGGTAAGAGGTACAATGGACGATGAGAGATACAGTTCACTTATTGAGGAACTTTATACAATTCCCGACAAGATAGAGAAAATTCTTGAAGACAAAGAGAGAATACAGTGGTTTGCAAACAAGCTTGCAGGTGCAAAAGATGCTTTCTTTATCGGCAGAGGAATTGACTACGCAATAAGCCTTGAAGGAAGTCTCAAAATGAAAGAAATAAGCTATATCCATTCGGAGGCTTATGCGGCAGGCGAACTCAAACACGGTCCTATCAGTCTCATAGAGGACGGAATACTTGTTATAAGCGTTCTCACTCAGCGTGAACTTTATGAGAAAACTATAAGCAATATGGCGGAAGTAAAGAGCAGAGGCGCATCTCTTATGGGTCTTACAACTTACGGCAATTACAACATGGAAGATACAGCGGATTTCACTGTATATATTCCCAAGACGGACGACCATTTCGCAGGAAGCCTTGCGGTAATACCGCTTCAACTCCTCGGATATTATGTATCCGTTGCAAAGGGCTATGACGTTGACAAGCCCAGAAACCTTGCCAAGAGCGTTACTGTTGAATAACTGAATTTATATCTGAGAGGCGGTAACATGGTAAGAACAGTTGTTAAGATAGACGGTATGATGTGCAAAATGTGCGAAAAGCATATGAGCGAAACTTTCTGCAAGAATTTAGATGTGAAAAGCGTTTTTTCCTCACATGAACAGGGTCAGTCGGAAATGGTTTCCGAAAATGCACTCGATGAGGAAAAAATAAAATCCTCCGTTGAGGAAGCAGGCTATAAATTCATCTCATACACAACCGAACCTTACTAAAAGGAGAAAATTTCTCTTTTTGGCAATAAATAAAACAAAGGGACTGTCAAAGGCAGTCCCTTTATTCTTACTTTCCGCAGCAGCCGAAAAGCTTGCAGATTAATTCAAAAATATTACAGCACATAATAAATACCTCCATATGTATTTCCCAAGGGGATAATATAATTATACCCCGCCTTATTGATTAAATCAATGCAAAATATCTGGAAATATATTTAGCATATTAAGGGTATTTATTTCAGCAAAGTTATATTGTTGAAAACAGCATAAAATTTTATCGGTATGTGTTTGTCAACATGACATTTCCCGAAAAACCATTTTTCGTAACTTGTAGTTTTTATAACGTCCTCAAAAAACGCATGGACTTCAATTCTCTGAAAAACATCTACTCCGAGACAGTCTTTAAGTGATGCAGGCGGTTCGTGAGTTATTATATAATCAACTTTGTTTCCGCATTTTTTGAGATTTTCAAGAGCGTTCATAATTTCCTCGTGTGTGGGCTGTTCCCTTGCCCACCATTTGTCGCCCGAACGCCTGAAATCGTAGTCCTGACTGTGACCGCCCCCGAAAGTGAAAATTTTTTTACCTTCTATATTATAAATCTGTCCACGCATGAGGTGAATAATATTATCGGCTATATAGTGGATTTTTCCGCCGTTCCAGTCTCTCTGGGGCATACGTTCGAGTATATCGAAATTTTCGTGACAGCCGTCAATGAAAGCAATAGTATAATCTTTTGACATAAGCTTTTTGAGGCTTGCCTTTTCGCTGCGTGAGTTATCCCATATAAAGCCGAAATCCCCGCATATTATGAGAATATCGCCTTTTCCGAGCTTTTTAAATTCGGGGTCTTTGAATCTTTCTATTTCGCCGTGTGTATCTCCTGTAACATATATCATATCAAATCCTCACTTTTCGTCAGGGAATTTCAAGCCCCATTGTTTTCTGCATTCGTCCATGATTTTCATAACCGAAAGCGTACCCGAATGTGGAACGAGCGGACTTTCTTTGAGATTTTCCGAAATACATTTCTGTGCCTCAATAATTTCATATTCATAGCCGTTGACAATATTTTCACGGCTGAATTTTTCAATTTCGTTTCCGTTTCTGTCATAAAGAGTTACATCGCAGGTGCAGAAAAATCCGTCACCGAAAATTATATATCCGTCCGTTCCCGAAATAACTGCATTGTTTTTTAAATCTATTTCAAAGCCTGAATCTATTGAAGCGAAACTTCCGTT
The DNA here is from genome assembly GCA_017543595.1 of Ruminococcus sp. Lineage (GTDB taxonomy): Bacteria > Bacillota > Clostridia > Oscillospirales > Ruminococcaceae > Ruminococcus. Next base: position 22,336 of record JAFYFU010000049.1, on the reverse strand, counting down.
ATTATATTTAAGTATAACGGAATCGCTCAAATCAATATTGTCTCTTATGTTTGCAAAGCTTATAATTTCATCGGGGTCACCTAAAAATGCCTGTGCAAGCGTCAGGGGATAAACCGTCAGGTCAAGAAGCGCACCGCCTCCGCAGTCCGCACGGAAAAGCCTGTCATCGGGGTTATATTTAACATTGTTTGAAAAATCTGCCTTTGTATATTTTATACTGCCGATTCTGCCGTTATCGACCCATTCTTTTGCTTTAAGGAAAACGGGACGGCATTTTGTCCACATAGCCTCCATGAAGAAAAGATTTTTTTCTTTTGCTTTTGTTATAATTTTTTCAAGCTGTTCGGAATTTAAAGTTACGGATTTTTCACAGAGGACATTTCTGCCGTTTTCAAGGCAGGTCATAACGTCCTGAAAATGTGAAGCCATTGGGGTAGCTATATAAACTATGTCAATATTGCCGTCCTGTGCGAGTTCGGAATAATTTCCGTAAGATTTTGAGAATCCGTATTCATGGGCGAAAGATTCGGCTTTTTCCCATGAACGTGAAGCAACGGCATACAACACGGCATTTTCTGTCTTTTTGAGGGCAGATGCAAAGGTATGGGCAATCCTCCCCGTACCTATAATGCCCCAGTTGATATTTTTCATAAGAACACCTCTTTATAAACAAACGAGCCTCCTCGGGTGAAGGAAGCTCATCTGCCATGATATAGGGATTATTGGGGATTTAAATAATTTAATGTTGGGGTAAACACTAAATTACCATGAAAATCAGCTTTCGGATATCTCCGCCAGCATGATTATTATAAACCGCCAATGTGAAAACTATGTGATAACATTGCGAACAATTCGTAAACTTTTTTTAACGAAATAAATTTATTTTTGGTTATTTCTCATATTATCATTTATCTTGAACCAGAAAGTTGAACCCTTGCCGAGCGTACTTCTCACGCCGTAGTCATAGTTATGCAGTTTGAGAACGGCTTTAACTATGGAAAGTCCGAGACCCGTGCCGACAACTTCTCTCTTATGGTTTTCCGAGCGGTAATACTTATCGAAAATCAATTTAATTTTATCTTCTTCGATTCCGTCACCCGTGTCCTCAACTTCGATTAAAACGCCGTCAGGCTGATTGATTTGTCTTACAAAAACCTGTTTGTCCTTGCCTGTGTAATTGATTGCATTGTTTATGAGATTATAAATAACCTGTTCAATTTTTACGACATCGCAGAAAACCATTTTTTCCTTATCGGGCGTAAACTGGATATTATAGCCCATTTTTTCGGAGATTCCCTTAAATCTTGCGATTATTTCGTTTAATTTTCCTTTTATTTCAAATTCCGAGGGGGAGAGTTTCTGTTTACCGCTTTCGAGTTTTGAAAGGTCGAGGATATCGTTTACCATAAGGGACAATCTGTCTGTTTCGTTTATGATTATTTCGAGGTGTTCGTTTCTCTTTATGGGGTTATCGCCTGAGAGGTCACGAATCATTTCCGCATAGGCTTTGAGCATTGTGAGTGGAGTACGCAAATCATGAGAAACATTTGCAATCAAATCCCTCTGCATCGTATCAACTTTTGAAAGTTCATTTTCGGCATAGGTAAGCGTATCAGCGAGTTTTTTTGCTTCGAGGTAGCCTCTGCCGTCAAATTTCGTGTTGAAATCGCCTTTTGCGAGATTTTCTGCTGAGCGTGTTATTCTGTATATGGGGTGGGAGATTCTGTTTGACATGAAAAGCGATATTACAAACGCAAAGACAACGAGAATAGCCGTTATTATCATAAGCTGACGCTTTATAATTTTTACGGTTGAGCCTACTGGGACGAGGGCGGTATTTATGAGGAGATAACCGCTGTTTTCCTTGGAATTTCCTATCATACAGCCGTAAAGCATCATATAGTTTCCCGTACGTGGGTTTTTGACTTTTCCCTGAATGGGTTTTCCGCCGTTGTCGTTTATTTGTTTAACATAGATATATGTACTGTTTTCCCTGCCGTGAATAAGACAGTCCCCGAAAACTTCACGGGATATGCGTGAACGTCCGTATCTGTCGAGAATTTCAATGCACAGGTCATTGTCAACGGAAACAGCCGTAAGATTTTCATTGAAAACTGCGCTTGAATCGTTTTCGTAAGAATTTATAATAAATTCAGCCGAACGGTTTACATCTCTTACTTTCATGTAGACATAGAATTTTTCAAGGAACAAAATCTGGAAAAGCCAGAGCAGTACGAATACAACTATTGTAAATACCACAAAATACAGCCATATTGTAAATCTCAGCGGGATTTTTGCGGACAGCGAACCTGTTTTTTTAATTGGCTTCAAACTTATACCCCATTCCTCTGAGTGTCACTATAAATTTTCTGTATTCGCCGAGGCTGTTTCTGAGCATTTTGATATGAGTGTCAACGGTTCTGTCATCGCCGAAAAAGTCGTATCCCCATACTTCTTCGAGGAGTTTGTCCCTTGAAAGGGCTATATTTTTATTTCTCACGAGATAGAAAAGCAAATCGTATTCTTTTGGAGTCATTGAAGCCCTCTGACCGTTTACATAGACTTCTCTGCCTGAAATATCGACTTCAAGACCCTCAAACACATATTTGTCGGGCTTTGCGGAATCAGAATCGGTTTTGCTCCTTTTAAGGACAACTTTAACTCTTGCCATAAGTTCTTTCGGGGAGAAAGGCTTTACAACGTAATCATCAACACCTATTTCAAATCCGAAAAGCTTGTCATATTCTTCTCCTCTTGCGGAAAGCATTATAACGGGAATCTGTTTTGTCTTGTGTATTTCCTTGCAGGCGGAATAGCCGTCAAGTCTGGGCATCATAACGTCCATTATTATAAGGTCGTAGTCATTTTCGTGGCAGAGGTTTACAGCCTCCATGCCGTTTTCGGCTTCCGTGACTTCATAGCCTTCAAATTCCGCATATTCACGGACAACCTTTCTTATATTCATTTCATCGTCAACAATAAGGATATGTGCCATTTTGTACCTCCATTTTAAATCGTCCTTAAATTATTCCAACGATTTTTTTATATTTCGGGAGTTCTCCCTGTTCTATTATATCATAATACAACAGAAAAGTGTATATTATGTGAAATATTTCTTTGTATTTAAAAAAAGTTTATAAAAAATGTATCGCAGACACAAAAATAACATTGACATTTTAGGTTAAATTTGCTATAATTAATTTAATCGGTTTATTGCCGTCCATTTGTCTCATAAGAGGCACAAAAGGAGGATATTATATGAAATTTGGTAATCCGCTTGCGGCGGCTCTTGTGATAACTGCTGCCACAGTGCTGATTGTATCATATGCCCTGCACCAGCCCCATGAAAGTGCTTTGCTTATAATCATTGTATATATCGCAACGATAATTTTTCTCTCAATAACAGTATATTTTGTCAGCAAAATGTACAGCAAGCACAAATCTTCCGTTGACCCAGAAGACTTTATCGGTATATGCGAAGATTTGAATACTGAAATCGCCATATGGTCAGACGATTTCTCACTTATCATAATGAACAAGAAACTGCGTGACCTTATCGGCGTGGATTATGAAAAATATGACAAGAAAGAAGCTCTTTTCACAGCTTTCGGTCTTAAAAAGGAAAACGGAGCGGATATTAAAAATTTTACACAAAGCACTTCCTATGAAAGTTCTTTCAGGAATCCAAGCGGAAGCGTCAGTATCATGTGGAGTACATCTCTTGTCAAAAAAATAAAAAAGCGTTCGTTTTTCCTGAGTACGGGATTTAATCTTACGGAACTCAAAAAAATGAAGAATAACCTTGCAAGTGCGAATGATTTCTTTAAATCCTCAATGGAACTTGCTGAAATAGGACTTCTTATGAGTTCCGACAAGAAAAAATTCGTAGCCTCTCCCGAAGCTGTAAGAATGTTGAATCTTAAAAACGGAACTATTGATATATCCGTACTGCGTTCAATGATTCACCCGAATGACAGAATACATTTTGAAAGAGCTGTAAAATATGTTGACGCAAACGGAAACGTAAACAGCATACAAATGCAGATAAAAAGCAGCAGCGGTTCTTATCACTGGTATAATTTCCGCTATAAGTCAATAAAAGGCACTCCCAATACAGCGGCAGTTTTTGGCGGTGCGCTCCTTGATATAACTCAGGAACACGAAAAAGACATAATGATTGAACGCCTCGCCTACATTGATGAAGTTACGGAAATTGCCAACAGAAACAAACTCATGGCGGCAGGTCAGGAACTCTATGACACCTGCAACGTCCTCGGTCATTCCTACTGGATTATAGTGCTTGATATAGACCGTTTCCACATAGTAAACGATACCTGCGGATACGACAACGGCAACTATATACTTAAAAATTTTGCTCATATCCTCTATAAATTTGTAACTCCGGGGGGAATTGCCGCCCGCATAAGCGGTGATAATTTCGCACTCATACTCAAAGATTACGGTGATGACGATTTGCCGTCAAGAACCGCAAGAAGTATTCAGGAAGAATTTGCAAAGCTTGCCGTTGACGATTTTGAAGCCATAAATTTAAGCTGTTCGGCAGGATTTTCCAAAATGCCGCAGGACGGAAATTCTTTCCTCGATGTTATGGAACACGCAGAATTTGCCCTTAAATCCGCAAACGGCTCACAGAATACGATAATAGGCTATGAACCGAGTATGCACGATTCCATAATAGGCAGGAGCGAACTTGAAAAAGCCCTTGCACTTGCTATAAAAAACAACGAACTGCAACTTTTCTATCAGCCGAAAATTGACCTCAAAACAGGCAAAATCATGGGCGTTGAGGCTCTTATCCGCTGGATAAAGCCCGACGGAACAATAATAAAGCCCGATTCTTTCGTGCCTATTGCGGAAAGCTCCCACCTTATCGGAAAAATCAGCGAATTTGTACTCAGTGAGGGCTGCCGTCAGAATAAACTCTGGCAGAAAATGGGCTATCCGAATATAGTTATGTCAATTAACTTTACATCAACAGATTTCTATCAGACGGATTTGAAGGAAAAAGTCCTTGAATCCCTTGCAAAATCAAAGCTTGACCCGAAATGGCTTGAAGTCGAACTCACGGAAACCCTTGCACTCAGCGATATAGACTTTGCAGTCTCACAGATGAACAAACTGCGTGAACTCGGAGTAAAACTCGCTATGGACGATTTCGGAACAGGCTATTCATCACTCAGCTATTTGCAGATACTCCCCATAACTCTGCTTAAACTTGACCGTTCATTCATAACTGATATCCAGAATGACAATATAGCCTTTGAGATAGTTTCAGCCGTTATAAGAATCGCAAAATCCAAGAAAATTGAAACTATTGCGGAGGGTATTGAAAACAAGGAACAGGAGGAAATTCTCCGTCAGGCAGGCTGTGACTACGGTCAGGGCTATCTCTACGGAAAACCCATGCCCGCCGAAAAAATGAACGAGTTTTTTGAGGAAAACGCTAAAATAAAATAATAAATTCGGAATACGGAATGCGTAATTCGGAATTATTAAGAGGAAGATTTTGCCCTTGCACTGAGAATGAACGGAGCGTTAGCGCAGTGAATGAAAGTGCAAGCCACAAAAGGCAAAATCTGACGATTTTTAAAATGGAGGTAAGAAAAATGAAAAGAAGAATAGGCATACTCACAAGCGGCGGCGACTGCCCCGGACTTAACGCAACTATAAGAGGTGTGGCAAAAGCCTGCTATGAGCGTTTCGGCGAGGACAATATCGAAATTGTTGGAATTTCAAACGGCTACTACGGACTTATAAACAATCTCTGCAAAGATATGTCGCCGTCAGCTTTTTCGGGTATTCTCACTCAGGGCGGTACTATTTTCGGCACTAAGCGTCAGCCGTTCAAGATGATGCAGGTAATAGGCGAGGATAATATCGACAAAGTTAAAAATATGAGAGAGACATACAAAAAACAGAAACTTGACTGTCTGCTCACTCTCGGCGGAAACGGTACGCATAAAACCTCTAAGCTTCTTGCTGATGAGGGTCTTAACGTAATCGGACTTCCCAAAACAATTGACAATGATATTTTCGGTACGGACGTTACTTTCGGATTTCATACTGCCGTTGACATTGCAACCGATGTAATTGACAGACTTCACACGACAGCCGCAAGCCATTCGAGAATACTTGTCTGCGAAATCATGGGAAACAAAGCAGGCTGGCTCACTCTCAACGCAGGAATTGCAGGCGGTGCGGACGTTATAATTATCCCCGAAATCCCCTATGATATAGACAAGGTTTGTGAATCTGTAATGGCAAGAAGTGCATCGGGAAAAACTTTCTCAATACTTGCAGTTGCAGAAGGTGCATTTGACATAAATGAAGCTAAAATGAAAAAGAAAGAACGTGCAAAGAAACGTCAGGAGGCAGGAATTGTCACAGCCACAAGCCGTATAGCCACACAGATTCAGGCTAATACAGGCATGGAAGCAAGAGTCTGCGTTCCGGGACATATGCTCAGAGGCGGCGCACCGAGCGCATATGACAGAGTTCTTTCAACACAGTTCGGAGTTCATGCGGCTTATCTTATCGCAAAAGAGAAATACGGCAGGACTGTTGCAAAAATCGGAAATAAAATCACTTCAAACGACTTGAAAGACGTTGCAGGAAAGACAAAATTTGTCGATACGGACAATCATCTTGTAATAGCTGCCCGTGATATCGGAGTTTCTTTCGGAGACTGATAAATTAAATAAAAATATAATATCTTAATCAAGCGTGTTCTTGATTTATTATTTATAATGGGGGGCAAATTGCGCCTTTCGTGGCTTGACACATTCACTCAAAAATCAAAGATTTTTTCGTTCATTGTGTCAAGGGCGCAATTTTCCCCCCAAGCCCCCCTTTTTTAATTCTACTTAAACTTTATAATAATTTAAATTATTATAAATTCACTGCTTGCATAGCCTACAATCTGATTGTATCCGACTACATACCAGCCGTCTGTCTGACCGCTTATCATAATGCTTGTGCCGTTCGGTACGGAAGTTATAATTCTTCCCGAAAGTGACGGATAGGCACGGATATTAAGCCCTGAACCGTCTGTTACGACTGTTCCCCAGCGAACCGCCGAGGGCTTTATAAAGGGTATTCCGAAATAATCGCACAGCGAACGCACTATATTTGAGGCTATAATTTCAAGGTTGTTTTTCAGCCATGCCTCATCTGCGAAATTGTCGTGATAACCTATTTCGCATAATACGGCTACGGCTTTTGTATTGAGAACTTCTCCGAGGGAATAGGTAGGAACAGCCCTTACTTTGTCGGGCAGGGGATATATGCTTTTCAGATTATTTGCGATAATATTCGCAAGTTTTTCGCTTTGTTGGCTTTTCGGAGCGAAATATATATCTATTCCCCTTAATTTCCCTGCCAAGTTTTCGGGGGCTGCATTTGAATGAAGTGCAAGGTGTACGTCATAATTCCCTGCATTTGAATCATTTATAGCACCCTGAACATTTCTTTCGGGGTCATTTCTTACGAATGTAATTCCTGATGAGCGGAGATAAGGTTCTATTCTGTCGGCAAGGAGATTCATATATAATTCTTCGTTGCCGTCTGTTGCATATTCATTCCATTCCTGAGTGGACGGACTTAAAAATATCTTTGGCATAAAAAAATTCCTTTCAGCGAATTGAGGATTTCCTCAATGTTATTATACGCTGAAAGGTTAATTTTTGTTATTTTTTTGTTTTCTTGTTTACTTTCGGGACTGCATATTTCGGCTTTATAGGTTTCTGTTTGTTTTTGAATACCACCCATGAATATATGCAGACTATTATATAAAGTGCACACAGCAGGAACGATATCATAAATGCATTTTTGAACCAGCTTGATTTTGGGAACATCGTTATTGCATAGGCATTATATTTAAGAAAAGATTTGTTTACATCTGAAACTGCGACAAGCTCAACGGTTGTCAGAACTTCTCCCGAATATGTCAGAGTTACTTCTCCGAGGACATCGCCCTTGTTTACAGGGGCATTTAATTTGTCATAGTACCAGACTATATTGCTTTTGTTTATTGTTGAAATATCAACCTCGTCATACCAGAGAATAGACACTTCATTTTTTGGCTTTGCGAGAACGTAGTCATTTCCTTCGGCGAGTTCAACGGGAATTTCTCCGAGTTCTGCGGTATCCGCAAGAACTGTCTGATATGAGAAATGATTGAATGCCCAGTTGAAAAGATATTCCGCATCTTCAAAATTGAAGAACATGAGATTTCCTTGGGCATCATTAAAAGGTGCTTTCAGAAGTATTGCAAGGTAGGTGCTTCCGTCCTTGCTTGCCATAGTCACAATATTTCTTCCCACAACGTCAAGGGAGGCGGTTTTTATACCTCTTGCGCCTGCGTAGTAAAATTCGCTGTCGGGGTCAAGCATTGCGTTTGAGTGCTGCCATTTCCAGCTTGCGTGATTCTCATGTGTTTTAAGATTGGGGACTGTGGGGTTATATTCAAAGGGGCAGGAGATTTCATCAAAATGCGGAACGGTCAGCGCATACATTGTAAGGGTAGCCATATCCCTTGCGGTAGTGTACTGATTTTCGTCATAAAGTCCCGTAGGGTTGGTGAAATGCGTTGAAGTCATGCCGAGTTCCTGCGCCTTGTCGTTCATCATTTTTACAAAATCCGCAGTTTTGCCGTTTCCGAAACGGTTTACAAGTGTCATTGTTGCTTCCACCGAAGAAGTAAGCATCATGGCGGTAAGCAAATCCGTCACATTCAGAACGTCATTTTCAACAACGTCAATATATCTCAAATCCTGAGCGTACTGCGTTTCATACAAATCTTCGTACAGGCTTTCGTGAATGGTAAGTTCCTCATTGAAATTCGTGCAGTTTTCGAGGATAACAACGGCAACCATTATATTTACAAGCTGTCCGGGCATTTGTTTTGTGTCGGGATTTTTTTCATGAATAACTGTTTTGTTGTTCATGTTTATCAGCATAGCCGATTCACTGCTTAAAGGGGTTTTGATTGAGAAATTCAGGGCTTTTGACGGAATGGGCTTAATAAAGGGCAGTATTACAAATACTGTCATAAGAACTGCAATAATTTTCTTCATTTCGTACTCCTTTTATAATGACAGAAAACATAATCTGACATTTTCTGATGTTTTTTTATCTGTAAAGACATTATAACATATTTTTTTTCATTTTAAAAGGGGTTTTTTAAATTTTTCCGAAATTTTTTGAAATTATTTGTTTTAATCAAAGATTCAAGCCATACTTATATGGGTTTGCAGTATATTTTTCAGCGCAGATGCAGAACTTGAATGTGAGCGTTCTATTTTGGTTTTAAGTCCCTTTGTTTCACTTACGGCACACCTTGCCATTTTGTGCGACATAGTACCCGTAAAAAGCACAAGCAAGTCGGGAGAGCCTATTTGTCGCTTCAAATCGGTTTTCATATGCGTGAAAATTTTTGCATCGCATTTGTATTCCTGACAGATTTCCTTGTATTTCCTTATCATGCAGTCATTACCGCCTACTATAACTATACTCATAATTAAACACTTCCTGTTATTGGATTTTTCTATAACTTAATATAATCGTTAGTTATAACTAACTTATTTTTTTATTATTATAATATTAATTTTGACAGTTGTCAAGGATTTTAAGGCAGTAAAATTATATTTCTTAAAAATATATAAAAATAAGGAAAAATTTATATAAAATTTATTTAAAATTAATAATAATTTGTTATATAAGTGCAACAAAAAAACTCCCTCAAAAGAGAGAGTTAAATTCCCGAAAGGTCAAAATCAGGGGTGTATTTTTCGCTTGCGGAGGATTTTTCCTGCGTGTAGCCTTTTATTCCGAGTTCAGCCGCATGATTCACAACGCTGTTGTACTCCATTTTAGTTAAATTTCTTTTCAATTCTTTGAATTTTTCGGGGATAAAATCAAAAGGCGTGTACTGATTCATGATACTGATTAAATATTTTTCAGGGTCAAGATTTTCGCTTATCCAATTGAGAATTTTCATGCTGTCGTGACGGCAGGTGGGAAGGACTAAATGCCTTATTATCGTGCCTTTCAGGATTTTCCCGTTTTCGTCAAATTTCAGCTTTCCAACCTGTTCGGTCATTCTTGTAACAGCTTTTGAGGCATATTCAAAATAATTCTCCGCACGGGAATATTTCCCCGAAATTTCAGGGGAAAAATATTTCAAATCAGGCAGATAAACGTCAATATATCCGTCAAGCATATCAATCGTTTCGCAGAGTTCATAACCGCTTGAATTGTAAATCACGGGGATATTTATTTTATTTTTAACCAAATCAAGAGCCTTTATAATATCGGGGACAAAATGCGTGGGCGTGACAAGTTCGATATTATCGGCATTTTTTCCCTGCAATTCAAGAAAAATTTCGGCAAGTCTTTCAACGGATATATTTTTCCCGAAATTCTGACTGCTGATAATATTATTCTGACAGTAACAGCACCGCAGATTACAGCCCGAAAAAAATACCGTCCCTGCACCGCTTTTTACCGAAATACAGGGTTCTTCCCACTGGTGGAGGAAAGCTTTTGCGGCGGTGATTTCCGCACCCATACCGCAAAAGCCCGTTGTTTCGTATCTGTTCACACGGCACATTCTGGGGCAGAGCGAACAGTTAAAATAATTACTCATATTTATCTGATTCCTGCCAATCAATATAATTTTACTATCTTCATAAAAATTTCCAATTTACAGACAGCAATATTATATATTATTTTATTTCAAATGTCAATATACGGAAAAATTTATTGTGAATATCACAGAATTTTCACTTGCTTTTTTGTGGAAAATGTAGTATAATATCTTTGTTATTCTATTTTTTATTTTCAGGAGTGATATTATGGAAAAAGTAAATATCGGTTTCATAGGTGCGGGCAATATGGGTACTGCCATTATGAAAGGCATAAGTGCAAATGTTGAGAATGTTCAGCTTTATGCTTTCGACCCCAAAAGCGAAAACGTTGAGAGACTTGCGGACTGCGGTGTAAAGCCCTGTAACAGTGAGGCTGAACTCACGGAAAAATGCAAGTTTGTTTTCCTTGCCGTAAAGCCTCAGATTATCGAGGGAGTGCTTGAAAAATGTGCTGTTTCGGCGGATTCCGAAAAGGTTTTTGTTTCGATAGCCGCAGGAATCACAGACGAATTTGTCGCAAAGAAAACCGTTCCCGATGCAAAAGTTATCCTTGTAATGCCGAATACGCCTTTGCTTGTGGGTGAGGGTGCATCTGCACTTTCAAGAAACGAAAAAGTTACCGATGAGGAATTTAATTTGATTCTTGATGTTTTCCGTTCATGCGGAAAGGCGGAAGTTATTTCCAAGGACAAAATGAAAGAGATAATCGCAATAAACGGCAGCAGCCCTGCGTTTATTTACCTTTTCGCAAAGGGATTTATTGACTATGCGGAATTAGTGGGAATTGACAAAAATGCGGCAACGGAACTTTTTGCAAAAAGTTTGATTGGTTCTGCAAAAATGATAACCGATTCGGGTTACAGCATTGACGAACTTATAAAAATGGTATCTTCTCCGGGGGGAACAACTCTTGCGGGACTTGACAGACTTTATGAGGGAAATCTCACGCAGACCGTGAAAAACTGCTGTGAAAGCTGTACGAAAAGGGCTTACGAATTATCAAAATAAGTCATATTTTTTTGACTTGTCCCATATTCTTTATCAGTATAATTTTATTGAAGGACTGATTAAGAATGATGCATGAAAAATATAAAGATTTTACAAAAAAGAAAAACACGGGAGTTTTTCTGATGATACTTGCGGTAATTGTCGGAATAGTTGTCGGTTCTCTGAATTTCGGGGCAGGCGACAAACCTGTACTGCATCAGTATTTTTCTCCCGTGTACAGCGGAAACACGCTTTTTGACGTTTTCATGAATACATTTGTATCACTCGCCTTGTTTGCGGTGACGGCATTTGTAACGGGCTTATTCGTGTTCGGACAGCCTTTCGGCGTTTTAATGCTGATATACAGGGGGTTCGGTATAGGGATATCCGTATCAATGATGTATTGTGAAATGGGATTCGGTGCAATTCCTGCGGTTATAATATTGCTTTTGCCAAAGGCTTTAAGCGTTGTATTTGTTTCAATGCTTGCCGTCAGGGAACTTATGCGCTCATCATGCACTATATTGAGATGTATAACGGGCAGGGGAGAATCTCCCGAAAAAAAGTTTTTCCGCCTTTACTGCATTAAATTTGCGGTGATACTCGCTGTATCCGCAGTAATTTCGGCTGCGGATTCTTTAATGAATTACATATTTGCGAAACTTGTTTAAAATCGGAGGTAGTTAAAAATTGGGCTTTTTCAGCAGAGATTACGAAAGCGCAGGAACGGGAATAGCAAAAAATGCCCCCAAGAAAAAGGGCATAGCCTTGTTTTTTGAAATATTTTTCAGGAAATTCTGGCTGTTGTTCGGCGTGAATATGCTTTATTTCATATTCTTCCTGCCCGCAGTCATTTCGTTTGTTGCTTTGAGTTTTATAAAAAACGGGCGCATTGTAACGGCAATTATAATTGCCATGCTTCTTGTGTTTACCGCAACAATAGGACCTGCAACGGCAGGAATGACAAAAATAATGAGGAGCTTTGTTCTTGAAAAACATACTTTCATTGTCAGGGATTTTTTCAGGGCATTTAAAGTAAATTTCAAAAAGGCACTTGTTGTCGGGATAATTGATACAGTAGTCGGTGCATCTGTGTTTTCCTCGTATTATGTATATCCGGGACTTGCGGAGCAGTTCAACACAAAACTCATGTATATTCCCATGATAATAACTTTCAGCCTTGCGTTTGTTGTCATGATGATGAATTTTTATATTTATCTCATGATGATTGCAACAGACCTTTCGCTGAAAAATTTAATCAAAAATTCATTCGCCCTGAGCTTTATAGCCATGAAAACAAATGTCCTGACACTTATAATATATCTTGTTAATTTAGTGGTTATGTTTTTTGTTTTTCTCTATATGCCTGCACTTTTCATGTTCATAACGCCTTTTGTGCCTGCGGCTCAGTTATGGTTTATCGTGTGTTTCAACAGCTACCCCGCAATTCAGAAATATGTAATAAATCCCTATTATGAAAGTATGGGCGAGATAAACCCCGAACTTACGGGAGATTATGACCTTGAAGAAGAAGCTGTTTTCAAGGATATGGGCGGCAAGGAACAGCCTATGGAAAAAAGAAAACCCACAAAGGGCAGGAAAATAACGTAATTAATGAGTAATAAGAGGAAGATTTGTGCCTTGTCATGAAAGTGAACGGAGCAAAGCGGAGTGAACGAAATGACAAGCCTAAAAAGCACAAATCTGACGATTTTAAATAGGGGGCTTGGGGGGATAAGCCGCCCCTTGACCTGAGAGTGAACGGAGCAAAGCGGAGTGAACGAAAGGTCAAGATTACAAAGGGCGGCTCCCCCCATTTAAGAAAGGAGAAACAATGGATATAATTGAAATATTAAAAGCCGTTATCCTCGGCATTGTAGAGGGTATCACGGAATGGCTGCCCGTCAGCAGTACGGGTCACCTGATTCTCGTTGATGAGTTTATAAAGCTGAAAGAAACAGATGCTTTCAAGTCAATGTTTGATGTTGTCATACAGCTCGGAGCAATTCTCGCCGTTGTTATAATTTTCTGGAAAAAATTATTCCCGTTCGGAAAAAAAGATAACAAAGCCCCACTGAGCAAAGACGGTTTCGGCGCATATGTCAAGTGGGATATTTTTCAGATGTGGTTCAAAGTAATTGTAGCCTGTCTGCCTGCGGCGGTTGTCGGTGTACTGCTTGATGACTGGGTTGACGAACATTTTTATAATCCTTGGGTAGTCGCAATCGCACTTATAGTTTTCGGTGTTGCATTTATAGTTGTCGAAAACTGGAACAAGAACAGAACCCCAAAGATAAAAACTATGGACGAACTTACATACAAGGCGGCACTTGTAATAGGTGCCTTTCAGCTTATTGCGGCACTTTTTCCAGGAACTTCACGTTCGGGAGCGACAATTGTCGGCGCACTTCTGATAGGTGTATCAAGAACTGTTGCGGCTGAGTTTACTTTCTATCTTGCAATACCTGTAATGTTCGGGGCAAGTCTTTTGAAAATAATAAAATTTGATGAAGATTTTACGACAAATCAGGCGGTTATACTTGCAGTTGCAATGATAGTTGCGTTTGCTGTTTCGATATTTGTAATAAAAATGCTTATGGGCTATATCAAAAAGCACGATTTCAAGGTATTCGGCTGGTACAGAATAATACTTGGTATATTTGTGCTGATATATTTTTCTGTATTCAGATAAAATTTATTATCCAAAACAAAAAGGCAGGAGAAAATCCTGCCTTTTATTTTTAAACTTTTGTAAGATGAGATTTGATTGATGAAATTTTCGGGACGCAAAATTCAAGAACCGCACAATATTTGTCTATTATGGTTATTATGTAGGTTTCTTTATATTTTGGCTTGGGTCTTGTTACAGGCCACATATGATTTTCAATCATATCTTTTTCAATGGGGTTTATATCCGTCATTTCGCTTGCATTTTTGAGGGCAAGTTTTGCGTGCATAAGGCTGTGAGAGGGCTGTCCCTTTTGTTTTTCAGAATTATATTCCTTGCGGTCATAATAGAAAAGGTCATGGAGAAGCCCTGCCCTTGCCGCAGAACGTGCGTCAAGGCGGAATTTTTTACATATGAGATAACTGTAATACGATACATTTACGCAGTGCTGATAACGTGTGGTATGAATATGGTGAGTTATATTTTTGAGTTTGTCAAGCTGCGGCTGTTCGATTATATCGGAAATGCACGGATAGTAATTGCTCAGAACGAGTTCTTTTTTTGAACATATTGCCTTCATAACACATCACCCTTATTTAAAATCGTCAATTTTTGCGCTTTTGGGGCTTGTGCTTTCGTTCACTCCACTGCGTTTCGTTCACTTTCAGCACAAGGCGCAAAAATTTCCTCTTATTTAAAATCGTCAAATTTGCGCTTTTGGGGCTTGTGCTTTCGTTCACTCCACTGTGTTTCGTTCACTTTCAGCACAAGGCGCAAATTCTCCTCTTAAAAACAAATATATCATATTTTCACAAAAAAGTCAATACAAAAATCAAAGATTTTTTCGTTCATTGTGTCAAGAGTGCAATTTTCCCCCAAACCCCCTTTATAATTCCGATTTATTTATAGAGCGGTCTGTCGAGGTATTCTATATCAACGTCAACAATTCTGTCGATTCCGGGGACTATGCAGTCTGCTGTTGTCTGCCATATGGCATATTCGCCTGTATAATCCGTTTCATCAATGAAATGTGCAAGCCATACAGTGCGGTTATTTTTATTTTCCCAGAAATTATAGAGGAAGTTTCTGCTGCTGTAAAGCATTGCAGTATAGCCGTATTTTGAAAGTTCGTCATAGAATACGTCAAAGAGGTAGTTGAGGTCGTGGATACTCATGCCGTATTTCTGGAAATGGTCGAAATCCTCCCAGTCAAAGGCTATCGGGAAATATATCGGCTGATAGTTGAGAGTTTCAGCCATCCATCTTGCCTGCTCACGGATTTCCGCCTCGGTGGTTGCGGTAGTGTAGATATAAACACCGACATCAAGACCGTTTTCCTGAGCCTCCTGCATATTTCTGTAATAGTAGTCGTCTGTTCTTATCGAACCGTAGTAACAGCCCATACGCATTATGACGAAATCAACGCCTGCCTGTTTTATTGTCGGGAAGTCAATATAGGGCTGCCATTCCGAGATATCAAGTCCGAGTCTTACGTTTTGTCCTGCATATTTCTGGACATAGTAATCAAAAGGCACTGTCGGATTTGGAGTGCTTTCGGGGAGAGAGGACATTACATAAACATTCATTCCCCAGCTTGCGACATTTCCCGAGCTGTCCGTAACATATACTGTTATGGGATAAGTTCCCTCATAGTTTGTATCAACATAGCCTTCATAAGTCAGGATAGGTTTTCTGTCGTAGTTATCCGCATAGCCTATAAGCGAACTGAGGTCAAACTGCGAATAAAGCTGAACATAGGGTGACCAGCCGTTGTTTAATATTACGGGTGCGGTTGTGTCAACTACTTTGAATTTAAGCTGTTTTGTATATTCAATGCCGTTGTACCAGAATTTAACATCTACGGATTTATCGCCGATATAGGAAGTATCAACGGATATATTCGGTTCTTCTATCATGATATTTGATTCCGTTATGAGGTTTCCGATTGTGATATCGCTGTAAACCTCAACAGTCGGGACATTGTTTATAATTATTTCGGGCGGAATCGGATTCACGGAAGTTGTAACGGGCAGGGCGGTAGTTGTTGTTACGGTTGTGGTAGTAACAACAGCAGTTGTCTTTGTTGTGGCTTTTGTGGTAGCCTTTGTTGTAGCTTTGGTAGTAACTTTTGCGGTTGTGGTTGTAGTTTTTGTAACGGTTGTGGTGATTGTTGTATTGGTTGATGAAGATGAAGTGGAATCAGAAGTTTCCGTTGCGGAAGAATCGGCTGTTTCTGCGGAAGATGTAAGGGTGGTTGTCTGAGTTTCTGTTGTCTGTGTTTCAGTGGGCGGTATAACTATTTCTTCAATGTTTTCAGGCGGTTTCTGAGTTACGGCACTGTCGGTATGAACTGTTGTTCCACAGCCGACAAGAAGTACACAGCCTGTTGCTACAACTAAATTTAAGATTAAGTTTTTCATTTTCAATCCTCCTTCTGTTTAATTGGTTTGTTTTTATGCATTATTTTAAAAGTCTGTCAAGCATGACCTGTCTGCATTTTATTTCGAGACTGTCGTCAAGCTTTTTAAGTCTTATGGTTTCACTGCTGTTTCTGTTGAGGCAGTATGATATGATGTAGTCCGAAATTTCGGGATTTTTTGAAAGCATAGGACCGTGGAGATAGGTTGCAATTACATTCTTTTCAAAATATCCCTCCTGTTGGCTTTTTGAACAGTTGCCGTTTCCGTATCTGACTTCGCCGAACGGAGTTTTAACATCATGTGTTTGACCGCCGTGGTTTTCAAATCCGACAACATCGACATTTTTTCCCGTGATTTTTGTGCGGACGGCGATATTTCCTATACATCTCATTCTTCTGCTTTCGGGGGCAACGGTGTAATAGTCGAAAAGTCCGAGACCTTTTATTTCGTTTCCGTCAGCGTCACGGTAATATTTTCCCATAAGCTGATAGCCTCCGCAAATCAGAAACAGGAAAGTACCGTTTTCGTAGGCTTTTTTTATACCCTCACGGCATTTTGACAAATCCTCGGAAATATGCTGCTGTTCGAGGTCTGCGCCTCCGCCTATATATATCAAATCGTATGAGGAAAAATCGGGCATATCGGAATCTATTGAATAAGTGTCAACGACACATTCAATTTCACGCATTTTACAGCGGTATTTTATAACCTCCATATTTCCGCTGTCACCGTAGAGGTCAAGCATATCCGCATACATATGGAGTATTTTTATCAACTTCATTTGTTTTCACTCCTTGACATATATTTTTTAAGGGCGGTTCTTGTGGGCTGAACGGCTGTGTAGTTGGCTATTACGAATTTTCTGCCTTCGGTTTTTGCGAGTTCCTCAACGGCATTGTCGAGGTCGGGGACTACAACTATTTTACTTGCGTCATAGCCCGAACATTTTATTCTCACGGCTATGTCATAAGCCCTTGTGCCTGATGTGACAACACGGGTAACTCTTTCAAAGATACTGAAATTTATATCCCATATCCATGAAACGTCAAGACCGTCCGCAACATTGTCATTGAGAACAAATAAAAGTTCTTTTTCGCCTTTCATTTCATTCATGACACGCAGGGTCATATTTGCGCCTACGGGGTTTTTTGCAAGGTTGAGAGTAGTTTTTCTGTCGCCGAGCATGAAATTTTCCATGCGTCCGTTTTTGACGGTATATCCCGAAATAACCTTGTCTGTTATGTTTTGTTCGATGTCATACAGTTTTGCAACGCCTGCAACGGCAGTCATATTGTAAACGTTGTATATGCTGTTGAGTTTTGGAGTATACTTATGGTTGTCCGCATAGAAAACACGCTTTTCGAGGTCAATGTTTTCGGCGGAAATATAATAGTCATAGTTTCCAAATCCGCAGTTTTTGCAGAGGAATTTTCCGATATGCGAATACTGATAGTATTCGTATTCAAGGGGCTGACCGCAGAAAGGACAGAATCTTCCCTCAGAGGCTTCAAAAATTTCCTTTGTTGCGAAAGCGTAGGGTTCGGCGTGGAAATATTTAACATTTTTGTTGTTCGGGTTGGCTTTTCCGAGGCGGGCTGTGTTGGGGTCATCACCGTTAAGCAGGAGGTTTCCGTTAAAAGTTTTGCAGAAAGCGTTTATTTTCCGGATAAGAGTTTCCATTTCGCCGTTTCTGTCGAGCTGGTCACGGAAAAAATCGAGAACCACAAGGGTATCAAGTTTCTGCTGGGAGTATACAACGGGGACGTGGCTTTCGTCTGTTTCGAGAATCAGCATATCCGCCTTGACTTTTCCGCTGAAATCGCAGTGACGCAGCAAAAGCGAGCAGATACCCGTATCAAGGTTATTGCCCTCTTTGTTGATTATTATTTTCTTTCCGCTCTGTTTGAAAAGCTGTGCCACGCAGTTTGTGACGGAAGTTTTGCCGTTTGTGCCTGTTACTGCAATTATGGGGCAGTCGATTTTAAACATTTTACAGCATTGTCCCCTTGTCAGATGCCATAAAATGATTCCCGGGAGGTTTCCCGCACTGCGTCCGACAAGACGCAGAAGTTTAACTATTATCTTTCCTATGAGTATTAATATTCTGTTCAAAGCAATTCTCCTTACTGAAAATACTGTATATATATAATAGCATATTTTTTCTGATTTTACAATAATATTTTCAAAAATACCATGAATTTATTTTTTTTATCGTGAATATTATTTTATCGGGGGGATATGATGGCAGGAAACAAAATGCTTAAAGATACAATAATACTTTCACTCATGCAGTTAATGCTTGATTCCTCGGCATTGTTTTTAAATTCTTTTATCACTTCTCATCTTGGTGCATCTGCGATAGGTATATTATCGCTTATGGGTTCGTTTCTGACGCTTGCGGGAATATTGTCAAACGGAAATGCTTTTCTATGCACGAACAGGCTTATTTCCGAAGAAATCGGCAGAAAGGGCGGAAATCCCGAAAGAGTCCTGTTTCACGGGATAAAACTGTGCATTTTTCTTAGCTGTACGGTTTCTTTTTTTATTTTTGTCTTTGCGGACGAAATAAGTGAAAAATTTTTCAGCGGTGCTAATATGACAACGGCAGTAAGATTCATGCCATGCGCTTTGGGAGCAGGTGCGGTATCTTCATGCATAAAGGGATATTTCAACGCAGTAAGAAAAGCAACTTTTACGGCTGTCGGGGATATAACAGAATTTGCCGTCCGTGCAGCCATAATAATAACTATGACTTTGTGTGCGGATTCTCCCGATGAGGAGGACGTTTGCAGAATATTGATAATATCAATAATTGCAGGAAATATTTTTTCCCTTGTTTACCTGATATGCGGATATATAAAGTTTCACGGCAGGAAAAAAGGCAGTAATCCGCTTACTTTCAGGGAATATGTATCTTCCGCCATACCCATAATGGGAGGGAGTATTTTAACGGCTGTATTAAGCAGTACAAATGATGCTGTAATTCCAATGTGCCTGAGACAGTACGGCGATTCCGTAAGCGATGCACTTAGCCTTTTCGGAATATTTGAGGCAATAGTAATTCCGACACTGTTTTTCCCGTCAGTCGTTATATGTTCAATGTCGGGAATAACCGTCAGCGAAAGCGCAAGGGCAAATTCCGCAGGAAATTCCGAAAGACTTCAAAGCCTGACATCACGGCTTACGGGGTATACTCTTTTCTATGCGGTGTTTGCGGCATCGGTGCTTATGCGTTTCGGTGAAAAAATAGGGATAATTTTAGGGGGCGGAAAGCTTGCGGGCGATATGATAGAATTTATTGCACCTGTCGTGCCGTTTATCTACATGGAAATAATTCTTGAAGCTCTGATAAAGGGAATGGGTTTGCAGAAATTTTCCTCTTTGAATTATCTTGCGGAATATGTAATAAGAATAGCAATAGTTTTGATATTTGTCCCGAAAACGGGCTTTTACGGGATAGCCCTATCTTACTATGCAAGTAATATTTTCGGAAACTGCATGAGATTCATAAAAGTATCGTCATACACAAAAACTCCGTTCAGACCGCTGAAAACCATAATTGCTCCTGTTGTTTATTCTTTTCTGACAATGAACACCGCAGAATTATTATTTAAAGTTTTAAATATAAAGGGAGAGGGGATATTGTTTATGATAATTTTTACAATCCTATGGGGCTTGCTTTACGGTCTTGTATTTTCTGTTATCAACGGCAGATGTCATAAAAAGTCGGAAAAAGGGTTCGGCTTTGTTAAAAACTCCCAAATATCAACAAAGTTTGTAAGCTAATATGCAGAATTTTTTTACATATAGTAAAAAAGTATTGCAATTTATTTGTAATTGATATATAATAAATCTTGTAGTTGTCGATACTGCACATAATTCGCAAAAAGAGGAGTAAAATTATTATGAAAGACTATGATGTTAAAAAAATCAGAAATATCGCCTTTGCAGGACACAACGGCTCAGGCAAGACTTCCCTCGCTGAGGCTCTGCTCTTTAAAGCAGGTGCTTCCGACCGCCTCGGAAAGACTGCTGACGGTACAACCGTGTGCGATTATGACCCCGAAGAAATCAAGAGAAAGATTTCAATAAGCACTTCTCTTGCTGCTTTTGAATATAATGATTACAAGGTTAATATTCTCGATACACCCGGACTTTTTGACTTTGCCGCAGAGATGATTGAGGGCATAAGAGCTGCTGATACTGTTATGATTACCGTTTCCGCAAAGTCAGGCGTTAAAGTCGGTGCAAGGAAAGCCTATGACGAGGCTCTCAGACAGAACAAGTCAAAAATGTTCGTTGTAACAAAGATAGATGACAAAGACGCTAATTTCTTCAATGTTCTCACAGAACTGAAAACCGTTTTCGGACCTACCGTATGCCCCGTTGTCGTTCCAGTAATAAGCGGCGGACAGATAGTTTCATATGTAAACCTTATCGAAATGAAGGCATACAAGTATGACAACAAGGGAAATGCTGTTGAGACAGATATGCCCACTTCCGAAATATCGGAAAAATTTGAATACAGAATAGACGGACTTATTGCCGCTATATCCGAGGCTGTTGCCGAAACTTCCGATGAACTCATGGAGAAATTCTTTGAAGGTGAAGAATTTACCCAGAAAGAACTTATAAACGGCATACATGACGGTATGAACAGAGGAATTATAACTCCCGTTGTATGTGCTTCCGCAACAGAACTTACAGGCATTGATATGCTTCTCAAAGAAATTGAACTTCTTCTCCCGTCACCTGAGGAGGCTATCACAGCCAAGACAAAAGACGGAAAAGATGTTGCCTGCGATACCTCCGCACCGCTTTCGGCATATATTTTCAAGACAGTCGCAGACCCCTTTGTCGGCAAAATGTCCTTTATCCGTGTGAGGTCGGGAAAACTCTCATCAAACAGCGAAGTATTCAACGCTTCAACGGGAAGTACCGAGAAAATCGGCAAATTGTATACTCTCTGCGGAAAGAAACAGACAGAAGTTTCCACGGCTTTTGCGGGCGATATAGTTGTAGCCGCAAAGATTACCGCAAATACGGGCAATACTCTCTGTGATTCTTCAAATCCCATTGAATTTGAGGCTATGCAGTTCCCGACTCCCTGCTATTCAATGGCTGTAAAGGCTAAGGCTCAGGGCGATGAGGCTAAGATATCAGCAGGTATGCAGCGTATCACGGAAGAAGACCCCACTCTCACATATATTCAGGACGATAACACAAAAGAACAGATTCTCAGCGGTCTGGGCGAACAGCACCTCGAAGTTGCCGCAGCTAAATTAAAGGGCAAATTCGGCGTTGATATCAACCTTACAGTTCCCAAGATTGCATATAAGGAAACTATCCGCAAGAAGGTAAAAGTAGAGGGCAAGCACAAGAAACAGTCGGGCGGTCACGGTCAGTACGGTCATGTATGGATTGAATTTGAACCCTGCGTAAGCGATACACTCGTATTTGAGGAAAAAGTATTCGGCGGAGCAGTTCCGAAAAACTACTTCCCCGCAGTTCAGAAAGGTCTTGAAGATTCCGTAAAGAAAGGTGTTCTCGCAGGCTGTCCCGTTGTCGGACTTAAAGCAATACTTGTTGACGGT
>JAFYFU010000048.1 GCA_017543595.1 Ruminococcus sp. | reverse complement strand
TAAGGCAAAGTCATAAATCATGGTAAACAAGAGCCACAAAAGCATAAATCCGAAAAATATCATAAGTCCGAGCAGACCTATATTGGCATATCTGCATATACTTCTTTTCATGCTTGTCTTATATCTTTTTCTGAGAATCAGTAGGGCGGTGAGAAGTACAATTGAGGCGGATATTGAAAAAGCTATATCGCCGTCGCAGCGACCGAGAAATTCATTTACGGTTATTATGCCGAATGTATGCACGTAAAGAACACATATCTTGCTGAAAGATTCGCCCGAGGAAATATAACTGCCTGTTATATCCACGTAAGTTTTACCTTTTTTTACGCTCTTGAAATCAAGTTCAAGAATATCGCCGTTTCTTGACTGATTTGTGAGTTCGGCTATATTTTTGTCGTATTCTATGCTTATGTTTTCCACATCACGAACATTTATTTCAAGTTCCGTATTCTGTCCGAAAATGCAGATATTAACCAGCGAAAGAAACATCAGCACGACAGAGACAATGACAAGGAACACAACAGGTGATTTAATTTTTTTCAAGTCAAGCTCTCCTTTTCTTTACGCTGAGGGCATATTTTCTCTCTCTTTTTCTTTTTACTCCGTTGAGGACAAAGCCGATACTGCTTATCTTTGCAAATTCAAGTTTTTTCTGTGCGGTTTCCGCAGATTCTGTATTTGTCTTTGCGTATCTCAGAACCATTACTATTCCCGAAATACATTTTGCAAGTTCCATTACATCGCTTACCAAATTCACTGACGGAGTGTCAAAAATTATTATATCATAATTATGTCTGAGCTGTTCAACGATTTCGGACATATTTTCCGAGGCAAGCAGTTCGGAGGGGTTCGGCGGAACTGCTCCGGAAGTCATAACATCAAGGTTCGGAACAACATTTTTGTTGATACATTCATCGGGGGATATCATTCCCCTGAGTACGGAAGAAAGACCGTTTTCGTTGTTAAGTCTGAAAATTCTGTGCTGAACGGGCTTTCGCATATCGGCATCTATAAGCAGGACTTTTTTATCGCCCTGAGCGAGTGCCGTTGCGATATTTGCGCTTGTAAGGGATTTTCCCTCTCCTATATCGGGGGAAGAAACGGCAAAAATTTTCTTTTCGCAGGTCGAAAGGCTGAAAAGAATATTTGTTCTTATTGACTTATAGCTTTCCAAAACCAGAAAAGGAATATTCGGGTCGCTTAATTTCGGATATACGTCAATATATTTGTTTTCCTTTGTCCTGTTTATGAAGAAATCAACTTCACCGAGGACGGGGCTTTTCAGCAGTATGCTTGTTTCCTGAGAACTTTTAACGGTATTGTCAAGGAAGTCCTTCATGAATACTGTGATGAAAACAAGCATGAATCCTGCAAATGCGCCCATTACGGCATTTCTTTTGTTGTTAGGCGAAACGGGTGAGGGATAGACTTTTGCGGTATCTATTGTATTTATAGAGCCTATTCCGACAGCCTCCGCAACAAATTCGGGAACCAATGCGGTTAGTTCATTGCAGATAGCGGCGGCAATTTCGGGATTTCTTGCCATTGTAACGACTTTCAGCGCACTTGTGTCCGTTACCGTGCTTATTGATATGCATGAACGCAGGGAGTCACATGAGATTTTCCCGTCATAGACAACAAAGCTTCCTCTAAGAGTATTTTCGTCAAACTGTTCGTAAAGTTTTTCACCGAGGGCTTCCATCACGGCATCGTCTTTTATTACCTCGACATATGTATTTACAAGCTGTTTAGAGCCTGTTATATCGTTCTGACCGTAGCTGTAATCTGTCCCGTAATAGCCGTAATAACTTTGTACATACATTGTTATATGCGAAGAATACAAAAGCGGAAGTCTGTATTTTGAGTAGGCGAAAGCAAAGACACCGCCTATCACAGCAGCAATTACAAGATATTTCAGATTATTCATAAATATATTAAATAAATCTTTTATGCTGTAACTTTTGTTCATTTTTTTTACTCCTATTTAAAATCGTCAAATTTGCGCTTTTAAAGCTTGTCATTTTATTTAAAATGGGGGGAGCCGCCCTTTGGGGCTTGACACGTTCATTCAAAAATCAAAGATTTTTTCATTCACTGTGTCAAGGGGCGGCTTATTCCCCCCAAGCCCCCCTTGTTATATTAACTCTCATGACAAGGCGCAAATTTTCCTCCTGTTTAATTAATAATATAGTACAATTCTATCATTATTTTGAATGTTTGTCAATACAGTTTCAAATTAATCGGCGGTGCTTATACCTGATTTTTCAGCCTGTGACATCTGAATTTCACGGGGGATTCTGTAAATTTTATTGTCTTTTTTGAACAAAGCACCCGTCTGCTTGAAATAAAAAGGCACATTATGTTCAATGCATTGTTGTCTTGTATTTAGAATCCATTCATAGTCGCAAAGCCTTGCGTTGTCGCCTGATTCTCCACTGCAGATTACCTTTTCGATTTTTCCTGTTGCGAGATATTTTTCGATATTTATTTTTTCAAGCATTGGTTCGTGGATTATTTCCATATGTTTCAGAGGCAGATTCAGCATAAAGGGTATTCTTTTGTCTGCTGTTGCCTGATTTTCGCAGGTTGAACAGATTGTAACATTTTCATAGCCGTCTTTCCAGTCGGCGGGCAGGCTTACATAAAATCTTTCGATTCTTTTTGTTATGATATAAAATTTAACAGATGAGCGGAAATGTATAAACTCCCATGCGTCTTTTCTCCATTCATCAGCTTCTTCAACGAAAAAATCGGAGGTCATACAGGTGTATACATAGTCATCTTCATAAAGTTTGTAAGTTCCGTCACGTTTTTTCTGCACAGGCAGTTTAAATTGAGAAGTTTTTGTGACAATACTGCTGTTTCTGCCAAATTCTGCATCTCTGCGGTACATATAGCAGTTCTGACAGCCGGGACTTATTTTGTGACAGCCGTGCCACGGATTCCATACAGTCATATAAGTTCTCCTTACTTAAAATTATATATATTATAAAACAATATGCCTTTTTTGTCAATGATTTTTGACGTTAAATATTATTTCTTTTTCAAAAGGATTGATTTTAATTTTTATCTGTGATATAATATCATTTGAGTG
>JAFYFU010000047.1 GCA_017543595.1 Ruminococcus sp. | reverse complement strand
GGGGCGCAGGCGGTCTTTTTTGATTATTTTTTCGGGCGGAATATCCACACAGCCCGTTTCCGAGGAGAGTATAAGGAATCCATCGGAAGTTATGCAGTATCTTGACGGACGCAGACCGTTTCTGTCGAGGACTGCACCCATAACATCACCGTCCGAGAAAAGTATAGATGCAGGACCGTCCCAAGGTTCCATCATTGTTGCGTAATACTGGTAGAAGTCATATTTTGACTTTGATATGTTCTTGTTGTTTTTCCACGGTTCGGGAATGGCTATCATTACTGCGAGGGGCAGCGGCATACCCGACATTGTTAAAAATTCAAGACTGTTGTCAAGTCTTGCGGAGTCCGAGCCGTTTACATTTATTGCGGGGAGAATCCTGTGCATATCGTCTTTGAGAAGCTCACAGGTCATAGTTTCCTCACGGGCAAGCATTTTGTCGGCATTTCCTATAATAGTATTTATTTCTCCGTTGTGGACAATAAATCTGTTGGGGTGTGCCTTCTGCCATGAAGGGTTTGTATTTGTGGAAAATCTTGAATGTACCATAGCGATTGCGGATTTGAAATTTTCGTCCTGCAAATCTTTATAGAACTGTCTTAACTGACCGACAAGAAACATTCCCTTATATACAATTGTTTTGCTTGAAAGCGAACAAACATATGTTTCTTCGTTTGACTGTTCAAATTCACGCCTTGCAATAAATAATTTTCTGTCGAAATCTATGCCTTTGGAGCAGGATTCGGGACGTTTCACAAAAGCCTGCATAATGCATGGCATACTTTCAAGAGCTTTTTTTCCGAGAATTTCGGGGCATACGGGAACTTTTCGCCAGCAGAGAAATTCCATGCCGTTTTTCTTTATTATCATTTCAAATAATTTTTTAGCCTGACCGCATTTGAGTTCATTCTGCGGGAAGAAAAACATTCCGACACCTGTATCGCCGTTGTCGCCGAAATCAAAGCCAAGAGAATTTAACTCGTTTTTAAAAAATTCATAAGGCATCTGAATAAGAATACCTACACCGTCACCTGTTTTGCCTTCGGCATCTTTTCCTGCACGGTGTTCAAGTTTTTCAACTATAATAAGAGCATTGTCTACGACATATCTTGACTGTTCGCCCTTGATATTTACAACCGCACCTATTCCGCAGTTGTCATGCTCAAAACGGGGAGAATAAAGTCCCTGCTGTTCATAGGGAGATTCTTTTCTGAAATTGTCCATATCATTCACGCCTTTCCGATACGCCTCGCCTTTGAATCGTATCTGCAAATAAAAAAGACGTTCACAACAGACAAAATAAGCCTGTCATGAACGTCCTTGTTCAATAACATATTAGCACTTTAAAACACGATTGTCAAGAGAAATTCCGAAAAAATTTCTCAGGAAATTTTATTTTGTCAGAAAAACACAAAAAATCTCTGTGAATTATGTGAATAAAATATGAATATCTCCAAATTTCAAAAAAACACTTGACAAATCCGAAAAAAGGGTCTATAATGGCATTGTAAACAGCAAGGGAGCTGCGGACAACAAGTCTGCAACTCTCTTTTTTGGTTTATAGTGCGCTAAATTCCATACACAAAGGGGTGTATGAAGTCTTTCGGGGCTTCTGCACCCCTTTAAAGTTTTTTCGCTGTTATTTGATGTTTTTTAATAAGGAGGATATTTATGGACACGCAGACATTAATTCAGGAAATGACGGAACAATCCAACACAACAGTTTTCGGCGTATGGTTCATGATAGCGGTTGCCCTTGTATTTTTCATGCAGGCGGGATTCGCTATGGTAGAGACAGGATTCACAAGGGCGAAAAACGCAGGAAATATTATAATGAAGAACCTTATGGACTTCTGTATCGGTACAGTTATGTTCATTCTTATAGGTTTCGGACTTCTGCTCGGAGAAGATTATTTCGGATTTATCGGCAGTCCCGGATTTGATATATTTGCAAGCTATAACGATTTTCAGTGGGACCAGTTCATATTTAACTTAGTATTCTGCGCTACTACATCTACAATAGTTTCGGGTGCTATGGCAGAAAGAACAAAGTTCCTTTCGTATTGTGTATATTCGGCAATTATCAGTGCTGTTATATATCCGATAGAGGCTCACTGGATATGGGGCGGTGGCTGGCTCGCACAGATGGGATTCCATGACCTTTCAGGTTCTTGTGCAATACATATGGTCGGCGGTGTGTGCGCTCTCATAGGTGCTAAATTCGTTGGCGCAAGAATAGGTAAATTCACAAAAACTAAGGACGGAGAAATAAAAGTAAACGCTATCCCCGGACATAACCTCACAATAGGCGCATTAGGCGTATTTATACTCTGGTTTGGCTGGTACGGATTCAACCCCGCCGCTGCATCAGATGTTGCACAGCTTGATACTATATTTGTAACAACTACAATAGCTCCTGCCGTTGCAACAGTTACCTGTATGATATTCACATGGCTCAAATACGGAAAGCCCGATGTTTCGATGTGTCTTAACGCATCACTTGCAGGACTTGTCGGAATCACAGCAGGCTGTGACGTTCTTGACGCAGCAGGTTCAATAGCTGTCGGCATAGTTTCGGGATTGCTTGTTTGTTTCGGTGTATGGCTTCTCGATTATAAACTTCATATAGATGACCCTGTTGGTGCAGTTGCAGTTCACATGATGAACGGTATCTGGGGAACAATCGCAGTCGGACTTTTCGCAACAAAAAATTCTCCCGGATATGCAATTCAGCTTGACTGCGGCGGAATAAAATCAGAAGGTTTATTCTATGGAGGCGGTTTTGAACAGCTCGGAATACAGCTTATCGGATTTGCAAGCGTAGCTGCATGGTCAGCAATCACAATAATCATTACATTCGCAATAATCAAGAAAACTCTCGGTCTGAGAGCCTCCGAACAGGAAGAAATCCTCGGTCTTGACGTTACGGAACACGGACTTATTTCTTCTTATGCCGACTTTGCTCCCTCAATGAGCGATGCTTCAATGCACGGCTATACAAAAGACGATGCAAAGAGCGTTGTAAAAGTTCCTGTTGATGAGGCTGTCAAAGTTGAAAATTATGTTGCTCCGTCCCGTGACGGCAGTCCCAAACTTACAAATATCGTTGTTATATTCAAACAGCAGAAATTACAGGATTTCATTCAGGCTATGGAAGCCATTGACGTAAAAGGCATTACAGTTACAAATGTACTCGGCTGCGGTATGCAGAACGGTCAGAGAAACTATTACAGAGGTACTACTGTTGAAATGAACCTCCTCCCGAAAGTAAAGGCTGAAATTGCAGTTTGTGCCGTTCCTGTCGATAAAGTTATAGATTCCGCAAGGGCAGCCCTTTATACGGGAAACTACGGTGACGGCAAGATGTTCATTTATGATATAGAGAACGTTATAAAAATCCGTACAGGTGAAGAAGGCTACAACGCACTTCACGATTCAGAAGAATGGGAACGTTCTTAAAAGCCGATAAGACGGCTGAATAATTTAAAATCAGCCGTCTTTATATATAAATGTATTTCAGGAGAGAAAGACAATGTCAAAATTCATTTTTGTAACAGGAGGAGTTGTTTCGGGACTCGGCAAAGGCATAACAGCCGCATCTCTCGGCAGACTTCTCAAACAGCGTGGCTATAAGGTGACTATCCAGAAATTTGACCCGTATATAAATATTGACCCCGGTACGATGTCGCCCTATCAGCACGGAGAAGTATTCGTGACAGATGACGGTGCGGAAACTGACCTTGACCTCGGTCATTATGAACGCTTTGTAGACGAGAACCTTTCAGTACATTCAAACGTCACTACGGGAAAAATTTACTGGAACGTCATAACAAAGGAAAGACGAGGCGATTATCTCGGCGGTACTGTTCAGGTAATTCCGCATATCACCAATGAGATAAAAGACAGGGTTTACAGTGCCGCAAAAGAAGCCGATGCTGATGTGGTTATCACGGAAATAGGCGGTACTGTCGGAGATATCGAATCAACGCCCTTTCTTGAAGCTATCCGTCAGGTAGGTACGGAGCAGGGCAGGGAAAATGTCTGCTATATCCATGTTACCCTTGTCCCGTATATCGCAGGCTCGGAGGAACTCAAATCAAAACCCACTCAACATTCCACAAAAGAACTTTTGTCAATAGGCATACAGCCCGATATAATAGTATGCCGAACGGAAAGACGCATACCCGATGAAATGGCTGAAAAAATAGCGTTGTTCTGCAATATACGCAAGGAGGACGTTATACAGAATCTTACAGCACCGTCTTTGTATGAAGTTCCATTGTGGCTTGAAAATGAAGGGCTTGCAGTTTCGGTCTGCCGTCATCTCGGAATAGAGAATAATACTCCCGACCTTTCGGAATGGACTGAAATGGTTCGCCGTGCCGAAAATGCCCACAAAAATGTAACTATCGGACTTGTCGGAAAATATGTTGAACTCCATGATGCATATTTATCGGTTGCGGAAGCCCTCCGCCACGGCGGAATTGTAAATGATGCAACCGTAAATATAGAATGGATAGATTCCGAAAATATCACCCGTGAAAATGCAGCCGAAACCTTTAAAAACTGTTCGGGAATTATAGTCCCCGGCGGATTCGGTCACAGAGGCATTGAGGGTATGGTAGAATCTATCCGCTACGCCCGTGAGAATAATATCCCGTTTTTCGGAATATGTCTCGGCATGCAGATGTCCGTAATAGAGTTTGCAAGAAATGTCTGCGGTATAAAAGATGCGGATTCTGCGGAATTTGGGAATACTTCAAACCCTGTAATTCATATCATGGAAGAACAGAAGAATATCTCCGAAAAAGGAGGTACTATGCGCCTCGGACTTTATCCGTGCAAACTTGCCGAAAATTCAAGGTGCAGAAGTATTTACGGCGAGGAACTTATTTATGAGCGTCACCGCCACAGATATGAATTTAACAACGCTTACCGCAGAATTTTAAAAGATTCGGGGCTGAAAACGGCAGGTCTTTCACCTGATGAAAAGCTTGTTGAAATAGTTGAACTCCCTGAACACCCTTGGTTTGTGGGAGTGCAGTTCCACCCCGAATTTAAGTCAAGACCAAACAAGCCCCATAAATTATTTGCCGATTTTATAAGGGCATCACTCGAAAAAAATAATCAATAATTTTAAATATTTTAAATGGAGGAATTTATAATGGAAAAGGTAACAGAATATTTTG
>JAFYFU010000046.1 GCA_017543595.1 Ruminococcus sp. | reverse complement strand
GATTCATACTTTTTAAACAATGCCCCTGACCAGCTTCTCAGCGTTGAAAAAGTTGCAATTATCAATGCAATTCTTGTTTCGGGAGCTATAATTGCTATATTCTTACCTCTTACAATAAAAGTATTCAATAAAAAAGATGTAAAATAACGGCTGTATTATGATATTTATAAAGAACCGTGTTCTGTCTCAATATTTTATGTATCAGGAGAGCAGGCACGGTTTTTCATATTGAAAACAGGAGGCGATGATAAATGTTTACATGGAATTTCAAATATATATCAAAAGCAAGACTTTCACAGGCGTTCAGTCAGCTTATGCTCAACCCCGCAAAGGGAGATATTCTCATACGCATACATACAGCCATACACACTGAGGAAGAAGCCGTTGACCTTGCAAAATTTATAGTGAAGCTTGTCCCCGGAGCGCATATATTCGGCACAAGCACCTCGGCGGTCATTGTCGGCGGAAAGCTTTTCCCTGACCAGTGTGTTATTTCCGTAACTCAGATGTCAGGCGGAAGAATCAAAACAGCACTCCTTCCCACTTACGGAGATGACGGCAAGCCCTTAAAGCCCGATACACTCTGCGAAAATGTAAAGTCTGCCGTAATAGAGGACGATACAAAGCTTCTCCTTGAATTTCTCACGGGAAAATATCTTGACGTTTACAGCTATATCGAAAAATGCAATACATATTTTCCGAATGTCCAGATGATAGGCGGACTTGCAAACACTCCCGAAATAAGCCTCAGAAGATTTATTGATTCGGGCTTTGTATTCAATGAAAAGGAATGGTCGGAAAAAGGAACTGTCCTTGCTGCCATAAGCGGGGAAAATGTCGAAAGTTACAGTTCATGTGCAACAGGTGTTCAGGTAATAGGCGAAGAAGTGGAAATAACCGACACTTTCGGAACGTGCATACTTTCCATTGACGGAAAAGATGCCGCAAACGAATACCGCATAGGCGTAGGCGATGAACTCAGAAACAACCCCGAACTCACAAACCTTTTCCCGTATGTGTATTCGGATATAAGCGAAATTCCCATACTTGTAAGATTTTCAAACAGCGAAAGCATCAGCGACATATTCAGAGAAAATGACCCCGCAAACAGCGAATTTTATTCCTCTCACCCCGATATAGACAGATTTGCAAGGCATGAACGCATAAACGCAAATCACAACGTAAAAGCAGGAAAAAAACTTAAAAGGGCTTTTATATACGACAGGAAAATAATATCCGACAACAGGTCTCTTTTCAGGCAGATTGAAAATTTTGAAAAGGCTGAAACGCTTTTCGGCTATTCGTGCATAGCCCGTTCAATGATATATTCAAACTGCGTAAAATGGGAACTCTCCGCATACGAAAATTCAAATATGTGCGGTTGTATCACAGAGGGTGAAATTGCCCATGTTGACGGCAGAAACACTTTTGCGAACTGTTCCTTTGTCGTTTCGGTAATAGGCGAGGAATCCGCCTCACAGCCCTATAATCCCTTTGCATTTTCGCATACTGATTCACTTGTGGACGACAACAGGGAACTTTTGAATTATCTCTACAATATCGAACATGAATTTGTAAAGAACGAAAAATCAAAGGCGGCTGACAGCCTTAAAACATTCGTAAGAGACTGCGAAATGAAACTCCTCTATTCCGAAAATGAGGATATACCCAATGCAGCCGCAATGAATATGGATATGAAACTCAAAGGATATGACCGTATCTGCATGATAAACGTTACAGACGTTTCAAGCATGAAAACAGTGTTTTCCGAACAGCTTATAGACCTCACATATAAAAATTATCTGACAAAATGCATAAGCTACGCAAAACAGAAAGACTATTCAATATATATG
The DNA here is from genome assembly GCA_017543595.1 of Ruminococcus sp. Lineage (GTDB taxonomy): Bacteria > Bacillota > Clostridia > Oscillospirales > Ruminococcaceae > Ruminococcus. The sequence goes on along the minus strand of JAFYFU010000046.1, from coordinate 28,211 downwards.
CTTGAAGGCTGGACTCTTGCAATAGCTGCCCCGTCATATATGGTTGCGCTTTCGGAATTTGCAAGGGATATGGAAATACTTCAAAGGGAACTCTTTGAAGTCTCGGAGGAATATATAGCAATAGTGCCTCTTTTCTGCGTAATTGACGACTGCTGTGCGGAAAACCTCACATCCGCATACTATTCGGCACTTACGGAAATGTCACAGAAGAATATACAGTTTTATTCATACAATGCAAGGCGTGGACAGCTTGACGAAGAATCCATAAGAGAACGCTATCATATGGTAAACGTCATAAACTATGCAATAGCACATGACAAAGTAATCCCGTATTTTCAGGGAATACATGACAATGTAAACAAAACCATACATCATTATGAATCACTCATGCGCCTTCAAGGTGAGGACGGAGAAATATATTACCCCGGAAGTTTTCTCGATGTTGCAAGGTCTTTCGGACTGCTTTACGATTCAATATCAAAAATCATGATAAAGAAAGTCTTTGAAAGATTTAAAAATATCGAAAACAAAAGCGTAAGCATTAACCTCGGAATGAGAGATATAAAGAACCGTGAAATAGTTGAATATATCTATAAATTTCTTTCGTCAGTAAAATATCCGCATAATTTTGTATTTGAGATACTTGAAAATGAAGATATAGACGACTATGACGAACTTATGCTTTTTGTTGACACTATACATTCACTCGGCGGTAAAATATCAATAGACGATTTCGGAAGCGGATTTTCAAATTTACAGCATATCGCAAGCATAAATTCGGACTATCTCAAAATAGACGGTTCAATAGTAAAGAGATGCTGTATTGACGAACAGTCGGCAAATCTCATAGCACTCATTTCGGGCTGGAAAAGACTAAGCAAGGGAAATTTCAGTATAATTGCAGAATTTGTGGAAAATGAAGATATACAGAAACTTCTCCTTGATTTCAATATAGACTATTCTCAGGGATATCTCTTTTCAAGACCAAGTCCTGATATTGATGATACATAATCGGAGGAGATAATATGCAGGACAGAAGAAATCATGAAAAAGTAATAGCAGTTGTACTTGACGGCATAAACAGCAGTTTCTCAAAAGACCTTATAAAAAGCATGATGAAGTCAATACCCGAAAAGAAAAATATAAAGCTTGCTGTAATTTCAGGAAAATACACAGAAGATTCAAACAGAAAACTTGTTGCAGGAAAGTATAACGCAGTATATAATGCCGTTTACAAACTCGGTGAAATATGCAGGTTTGACGGAATTATAGTCCATATCGGCAGTATGGACGAAAATATAAAAAATTCACTCAATACAAGCTATATGAACCGAAGTCCCGCTATACCCGTGGTTTTTATTGCCTCTGAAATAGAAGGGCAGACAACTGTAAACTACGACAACGAAAAAGGCATATCGGAAGCAGTGGACTATCTTATAAATATAAACGGCTTTACAAGAATTTGTATGCTTGGCGGTCGTGAGGACAACAAGGACGCATTTATGAGAAAAGAAATTTTTATTAAATGTCTCAGAAGAAACGGCGTGAATTTTTCAGATGAAAATTACGAAGTAACCGATATGTCCGTTGAATGTGAAAATGAAGCAAAGGCTCTGCTCGACAGAAATCCTGATGTGCAGGCTGTGTTCTGCGTAAATGATGCAGTTGCGAGAGGGCTTTACAGGGTCATGGAGGAAAGAAACCTGATTCCCGGAGAAGATATTCTTGTTTTCGGATTTGACAACACAAAAGCCGCAAGCGAAATGAGTCCCTCACTCACTTCAATAGGCGCAGACAGATACACACTCGGCGATAAGGCTATGGAACTTATGCTCCGCAAACTCAACGGTGAAAAAGTAGAATCTGCTCTTGTTTCAACAAGACTTTACGGCAGAGATTCATTCTACTACGAAATGTATGACTATACATTAAGAGAAATGACAAATATTCAGCCTGAATTTATCCGCAATATGTTCAGGGATTGCTTTTACAGATATAACAAATCCCCTTTCGACAGGGAAAGCGTAGACCTTGAAAGGCTTTTCTATGAAATTATTTCTCTTATGCTCAAAGCGATGAAGAGAAAATATATAAGTGCTGAGGAGTATGACGAAATTGTCAAGATGATAAATAAGTTCTTTGAAAAGGGTGCTATGAAATATACCGATGCAAAGAAACTCCTTGAAAGCATGAACAGACTCAGAAAGGCAATGAATGATGCACAGCCGTCATCTGCTGTAAATGCAATGATAAACAGTCTTTTTCTCATAATGAAAGACAATGCAATAGCCGCACTTTCTTATAAAAATACTCAGGAGAAAAAGCGTCTTATCTTTGAAAGGGAAATGCTCCTCGGATTCCTTGTGGACAGGACATATGACGAAAGCGGAAACTATGACGAAATACTCATGAACATGGATAAGCTTATCATGGACAACGGGGCTTTTTATATGTTTGAAAAGCCGTTTAAGTATGATTATAAAAATCATGCGGATTTGCCCGATGAAATAAAATTAAAATGCGTGGTCAGGGACGGGGAAGTATATATTGTCCCCGTAGAAAGACAACTGTGCATGACAAGAGATATTTTTATCCGTGACGAAATGACAATGAAAGGCAGGGGCTTTATAGTTTTCCCTGTTTTCTATAAGGATATAATATACGGGTTTCTTATGTGCGAAGCGATAAACGATGTTTATGAAAGAGGCGAGTTTATAGCTATTCAGCTTGGAAGAACACTCTATCTCAATGACATGAATAAATTATAATTAATTCCCCCGCAGAAACGGGGGAAAATTTTATTGAAAACCTCTTGACAATGAATTTTTTTTGTGCTATACTGTATTCATGATACTAATGCACTTTAAAGCGTTACAGCAAAAAGAAAATGAAGGGAAAATTTTTATGAAAGAAATATCTAAACTTATGGATTACAGACCTCAGATAAAGGTCATTGACGCAACACTCAGGGACGGCGGTCTTGTGAATGAATTTCGCTTTTCGGACGATTTTGTAAAGGCACTCTATAATGCCAACCTCCGTTCAGGCGTTGACTATATGGAATTTGGTTACAGGGGCGACAAGGAAATGTTTGACGTTACAAAGTTCGGACCCTGCAAATTCTGCGATGACGAATATATCAGGTCTATCGTTGGCGAAAACAATACAGACCTTAAAATTGCTGTTATGGCAGATGTTGGAAGATGCAACTATAAGAGAGATATCAAGGACCGCAGCGAATCGCCTGTTGACCTTATCCGTGTGGCTACATATATTCACCAGATACCCACAGCAGTTGATATGATAGAGGACGCAAAAAGCAAGGGCTACGAAGTAAGCTGTAATATAATGGCTATATCAAACGCTCAGGAAACCGATTTAAAAGTTGCACTTGATATTCTCGGAAAAACACCTGTTGACACTCTCTATATAGTTGACAGTTTCGGTTCTCTCTATCCCGAACAGATTGCAAGAATTTCCGCCCTCTACGGGGAATTTGCAGACAAATACAATAAGAATCTCGGTATTCACGCACACAACAACCAGCAGCTCGCATTTGCAAATACAATAGAGGCAGTAGGCGACGGCGTTGACTGGCTCGATGCCACATATTCCGGAATGGGCAGAGGCGCAGGAAACTGTTCAATGGAACTTCTCCTCGGATTCCTCAAAAACCCGAAATACAATGTTTACCCTGTTATCCAGTTTATAGAAAAATATATGCCCGAAGTAAGAGAAGCAGGCGCAGTATGGGGCTATGATTTCCAGTACCTCATGACAGGACTTCTCAACCAGCACCCCAGAAGTGCAATTGAATTTACAAAACAGGGAAGAAAAGATTACTCGGAATTTTACAAAGAGATAATCTCTCAGGAATAAAAAATCAGCCCGAAAGTTTAAGCTTTCGGGCTTTTATCATAACAGAGGTGATAAAATGTCAAGTTTGTTTGAAAGTACAAAAAATACAAGGGCAATTATAAATGGAAGTTACCGCTATATCAGGAGTGATGTGCCTGTTTTCCTGTCCGAAAAAGAAATAAAATGGCTGACTGACAACAATATAACAACTATTGTTGATTTAAGGGAAGAATCCGAACAGAACCGCAAGCCATGTATTCTTAAAAATAACAAGTCATTTGATTATAAATCCATGCCGGTGACGGGAGGAAATGCCGTCCCGAAATCCACAGGAGAAGTGGCATTTTCATATATAAACATGGCTGACGAAAAAATGAACAATATCATAGATACTATTATGAACGCTGAAACAAATGTGCTTTATTTCTGTAATGCGGGAAAGGACAGGACGGGCGCAGTAACGGCAATTATACTCAGCAGACTCGGATATGACAGGAAATATATTATTGAAGACTATTTGCTGTCGGGAGAGAATTTTGAAAACGAGCTGAAACTCTATGCGGAAAACAATCCCGAAATTGATATTGATGTCATAACTCCGAGAGCCGAATATATTGAAAAATTTCTTGATTATATCGAATTAGCCTAAGACTATATTTCTGAGTTCTATCATGTCAAAAACGTCAACGACTTCATCGGAATTTATATCCGCATTGACAAATCTTTCGTTTTCGAGTTCAAGTGCGCCGAAAAGGTATTCTTCCATGAGAACAGCGTCCGCAACATTTATTTTATTATCGCAGTTTATATCGCCCTTGCTGAAAGGCTGAACGAAATTCCACTGCTGAGTGTGACTGCCGTTTTGCTGAACCTGAGCGACATTCTGACCCTCAAAGCAGTTTTCCTCCGCAAGACCGAGAGAGTAACCGCTAAGGGCGGAAATAATTGTATAGTGACCGTTTTCGTATCTTATTTTCCAGAGTTGGCTTCTTTCGTCATTGTCTCCGTAAAGCTGAACATTTCTTTTGTTTTCGCTGAAATGAACACCGCCGTCAGGGTTATTCACATCAAGTGCAAGACCGGAACTTTCCTCAAAAATTTTATACCAGCCGTCACCTGCATATTCTATGCGGAAATTCTCGTATTTGTCCTTTGAAACCTGAATATTTGTTTCATCGGAGAAATCTCCCCTCAGACCGTCAGCATCGAGGAAGAAATAATTATTGCAGGCGCACTGTATCTTGTAAACGCCGTCTTTTACGGGTCTTTCCTCCGTGACGGGAACAAAGCAGAAATTCTGATTATTTTCTTTGCTTTCCTTTGATACGCATATATTTGTATCGGTAGCAACGGCACTGTCGGAAACATTCAGGAAATACGAATTGCATTTTGACTGCAAAGTATAGCCGTTATCGGTTTTGTTTACAGACCAGAGCTGTGCATCGCTGTCGTTGTCGCCCCAGACCTGAACATTTGCGCCGTCCATTAAGGCACTGCCGTAAACGTCAAGGCACATATTTGTATTTTTCTGAGTTATCTTATAGAAACCGTTTCCCTGATAGGAGAGATTCCAGATATCGTACGGTGACGGGGCAAACTGATTTTCAAGGCACATCTGAACATTTTCGCCTTCAAAAGTTTTGTTGTCCATGGGAGTATCAATGAAATATCCCATATCAAGACCGCTGTAAATTATATAATCGCCCTCGGAAACAGTTTTTCCTGCTCCCTCTTCATCGGTCATGACATGACCCTCATCGGGATTCTCAGGCGGGTCGGGGTTTTCATTCTTTTCGGCGATAAGTTCAACTATTCTGTTAATAGTATCCGCACCGACTTCACCGTCAACTATAAGGTTATTATCTTCCTGAAATTTCTTTACAGCCGAATCGGTTGCATTTCCGAAATCGCCGTCAATGCCGTAATTTCCGGTAGAATAGCCGAGAACATTGTCAAGTGCATATTGCAGCCATTTTACATATATGCCCTGACAGTCTTTCATTAAAATCGGGAAATTTACGGGACGGGGATAGGGTATTCCGAGTTCGTCATCATTCTGCAAGGGTTCGCCGTCCTCATCATAGCGGAAAACACCTGTCCAGCCTGCATAAAAGGGAGTTGTTGAAATTTCGTCACCCAAATCGCCCGTAGCCGTTGAACGTCTTGGATATGCCGCAGAGGGGGTATCGCTGTGTGCGCCGACTTCGAGACCGTCACCTATATAAAGTTCCGTATGTTCCCACTGCCAGAGGATATCGCCCCTTTGAAGGTTTGAAACATCTTTAAGGCTTGTCCACGGGATATATGAAAATCCTGCGGGGACAAGCAAAGCGTGCATATCATAGGTTCGGAAAGTGAAATCGCTTGTATGTATGCCGACTTTTTCAAGGGCATGATAAATCAGCGAGGAACAGTCATAGTCGGGACCGTTTCTTGCCGCCTGACTGTAACCGTGAGTTTCGTCAGCGGCTATGTCAATAATCCACTGCACATATTCCTCAACTTTCGGGTCAAGGGCAAGTGTTTTAAGAACAGGAAAACTGCATACGGAAGAAGTAAACATCAAAGCTGTAAAAGCTCCGCAAAATTTTTTAAAATTCAAATAAACATCTCCTTAATGATATAAGAGTAAATATAGAATATTTTATAATATTTCTTTGTGACTGTCAAGAAATATTGACGAAAAACAAGTATTTTTCGTATAGTTATATAAACTGTGTCTGTATGTGTCGCATAAGATTATAAATTATGAAAGGGGAGAAAACTCCCCTTTTTATTATTTTGTGTTCGGAGTTATTCCGGCGTGTTCACAGAAAGTCTTATACGCAGGAATAACAGAGGCGTTTCCGCTGTCAAGGAAAGAAAGTTCCGCAAGAGTACCAGTGTATTCCTCATCAAGGAAAACATAGCATTTGTCCCCGTCGGTGGGAACGAGGTCAATTTTTTTGTCCTCACCCGATGTAAGATGATATACGGCAGAAAATGCGGGGTTTTTGAGTTCGGGTTTTGCGTCTGTATCTATATCGGATATGCTGACATATGCAAGCAGATTATAGAAAGTCTTGAAAAGGCTGAGAATTTCGGCATCGTTCAAATCCGCCTTTGAACCCCTGCATGAGAGAATACCCGTGCTGTTGTCAATGGAAAATTCATCGGACGCATATTCGCAGTCAAATTCAAAGCCGTTTATTGAATACATTGATGCACATTCGATTATATCCGATACAAGGTCATAGACCTTGTAATTTGTGAAAGAAGCATCGGCACTGTAATATTTTTCGGAGAATCCGTAATTGTCTATATATGCGTTGATATAGTCCGCACCTGCGTTTTTGGTGCTGAAAAGTATTTTTTCCTGAGAACCGTCATTATTTGTCAGGGTGAGAGTACATTCGGGCTTGTCAAGACCGTAATCGGATTTTTTATCGGGGTCAACGGAGAGAATTTCCTGCGCTTCAAGCCTTGTAAGAGTAGTTATAATGCTTTCTATTCTTGAATTGTTCAGTGTAAGCATACTGTAACTGTCGGGGAGATGCCATGCGGAATCTTCGCCTTTTGTGAGGTCATAGACTGTTTCGCCGTCCTTTTCGAGTTTTATTCCGCATATGCCGAAATCTCCGAAAGAAGTTATTTTCGGGGAAACAATGCTGAATTTGTCGGCAAGGAGCGAAACAGCCGAATCGTAGGATATTCCGTAGATATTTGATTTTCCCTCAGCCATTGTGTAGAAATAATCCTTTGTGGGGCTTATGTCGCCTATGTAAACGGTATAATCCTTTTCGCCGTCCGAAACAGTAAGGGTGTAGGGATTTTCAAGCCCGTACATTTTCTTTTTGTCGTCCGTGATTTCCTCATAGTTTTTGTCTGCGGTCAGATTTGCCATATATGTGGTTATAAGTTGTAATTTTGACTGATTGAGTACGAAAGTTCCGCCTTCCGTCAAAGTCCATGTGCCGTCATCACCGAGTTCTGCGACATATTTTCCATCGGGAAGATTAAAAGTAATTTTTTTTATGCTTTCGGAATCAATCGAAAACAATACATTGTCGTCAAGAATTTCAATTTGTTTCTGAGTTTCCTTGTCATTTTTGTTTTTGACAATGAGGAAAGCACCTGTTGAACCGCCTGCTGCCACAACGAGGGCAACAAGGGCAATAACGGATTTTTTCATTATGCATATCTCCTCTTGAGCCATACTGCAACGCCCATAACTGCAATGACTATCGGCGCAATTGTAAATATTTTGAGTACGGACTCAGCTTTTTCCGCACTGTCAAAGTGCATTGTATCGTAGGAATTTGACTTTACGCCTATGCCCATATCAACATCGCTGTTATAGAGCCATGTATTTGAGAAAAGCGCAAGGTTTCTCGTTCCCGAAAGATTGTATGTAACAATATTGTTCACATCGGAAGAAGAATTGTCGATAGCCTCATCAGAACCGATAACAAAGAGTTTTGCACCGCTTTGTTTATTATATGAATAATATCCCAGAACGAGGGGAGTATTTGTGAGGGATTCAGCGTTTTTTTCCGTGTCTGAATCTCCGCCTGCGGGAGTACTTTTGCAGGTATAATTCTGACTGTCTGCGGACTGCGGAAGATTTTCGATTACGGAAGCCTTTTCAATCATTGAACTTTCGGCTGTAATTTCCTCAAAACTTCTTGTATTTGATATTCCGGCGTTGGCAATACCGTTTGAAACTACCTGATTTATGTCTGTTGTGAGGTCAACGGTGCTGTCATCAAGTGCGGTGGGATATGACACACGGAAATAATTTTCGTCCTGTTCGTTGTCGGAATTTCTGAGCTGATACTGTGCATTTGTTTCGGTAACTCTGTTGTAGTCCATTGTGAGTTCAAATTTTTCAAGGATATACTCTATATTTTTGAATCTGCCCTTTGTATCGCAGGGGGGGAGGTACATTGAAATTGAACCGCCGTTGTCGATATATTCAACGATTTTATCCCTGTCGCTGTCGGGGATATCTTTTTCGGGGGCTGTAAGATAAAGTATAGATGCATTTTCGGGTACTTTGTCAACTGTTGAAAGGTCAAGTTCCTCAATTTGGTAGTTGTCTGTTTTTATGGCTGATGCGAAATTTGAATAATTGTTTTCAAGGGTTTTCTTTCCGTAGCCCGAAAGGAAATACACTGTCGGGAGATTTCCCGTAGTGCAGGCATAAACTGCGCCTGCAACGAGTTCCTCGCCTGCATATTCAAGTATGCCGTTTGAATCCTGCTGAAAGAGTTTCTTGAAGTCTATTTTTTTGGTCACACCGTCGCAGACAACAAAGATATCGCCGTCATCTATTCCAAAAACGCCTTCGGGGTCAAGGGAATCGGCAAGGTCTTTTTCCTTGTTGGGGTCAAAGCAGGTGAGTGTTATATTTTCCCTTGAATCGAGTTCCCGAAGGGTATGATAAAGAGGGAGATACTGCGGTATTTCCTCAACATACCTCATTTCGGAGAGAAAATAAACGTCAATGTGCTTGTTTTCCGAATCGTTGAGAATCTGAACGGTTTTATCATTGAGAGTATATTTTCCCGAAGGTGTCATATCAATTACTTTGTCATAGTAGCTTGTTATAAGGTTTATGGGGACGAATACCGCAAGCACAAGCAAAGCAGAAATAAATGCGATACCGCCCGAAAAATTGAATTTTTTCTTGTTCATTGGAAATTACCCCCTGTTCCAGCGTCTTTTTTCAATGGATATGTAATTCCATACGATACATATTATTATAGCGGAAAGGAAGAAAACAATATCCGATATTCTTATGAATCCCTGTGAAAAATAGCTGAATCTCGGCTGTGCTGCAAAGGCATTGAGTGCAGACTGAATTTTCGGGAACTGTGATATGAATGCGGTGTTTGCGAAATCGTCAACAAAGAGAAATGCAAACATTATAATTTCTCCGACTATTGCGGCAATTATGGAATTTTCCGTGAAAGACGAAACAAGCATACCGATAGCTATATACATAGCACCCCAGAAGAAAAATCCTATATAGGCGCATATAAGCTGACTCATTACGACTTCTCCGTGCATGGCGGTCACTATCGGGAAAATAGCCGAACCCGCTATCATAAAGAGGAACATTGTTATATTTGCGAAAAATTTTCCGAGAACAATCTGCCAGACGTTCAGCGGTGACGACATAAGCAGGACTTCCGTTCCGAATTTTCTCTCGTCCGAGAAAGTCCTCATGGTCATAATTGGAACAAGGAATATAAAGTAGAATATTACGTTGTAGAAAATTTCAGTGAATGAAAACTGAAACGAGCTTGAATCCATGTTTCCTATGCCCGTATTGAACATATAGGTAAACAGGAACATAAAAAGTGCGGCTATCGCATAGGCGAAAGGCGTAAAGAAGAAAGATTGCAGTTCTTTTTTGTATACCGAAAACATTAATTTTTATCCTCCTCTGATTTTTCTGATTCTTCGGAATTGTCGGGCATTTCGTCAAGGAGTTCTTCAAGCCCTTTTCTTTTTTCGGGTGCGTTGATAAGCTTGACAAAAACTTCTTCGAGATTTGGTTTTTCGGAGAAAATTTCGCTTATCTGAATACCGTTTTTGATGAGTTCAGCCATTATATCGTTTTTGATGGTATCCGCATCGCCCTCCGTAACGACTGTAAAGGCGAAGAAATCATTTCCCTCCGCATCAATTGCGGAAATTTCCTTTACGCCGTTTGTCAGTTCTATGACTGATGCAGCCTTTGTTTTTGAACCCTTGATTTTTACATGGAGCAGGATATTTCCGCTTACGGATTTTTCGAGATTTTCGATAGTGTCAATTGCCTTTATGACACCTTTGTTTATAATTACAACCCTGTCGCATACTGCGCTGACTTCACTGAGAATATGTGAGCTGAAAATAACGGAATGTTCTTTTTTGAGGTCAACGATAATTTTTCTTACTTCTGCGAGCTGGTTGGGGTCAAGACCTACGGTCGGTTCGTCAAGAATCAAAAATTTCGGATTCCCGATAAGAGCCTGAGCAAAGCCGACACGCTGTTTGTAACCTTTTGAGAGGTTTTTTATAAGCTTGTCCTTAACGTCCGTGATTTTGAGAAGTTCGCAGACACGTTTTATTTCGTCACGTTTTTTTCCTGCGGGGACACGTTTAAGCCCTGCACAGAAGCTGAGGTATTCCTTTACACGCATATCGGGGTACACGGGGGGAATTTCGGGGAGATAGCCGATATTTCTCTTAGCCTTTACGGGGTCTTTGGAAATATCGCTGCCGCAGATGTTGACAGTTCCCGAAGTCATCGGCAGAAAGCCTGCAATCATGTTCATAGTGGTGGATTTTCCCGCACCGTTCGGACCGAGGAAACCCAGAATCTCATTATCATTTATTGTAAAGCTTATATTGTTGACGGCACGGTTATTGCCATAGTATTTTGTAAGATTTTCAATAGTAACCATGAGTTTCTCCTTTCATTTAAACAGAAATAAGTTGGACGTTCTTATTATGCTATAATAATATGAACGCAATATTAATAAATTGTGTATAAATTGTTAATTCACATACAGCTTATCAAGTAATTATAATATGCTGCTGTGTGAAATTTGTGAAAGAATATTGTAAAACGAATGAATTTCACGAGTTTAGATTAAATGTTTTTGTATATTAATCTGATATTCACAAATAGAAAAAAGCTATATCTTTGGGAATGGACAAAATATACAAAAACAATATCGCTTATGTGTGCATTGTACCAAAGTTTTTAGTTGAAAAAACTAAAAATCAATAAACTGTTGACAGAAATAAAAAATTGGAATATAATTATTCATGAAAATAGTTTGAAAGTTGTGTGACAGTGCAGTTTGCCTTTCACACATTGAGGTATTTTCGTATACGTTTCCCTTTTATAAAGGGAGTAGAAATATTTCATTAAAATTTTACTGAGAGGGGTAAAAAATTATGATAAGCAAAAAGACAAAGGCTCTTGTTGCAGGTATCCTTTCTGCTGCAATGTCAGCAACAGCAATTGTTCCCACTTTTGCTTCTGCTGCCAACGACTACGCAACAGAGAACGGTGCAAACGAGTCTTACGCAAAGATGTTTGAATCACTCTATGCTGACGTTATCACAAACGGTCAGGACAACGGCTATCTCAGCAAGTCAAACAACGGCGGAGATTCTTTCGGTATTCCTTACCACTGCGTAGAAACACTCTGCGTTGAAGCTCCCGACTACGGTCATGAGACAACTTCAGAAGCTATGTCCTACATCGCTTGGATTACAGCTATGCACGATGTTCTTGCCGACAAGGGCATCATCAGCGGCAGCACAGGCGACCTCCAGAAGGGCTGGAAAACTCTCGAAGCTATGATTCCCGGCTGGTCAAAGAATGCTTACGGTGCGAACACAAAGTACGACACAATCTGGAAGCAGGACAGACTTAAAGCTGATACAGCTACCGAAGAAAAAGATCCTTCACTCTATCCTTCAACTCAGAACGGCGTTGACGCTATCAACCCGCTTTACAACGACATGAAGAGCGCATACGGCAGCGACAACGGTTTCTACCTCATGCACTGGCTCGCAGACGTTGATGACTGGTATGGTTTCGGCGGCGGCAGCGGCAAGTTCACTTTCATCAATACATTCCAGAGAGGCGAAGAGGAATCATGTTTTGAAACAGTTCCCCACTGCTGTATCGAAGAACTCAAATACGGTATGACAGACGGCACACACAGCGGTATGAAGGCTATCTTCAACGGCGTTGACAAAGTTCCCGAGCAGTACTCCTTCACAAACGCTCCCGATGCCGAAGACCGTGCAATTCAGGCTATCTATTTCGCAAATAACTATGGTCTCAACACAGGTGACCTTTCTGCACTTGCAGGTAAAATGGGTGACCAGTGCCGTGGCGATATGTTTGATAAATACTATAAGGCAATCGGCTGTCAGGATATCGGCGCACCTTCCGCATCAGGCGATGGCTCACAGCACTTCCTCATGGCTTGGTATACATCATGGGGCGGAGCTTTGGAGACATTCTACGGCGGCAAGTATGACTGGGCATGGCAGATTGGCTGCTCACACTCACATCAGTTCTATCAGAACCCGCTCGCAGCTTATGCTCTTGCGTATGACCCTGCAATCAGCGGCGGCATGAAGGCTGCAAACGCTAAGAAGGACTACGAGAAGTCACTCCAGAGACAGATTGAGCTTTATCTCTGGCTCCAGTCTGCTGACGGTCCTTTCGCAGGCGGTTGTACAAACTCCAAGAACGGTAAATATGAAAAGTACGATGCAAGCGAGTCCAAGTTCTATGACATGGTTTACGTTGAGCACCCCGTGTATGCCGACCCCGGTTCAAACCACTGGATTGGTAACCAGGTATGGTCAACTCAGCGTCTTGCAGAACTTTACTACTATGTTAAGACAAACGGCAATCAGGCAAGCAGTCTCTCATTCGGTGGTCTTTCACTTGAAGAAGCTCTTGAAAAACTCCTCACAAGATGGGTTGAATGGTTCATTGAGAATACTAAGTTTGACTATGTTGCTGATGACGGCACAGAAATGGCTTATGCTATTCCTTCAAGCCTTGACTGGAGCGGTCAGCCTGCTTCATGGAACGGCACATATGACGAGAACGCAAACAGCGGTCTTACCTGCAAAATCACAGGTTACGGTCAGGGAGATATCGGATGCGTATCCTCACTCTGTAATACACTTATCTACTATGCAAAGGCTAACGGCGTAAGCGCAGACGTAGCAAACGGCAAGACAGAGCCTACTGACCTCGCAGGCAAGGGTCTCCTCCTCGCTAACAAGCTCATGACAGCTCAGTGGAATACAGCTCGTGACGATATCGGTATCGCTTATGAGGACCACAACGGTTCACTCAAGAGAGTATTCGAGCAGGAAGTTTATATTCCTTCAGACTATAAGGGAACTATGCCCGACGGTTCACCTCTTGACGGCAGCACAAAGAATACATTCAGCTCAATCCGTAAGAGCTACGAGAGCGATGAAATGTATCAGGCTTGTAAGGCTGTTTATGAGGCAACAGGTGCAACAGATGACTATACATACAAGCTCCACAGATTCTGGCACATGGGTGATGCTCTCATCACAACAGGTACAATGGCACTTCTCTATCCTGAGGTTGTTCCTTTCGGCGGAGATATTCCAGATGAAGAGGGACTCATCGGTGACGCAAACGTTGATAACAACGTTACTATCTCTGACGCTGTTGCTATTCTCCAGCATCTTGCAAATACCGAGAAATTCGGTCTTACAGATGAAGGTAAGAAGAGAGGCGACTGTGTTGACAGAGGCAACGGCATAACAGGTCAGGACGCAGTAGCTATCCAGCTTGTTGATGCAGGTGCGCTCACTCAGAAAGACCTCCCGATTAAGGCTGCAGACATAAAGTAATCACAATGTTTCTCAGACGGTTTCCGAACTTCGGTTCGGAAGCCGTTTTTTTACTCAAAGGGCTTGCATTTTTTTGATTTGCGTGTTATAATAGTATAATAGTATATTTATGCGTAAAATTAAATGAAAGCAGGCGATTATGTGCTTAAAAGCATGACAGGCTACGGCAGGGCGCAGAAAATAATAAACGGCAGGGATATACTTGTCGAAATACGTTCCGTGAACCACCGCTATTATGAGTATTCTTCGAGAATACCGAGAGCATACGGCTATATTGACGAAAAACTCAAAGCACAGCTTAAAACAGGTATAACAAGAGGAAAAGTAGAGATTTCCGTCACAATAAACAATATCGAAAGCAAGGATACTCAGATAGCCGTAAACAAGGCTGTCGCAGAGGGATATATAAATGCCCTCCGCAGTATATCGGAAGAATTTCAACTCCGTGACGACCTTGCTCTTTCAAAACTTATAAAACTGCCCGATATCTTCAATGTGCAGAAAACTCCCGATGATGAGGAACAAGTCTGGGAGGATATCTCGCAGGTTTCCTCGGAAGCCCTCGAAAAATTCGTTTCCATGCGGGAAAAAGAAGGCGAAAAACTCAAAGAGGACGTTCTCGGAAAATCGCAGATAATTCTCGGCATGGTCAGGAAAGTTGAGGAATTTTCCCCGAAAACCGTTGAAAATTACAGAAACAGACTTTATCAGAAACTTTCTGAGATACTTGAAAGCAAGGATATCGACCAGCAGAGAATACTCACGGAATCCGCAGTATTCGCCGAAAAAATCGCTGTCGATGAGGAAACTGTCCGCCTGAGAAGCCATATATCACAGCTTGACGAAATGCTTGATTCAGATGACGCCGTAGGAAGAAAACTTGATTTCATAGTTCAGGAAATGAACCGTGAGGTAAATACAATAGGTTCAAAGGCTCAGGATATAAATATCACAAGGCTTGTTGTCGATATGAAAGCCGAAATCGAAAAAATAAGAGAACAGATACAGAATATTGAGTAGGTGAAATATGAAACTTATCAATATAGGCTATGGGAATATGGTTTCCGTTTCACGAATCGTCACAATAGTAAGTCCCGACTCAGCCCCCATAAAAAGAATAATTTAGGAGGCTAAGGACAGCGGACGTGCCATAGATGCCACATACGGAAGAAAAACAAGGGCTGTTATCATCATGGACAGCGGACATATAATACTGTCCTCGCTGATAACCGAAACCCTCGCTTCAAGAATAAACGGAGGTAGTGATAATGAATAAAGGAAGATTAATTGTTTTTTCCGCCCCGTCAGGCTGCGGAAAAGGCACTATGCTTGCGGAGATAACAAAGGATAAAAATTACCGCTGTTCAATATCCGCAACCACAAGAAATCCCCGTCCCGGAGATGTGGACGGAGTAACTTATTATTTTCTCACAAATGAAGAATTTGAGGACAAAATGGACAGGGGCGAATTTCTTGAATACGCAGGGTACTGCAACAACTACTACGGCACATTCCTCACGGAAGTTGACCCCTATCTCGAACAGGGTATAAATGTTATCCTTGAAATAGAAGTCAAAGGTGCTATGAAAGTAAGGGAAAAACGCCCCGAAGCACTTATGATATTCGTTGTTCCTCCGTCATTGAAGGAACTCCGCAGAAGACTTGAAAAAAGAGGCACAGAGTCCCCCGAAACTATCGAAAAACGCCTTGAAGAAGCCGAAAACGAAATACCTATGGCGATAAAATATGATTATGTAATCGTAAATGATGCGCTTGAAGATGCCGTTGACGATTTCTTCAAAGTTATGGAAACGGAAAAACTCAAAGCCGAAAATTCACACGAACTCATAGGAAAAATTCTCGATACAAAGTAATAAAAATAATTAAGAGGTGTTTTATTATGCTCAGACCCGCAGTAAATCAGATAATTTCAAAAAATGAAAGTTGTTATTCCCTTGTTATCGCAGTCGCAAAAAGAGCAAGGGAAATCGCAGACGAACTCTACGAAAGAGAGGAAACCCTTGAAGAAAAACCCGTCAAGACCGCTGTTGAGGAACTCGCAAGCGGAAAATACAAGATAGTAAGCACTCTTGACTGATTTAATAGCAGAAATCGCTGTAAGCGGAACGGCATATTCCTTTGATATGCTGTTCAGCTATGCAGTACCCGAAAATATGGCTGTAAAATGCGGCTGCCGTGTGCTTGTGCCGTTCGGCAGAGGTAATACAAGGCGCATAGGTGTTATAATGGGAATATCTCACGGGGATACAGGCAGATTAAAGCTTATAAATTCCCTGATAGACAAAGAACCCGTAATATCCGGGGAACTCCTTGAACTCGCAGTATATCTGCGTGAACACACGTTCTGCACTTATTTTGATGCGGTAAAGACAATGCTTCCGCCTGCCATGAGTGTAAAAGTTCAGGAGCATTTTCAGCTTATAAAAAAATTTAATAACAATTCCGTTCTTTCAAAGGATTCTGAAAAGCTTCTTGAAAAATTACAGAATACGGAAGAAAAAAATCTCACGGATATAATTGAAGATTTCATTTCCGAAAACGGAAGAAAATTTATTGACGAACTCTGTGACGCAGGGGCTTTGAAGTCCGACAATGTTTTCCGTCAGGCTGTAAGCGATGCAACAGTTAAAATGATAAGGCTTTCCGATGAATATATTTCTTCCCCTGAAAATTTCAGCCTTACGCCAAAACAAAAAAAAGTTGCGGATTTTCTCGAAGAAAACGGAAATGTTTCTGTTGCGGAGGCTGCCTATATGTGCGGAGTTACAAGCGCAACAGTAAAAAGACTTTCAGAAAAGGGTGCTGCCAATGAGTTTGAAACAGAAGTATTCCGCACAGTCGGAAGCGACAGCGGTGAAAGAATAAGCCCCAATGATATAATTTTGTCCGAAGAACAACAGAACGCATATGATGAAATATTTTCAAATGTAAAAGAAAAAATACCGTCTGTTTTTCTTCTGCACGGAGTAACAGGGAGCGGAAAAACTTCCGTCTTTGAAAAGCTTATTTCCGAAACAGTGAAAACAGGCAGAAAAGCTATGCTTCTTATTCCCGAAATAGGACTTACTCCGCAGGTTTTAAGCCGTTTCAGAATGCTTTTCGGCGAAAAAGTCGCAGTCATACACAGCGGACTTTCACTCGGTCAGCGTCTTGACGAATACAAACGCATAAAAAACGGAATGGCAGATATAGTCATAGGAACAAGAAGTTCAATATTTGCCCCGCTTTCGGATATAGGAATAATAATCATTGACGAGGAGGGCGAACGTTCCTATAAATCGGAATCTTCACCCAGATATACAACCTGTGACATAGCAAAGCAGAGATGTAAAAAAAATAACTGTGTGCTTCTGCTTGCATCGGCAACCCCGTCAATAGAAAGCTATTACCTCGCCGAAAAGAAAATATATAAATTAATAGAAATGAAAAACCGCTACGGAAATATGCCCCTTCCCGAAGTTACTACAATTGACATGAATATTGAGCGTGAGGAGGGAAATGTTTCGGAGTTCAGCAGGTTTCTTGTTGACGAAATCCGTGAAAATCTTGAAAACGGGGAACAGTCAATACTGCTTCTCAACAGGCGTGGATATCATACAATTATAAGCTGCTGCAAATGCTATCAGCCGTTATATTGTCCAAACTGTTCCGTGCCGCTGACGTATCACAAGAGAAACAACAGGCTTATGTGCCATTACTGCGGATATTCGGGGGATATATTAAATAAATGCCCTGTCTGCGGAAGTGATAAGCTTAAAAGCATGGGATTCGGCACGCAGAAACTCGAAGAAGAACTGAATATGTATTTTCCGCAGGCGAAAATTCTGCGAATGGACGCAGATACCACATTTTCAAGATATTCATACGAAAAAAATTTTACCGCTTTCAAGAACGGTGAATATGATATAATGATAGGCACTCAGATGATAGGCAAGGGGCTTGATTTTCCGAATGTTACCCTTGTGGGAGTGCTTTCCGTTGACAGGTCGCTTTATGCAGGGGATTTCAGGAGTTATGAAAAAACTTTTTCGCTTATAACTCAGGTTGTCGGCAGAGGCGGCAGAGGCGGAAAAAAAGGCAGGGCGGTTTTGCAGACTTTTATTCCCGAACACTATGTAATGAATCTTGCCTCACAGCAGGATTACAAAGGCTTTTACAGGGAGGAAATGGCAGTAAGGAGAATGTTGATATTTCCGCCCCTGTGCGATATGTTTGTATTCTGTTTTTCGGGGACTGACGACAGTGCCGTGAAAAACGGCGCATATGCCGCATTAGCCCTTATGAATACGGAATTAAGGGAATTACAGCCCAAAAGCCCCGTCCGTGTAGTCGGACCTTTAAAATGTTCATATGCAAAAATAAACGGAAAATTCCGTTACAGGATAATTGTGAAATGCAAGAACACCCCCGAAATGAGGGGATTTGCAGACAGTATTCTCACAAAGGGCGCAAAGCTTAAAGAAATGAATAAAATTTCTCTTTATGCTGATATTAACGGCGATGTGGGAGTATAATATATAGAAAGGATAATTTGTATGGCATTAAGAAAAATTCTTACGGATAAAGACGAAGTTCTCCACAAGGTTTGCAGACCTGTTGAAAAATTTGACGACAGGCTTGCAACTCTCCTTGACGATATGCACGAAACTCTTGACAAGGCACAGGGTCTCGGACTTGCCGCACCGCAGGTTGGAGTATGCAGGAGAATTTTTATCATGCACCTTGAAGAAGGAAGTTTCGAGGCGATAAACCCCGAAGTTTCAAATCAGGAGGGCAAGCAGAGAGTTCAGGAGGGCTGTCTTTCATGCCCTAATTTATGGGGATATGTAACCCGTCCCATGAATGTTCACCTGAAAGCACAGGACAGGAACGGCAATTGGTTTGAAAAGGATTTCACAGGGCTTGGCGCACAGTGCGTATGCCACGAAAATGACCACCTTGACGGTCATGTGTTTACTGAAATAGTAGAAGAATTTTTCGTCCCTGAGGAGGAATGAGAATGAAAATAGTTTTCATGGGAAGTCCTGAATTTTCCGTGCCGTGCCTTAGAGTCCTCGCCGAAAGCTCTCATGAAGTTGCGGCTGTATTCACTCAGCCCGACAAGGCAAGGGGCAGGAGGGGAAATCAGCTTGTTCCGACTGCCGTAAAATCAGCGGCTCTTGAATACAATTATCCCGTGTATCAGCCCTTATCCCTGAGAAAAGGCGAAGACGCAGAAAAATCAATGCAGATATTAAAAGATATCTCCCCTGATTTGATAGTGGTCACGGCATACGGACAGATACTCCCGAAAGAAATTCTTGATTTGCCGAAATACGGCTGCATAAATATTCATGCATCACTTCTCCCGCAGTACAGAGGCGCAGCCCCGATAAACTGGGTAATACTCAATAATGAAAAGGAAACGGGTGTAACTTCAATGCAGATGTCCGAAGGTCTTGACACAGGCGATATGCTTATTAAAAAATCCACTCCGATAGGCGAAAACGAAATCTATGAGGATTTGTATGCAAGACTTTCCGTAATGGGCGGAGAAGTGTTAAAAGAAACAATAGATGCACTTGAAAAAAATACTCTTGTTCCCGAAAAGCAGAATGATGAATTTTCGTCATATTCACCAATGATAAAAAAGGAAATGTCTGCGCTTGATTTTACAAAATCCGCTCAGGAAGTCCATAATGTAATCAGAGGTGTGACGGGATTCACAATGCTTGACGGAAAGAGATTAAAAATATTCCGTTCCGAAATCGCTGATATATGCGGAGAGGCAGGAACAATATCCGATGAAAAAATATTTGCTGTTGCCTGCGGTGACGGAAAATCCGTAGTATTCAAAGAAGTACAGCCCGAAGGCAAAAAACGCATGAAAACAGAGGATTTCCTCAGAGGAAAAAAACTCAGAAAGGGCGAAATTCTCGGATAAGGAGGATAATATGGATATTCTTTTTCTTATTCTTATAATAGTTCTTCCGATAGCAGCATCTATAAATGTAAAGCTTACTTTCAAGAAATATTCCGATGTTCAAAGTTCAAGGGGAATCACGGCTGAACAGGTCGCAAGGAGAATACTTGACAGCAACGGATTATATAATGTAAATATCGAACCTGTAAGCGGAAAACTTACAGACCATTATGACCCACGCACAAATACAGTAAGGCTTTCCGATTCCGTATACGGAAATTCAAGCATAGCCGCCATAGGCGTTGCCGCCCATGAGTGCGGTCATGTCTGCCAACATTCCGAAAGCTATCTCCCGATTGTGATAAGGAGCAAAATTGTTCCTGTTGCAAATATATGTTCAATGCTCTGGTACTGGGTATTTCTTGCGGGAGTATTTTTCTTTAATTCGTTTCCCCAGCTTGCCTATGCGGGAATAATAATGTTCGGTGCGGTAGTTGTTTTTCAGATAGTAACGCTCCCAACGGAATTTAATGCAAGCGGCAGAGCTTTGAAAATCCTTGAAAATGACGGACTTCTTGAATCATCGGAAATCCCTGCCGCAAAAAAAGTTCTTAATGCGGCAGCTATGACTTATGTGGCATCGCTTGTTGCGTCATTGTTACAGCTTTTAAGACTTGTTTTATCGGTGAAAAGAAGATGAAGAGTGCAAGGTATTTAACTGTTGAACTTCTTGAAAAGACTTTTAAATATAAAAGTTTTTCGCATATTGTTGTGAACAGCCATATGATGGTAAAAGAGAAAATAAATTTGCAGGACTGGAAATTCTGTTATGCACTTTATTACGGGGTTGTAGAGAGAAAAATCACGCTTGACTATGTAATCAGCGGATTATCTTCACGACCTGTTGAAAAGCTTGACAGCGTGATTCTAAATATACTGCGAACAGGGATATATCAGATACTCTATATGGACAGCGTTCCCGACAGTGCAGCCGTAAACGAAAGCGTAAAGCTTGCAAAGGAATTTAAAAAATCAAGTGCTTCCGGAATGGTAAACGCTGTTCTTAGAAATTTTATCAGAAAAGGCAAAAAATATAAAATCCCCGAAGATAAAATCAATAAGATGTCAGTTGAATATTCCGCACCCGTATGGCTTATTGAAAGCTTTATAAAGGATTACGGCGAAAAATCAGCGGAAAATCTTTTATCCGATTCAATCGGCGAACCGCCGTTGTATATAAGATTAAATAATCTGGAAGTTTCGGAAAAAGAATTTCTTGATTCATGGTCGGAAAATTATGAGTTTGAAAAATCGGAATATCTGCCGTACTGTTACAGGGTCAAGGGAAAATATCTCACGAACAGCGTTGAAAGCAGTGATATGTTTGATATGGGCTGGTTTCACGTTCAGGATTTGGCATCGCAGTTATGCTGTCATGCTTTGAATCCGAATGAAAATGATACGGTTCTTGACATCTGTGCCGCACCCGGCGGAAAGACTTTCACAATGGCGGAAATGATGAACAACAAGGGAAAAATTTATTCCTTTGACCTGCATGAACACCGTGTAAAGCTTATAAAAAGCGGAATCAGAACGCTTGAACTTGAAAACGTTTCCGCACAGGTCGGAGATGCAACCGTATTCAATTCGGAAATTCCGAAATGTACAAAAATACTCTGTGATGTTCCCTGTTCGGGATTCGGTACAATAAGGCGCAAGCCCGAAATAAAATACAAAAATTTGGAGGACTTTGAAAAACTCCCCGAAATTCAGTATAAAATTGCGGAAAATGCCCTGCGTTACCTTGCGGACGGCGGAGAAATGGTGTATTCAACCTGCACTCTCAGGAAAGCCGAAAATGATGATGTTGTTCGGAAACTTCTTGAAAATCACCCCGAAATTGAACTTGTGAAACTGCCCGAACCGCTTGGAAGCAGATTTGAAGCGGCGGCAAGCATTTTCCCCATGCATTTCGGAAGTGACGGCTTTTTTATTGCGAAACTCAGGAAAAAAGGACGGTGAGCTGTTGGATAAAATTGACATACTCAGTCTCGGTCTTGACGAACTTGAAAAAATTTTAACAGAACTCGGAGAGAAAAAATTCAGGGCAAAACAAATTTTTCAATGGCTTCATGTTAAAAGAGTATTTGATTTCGACAAAATGACTGATATATCTGTCCAATTGAGAACCCTGCTTAAAGAAAAATTTTGTATAAATGGACTATTTATACAGAAAAGGCTTGAATCTCATACGGATAATACTGTAAAATATCTTTATAGGCTTAATGACGGTAATTTTGTCGAAACAGTCCTCATGGAATACAACTACGGATACAGCATATGCGTGTCAACTCAGGTGGGCTGTAAGATGGGCTGTAACTTCTGTGCATCAACAATTGCGGGATATGTCAGAAGCCTTGAACCGTCAGAAATACTTATGCAGATATATAATGCCGAGGCAGACAGAAATATCAGAGTTTCGGGAATTGTCCTCATGGGAATAGGAGAACCCCTTGACAATTACGAAAACGTCCTGAAATTTTTAAGCCTTGTTTCGGACAAAAACGGGAATAACCTCAGCCTGCGCCATGTTTCGCTTTCAACCTGCGGAATCGTTCCGAAAATATATGAACTTGCGGAACTTAAACTCGGTCTGACACTTTCGGTATCTCTCCACAGTGCGGACGACAGGCGCAGAAGCGAAATAATGCCCGTAAACAGAAAATATCATATTCCCGAACTCATAACCGCCTGCAAATATTATATTCAGAAAACAGGCAGACGCATTACCTTTGAATATGCTGTCATAGACGGAGTAAATTCATCAGAAAAAGATGCAGGCAGACTTTCAGACCTTTTAAGGGGAATGAACTGCCATGTAAACCTTATCCCCGTAAACAAAGTAAAAGAAAGAAATTATCATACAACAAGAGGAGCAGCAGCCGTTTTTGCGGAATATCTCGCAAAACGAGGAATAAACGCTACCGTCAGGAGAACCCTCGGAAGCGATATAGAAGCCGCCTGCGGACAGCTTAGGCGTGACGCAGACAAAGAAATTCAAGGAAACGGAGGTGCGGATAAGTGAGATTCAAGTCGGGTACGGATATTGGTCTCAGGCGTGAGGAGAATCAGGATTGCGTAAGATGTGAATATTTCGGGGATAATGTCCTTGCAGTCGTCTGTGACGGCATGGGCGGCGAGTGTGCGGGAAAAGAAGCGAGTACCCTTGCTATGGAAGAATTTTTCCAGAGATTTTCGGCAGGCTATACCGAAGGCATCGAATACGAACAATTGAGGAGACTGCTTGTGGCATCAATATCAGCCGCAAATTCCGTCATATACGAAAGAGCTAAAATGAATTACAAAAATTTCGGAATGGGTACTACCTGCGTGGCAGCATTTGTCACGGACAAGGCGGCATTTATCGCAAATGTCGGCGACAGCAGAGCGTACCTTATAACGGAAAGCGGTCTGCACCAGATTACTACCGACCACAATATTGCTACCCTTTTGTACGAACAAGGAAAAATAACCGAGGAGGAACGTGACTGCCACCCCCAGAAAAATATGCTGATAAGGGCGGTAGGCGTTGAAAGAACTGTGCTTACCGATACATTTATCCTCGATTATGAAAACAAGATAAGTCTCCTGCTGTGTTCCGACGGTCTTTCGGGATATTGCAGCGATGATGAAATATATAATGTTATTACCAATACAGCCTTTGACGATGTTGTGCAGGAACTTATAAACCTCTCACTCAGCAAGGGCGGACGTGACAACGTATCTGTTGCGGTAATTTCTGATTAATACAAAGGAAGGAAAAAAGTATGGACAAGAACATTGGCAAGAAACTTGACGGCAGGTACGAAATAACCGAACTTATAGGCGTTGGCGGAATGGCTGAGGTTTATAAGGGCATTGATGTTATTGACAACAAGACCGTCGCAATCAAAATTCTCAAAAAAGAATTTTCCGAAAACGAAGAATTTCTCAGACGTTTCAGAACAGAATCAAAGGCAATAGCCGTACTCTCACACCCGAATATAGTAAAGGTGTATGATGTAGGTTTTTCCGACAAGATACAGTATATCGTAATGGAGTATATTGACGGCATAACCCTTAAAGAGTATATCGAAGAAGAAAAAGTCCTCACATGGAAAGATACTCTCCACTTTATAATACAGATACTCCGTGCATTGCAGCACGCCCACGACAAGGGAATAGTTCACCGTGACATAAAGCCCCAGAATATAATGCTTTTCACTGACGGAACTATAAAGGTCATGGATTTCGGAATCGCAAAATTTGCCAGCGAAGCAGGAAAAACCGCTACTGACCAGGCTATCGGAAGTGTACATTATATAAGCCCCGAACAGGCAAGCGGAGAGGCTACCGATGCAAAGAGCGATATATATTCTGTCGGTGCTATGATGTATGAAATGCTTACGGGCAGGAAACCTTTCGACAGCGACAACCCCGTGACAATCGCAGTAATGCATATGCATGATATCCCCGAAAGACCCAAGGCAATAAATCCCGATATTCCGGACGGTCTTGAAGAAATAGTCCTCAGAGCAATGGAAAAAAGCCCTGATGACAGATATCAGACAACTGCCGAGATGATTTCAGACCTTGAAAAATTCAAGTCCAATCCCGAACTCACTTTCAACTACTATCAGGAAGAAGACGATGACGGTCAGAGCAATACAAAGTATTTCGATACTTCCGCAAATATAAGGGCGGCTCAGGAAGCCGAGGCAGCACAGCTCCAACAGCAGCAGCCTGTTTATACGGGCGCACCCGTTCAGGGATATGCGGACGGTCAGCAGCCCAATTATCCGCCTCAGCAGAACCCGCAGGGTTACGGCGATATCTATAACAATGACGGATATTACGAACCCGAAGAGGAGGAAGAAGAAGAGGAAGAAGAGGAACGTTCGTCACTTGTCGTTCCCGTTCTCACGGCGGTAGTTGTCGTTGTTATCATAGTTGCGGTTATCTTTATAGCAACACTCCTCAGCGGACTCCTTAAAAACAACACCGACAAGAACGACTATACAATGCCTGATTTTGTCGGCATGGACTTCAATGATGCCGTTTCACAGTACGGAAACAGCATACAGTTTCAGGAGGACGGCGCAGAATACAACGAATATGACGCAGGTATAATCATATCTCAGGATATTGCCGCAGGCACAGAGTTCAAAAAGGGCGATATCCTCAAAGTTAAAATAAGCAAGGGCATGGAAACAGTTGAAGTCCCCAAGCTTGCAAACATGAATCAGGAGCTTGCCAAAGACCAGCTCCGCCAGAGAGGTCTTGAATGTGAAGTAAAAAATTCATCAAGTTCCGAAATCGAAAAAGGCTATGTAATCAGAACAGAACCCAGTGAAGGTACGGAAGTCCACAAGGGACAGACAATCCTCCTCTATGTAAGTATGGGTCTTGAAGCAGGTCAGGTAAGCGTTGATGAATATATCGGTCTTGACGCAGAAGATGCCGTTGCACTTGCAGAATACAAGGGACTTAAACCCAGTACCGAATCCGTTGCATCATACGAGGACGAGGGAAAAGTTGTAGGTCAGAGCCTTGAAAAAGGCGCAAAAGTTGATATGGGTTCAGAAATCGTATTTCAGGTAAGTAACGGTCAGAACCCTGACGGACAGATAACTTATGCCGTAAACTTCCCCGAAGAAGCAAACGGACGTTTCGTTATTGACTTCATGCTCAAAGATGAAGAAGGCGAAGTAAGCACAGACACAACTCCCAATATCCTCTGCCCCGAAATGTCAACAATCAGCCATGATGTAAAGGGTTCAGGCGAAAAGGTATATGTAACTGTAATGCTTACAAACCTCAATACAAACGTAAGAGCTACAATCGGAACTTATTATTTCAACTTTGCAGAGGGTACAATTTCAACAGAATCCGAGGACGTATGGGCAGCATTTGACCAGGTTGAAGGATTCCCCAAAAAGACTGAATCCGAAGATGAAAACAATCATCAGGAAGAAGAACAGCCTCAGCAGCAGGAAGAACAGCCCCAGTATCAGCAGCCCGAAGAACCTCAGCAGCCTCCCACGGAAGCTCCCACAGAATATGTATACCAGCCCGGTATCAACGGAGAATGGGACCCTGTTGACGGTCATTGGAGAGAATACCAGCCGGGTGTAAACGGCTACATTGATGCCGTTACAGGTCTCTGGGTATGGTATTGATGAGTGCAGAAAAAAACTGCGGTATTATAATAAAATGCCTCGGGGGTCTCTATACCGTAGAGACCCCTGACGGTTTATATGAGTGCAGGGCGAGAGGAGTTTTCCGCAGTAAAGGCATAAGCCCCTGCACGGGCGACAAGGTTGAACTTAAAGACGGCGTTATATATGATGTATTTCCGAGGAAAAATCATATAATAAGACCGCCCCTTGCAAATCTTGATTTGCTCATATTTGTTGTGTCAACAGTAAGTCCTGCTCCGAATTTTCTTTTGCTTGACAAATTTATAGCAATAGCCGAATACAAGGGAATAACTCCCGCTGTTATAATCACAAAGACAGACCTCGGTGAAAGCAGTAAAATAAAAGAAATATACGGCAGTATCGGAATAGATGTAATAGAAGTTAATTATAATGACGAAAATACAATAAATTCCGTGAGAGATTTAATAAAAGGAAAAATAAGTGCGTTTACGGGAAATTCAGGTGCAGGAAAATCAACTCTCTTAAATGCCGTAGACCCGACACTCAATATTCCGACAGGCGAGATAAGCAGAAAACTCGGCAGAGGAAAACATACCACACGCCATGCCGAATTGTATAAGCTTGCAGAGGGTGGATATATCGCCGATACCCCCGGATTTTCAACCTTTGAAACAAACAGGTACGATATAATCAGAAAAGAAGAACTTGCAGGCTGTTTCAGGGAGTTTTCAGGCATAGAGGGCGAGTGCAGATTCCGTGACTGCGCCCATACCTGCGAAAAGGGTTGTGTTATCCTTGATGCAGTCGCAGAGGGCAGAATATCGGAAAGCCGTCATGCAAGCTACTGCGCCATGTATGAGGAGGCAAAAAAGCTGAAGGAGTGGGAAATCAAATGAAATACTGTGTTATACTTGCAGGCGGAGATGCGGGAAATATCAAGACGTTAGCCGTTGAGAATTTCAGAAAAAACGGAATAATCATAGCCGCAGACAGGGGATATAAACTTGCCGAAGAACTCGGAATAATTCCCGATGTATTTGTAGGGGATTTCGATTCCTTTGACGGAGATATCCCCGAAAGCGTTGAGATTCACCGCAGTATCCCCGAAAAAGACGATACAGACACTATGCTTGCCGTAAAGCTTGCTATAGAAAAAGGCTGTACAAATATACTTCTTTTAGGCGGAATGGGCGGAAGATTTGACCATACTTTTGCGAATATACAGACGCTTGTATATGCCTGCGAAAATAACTGCCGTATGTCAATGTGCGACAACGGAAATTTCGTGACAGCGTTCGGAAAGGGAGTCCATAATTTCACGGCATCTGAAAGCGGATATTTTTCACTTTTTGCGGTTACGGACGAACTTGACATAGAATATATGAGGGGTACTAAATATCCCCTTGAAAATTATGTCATGAAAAACAGTTTTCCTTTGGGCGTAAGCAACGAAATAACAGGCGAAAAAGCAACTATTTCAATACGTTCGGGAAAAGCCCTTTTAATATGGTCTGAGAAGTAACCAAAATCCCCACGCTGAATATAATGTAATATTACAGCAAGGGAGGGATACATACGAAAATAGTCGTCATAAGAAGTCCTAAATTTCTTTCGGGAATATTAAGGGCGATTTTCGGAATAAAAAAAGAACAACAGGAACAGTAAGAAAAAGAGCTGTCTTTATGATGACCCGCCCCCTGTCAAGTAGACAGCGCAAAAAACAAAAATAATCTATGTAGTGATCAAAAGCAGTCTGTGCAATTTGTGCAGGCTGCTTTGTCGTTGGCAGCAATTGGCAAGCACCTTTTGGAGTGAGGAGCGGAGCG
>JAFYFU010000045.1 GCA_017543595.1 Ruminococcus sp. | reverse complement strand
CTGAAGGTCTTGAACCCGTAATGGAACTCAAAGCCGTTATATCCCACATAAAGACCGTGAACAAGGGCGATTGCATAAGTTACGGACGCACTTTCAGGGCTGAACATGAAATGAAAATAGCCACTGTTACAATAGGCTATGCGGACGGATATTCAAGGCTTTTAAGCTCAAAGGGAGAAATACTTGTCCACGGAAAAAGATGTAAAATCACAGGCAGAGTATGCATGGACCAGCTTATGATTGACATTTCAGATGTCCCCGAAGCAAAAGCAGGGGATATAGTTACTCTCATAGGAAAAGACGGAAACGACTGCATAACCGCCGATGAACTTGCAAGCATTTACGGCACAATAGGATATGAAGTTGTCTGCGGAATATCCAAGAGAGTGCCGAGAATATACATTGATTAATATTTTAATCGGGAGGATAATTATGAAAAAGGCAATGACTATATCTTATGAAGTTGGAAACAACCTCTACATAAACATTACAAATAAATGCCCGTGTGCCTGCACTTTCTGCATAAGAAACAACGCTGACGGCGCATACGGTTCAGACCCTTTGTGGCTTGAACATGAACCGACTTTGGAGGAAATATTTGCGGACTTTGACAAGCGTGATATTAAAAAATATGACGAAATAGTGTTCTGCGGATACGGTGAACCCACAGAAAGACTTGAAACCGTAATAAAATCAGCTGAGTATCTCAGAGAAAAAGGCTGTAAAAAATTAAGAATAAATACAAACGGTCTCGGCGACCTCATAAACGAAAAAAGCATAGCAGAGGATATCTGCAAAGTTATGGATACTGTTTCGGTAAGTCTCAACGCAGGGACAAAAGATGAATATATGGCTGTTACAAGACCGAAATATGAAAATGCCTTTGAAGCCATGCAGAAATTTACTTCCGACTGCGTAAAGACGGGAAATGCAAAAGTTATAATGTCGGTAGTTGACGTTATACCGCCCGAACAGATTGAAGCATCAAGGCAGATTTGTGAAAAAATCGGCGCAACGCTCAGAATAAGAAAATATGACGAATAAGAAAACGGGACAATATGTCCCGTTTTTGTCATATGATAGAGTGTAATTTCTTGCGGAAATAACACTCTCTGAGGACAACCGAACCGAACTGAGCTTTTGCAAAGCGTTCAACCCTTAATGCGGAACGGTTTTTATCTGTTTCGTATTTTGATTCGGGGACAACTTTTATATTTGTCTTGTCGTTGAATACCACGAAATAGAAATACAAATCATCGGGATTTCGTTGAATTGAAGAAATACACTTGTATCTAAGGAAAATAAATTCGCTTATGGATTCCTCCGAATTATTTTCGCAGATTTTGTCATAGTAAGTTTTTTCTTTTTCGTTAAGAGGGAGAGAAAGAGCGATTGTTCTGCGTTTTTCTTCAATTATGCGCTTTTGTGTTTCGATTTTCTCAGTTCTTTCGTTTTTTATTTTAATGAAATTCTCATTGTTTTCAAAATCCGTTGTGTAGATACTTCTGTAAATTGTAAAAAGCGCAAGGGCATCATTCAGGGCATTGTGAAAAGTTCCCGATGACGGCACAAACCCGAACGCACCTGCGAGTTCTTCGATATTTACAGCCTGCGGGAGGTTCATTTTTTTAATGGTTTCCTCCTGTATATCGAGAATAATTGAACATATACGGCTTATGTGCATGGATTCTTTTTTTATTTTATTATGTATTCTGATATCGGATTTAAGTGCAGGCTTGTCAAAATTTCCCCACACAAAAATTTTTTTGATGTTATATTTATGAACAAGTCTGACGGCGGCGGACATAACATCATCAGAATCGGGGGAATTGTCAATTTCGTCCTGTTTAAGCAGAGTTAATTTTTTACATTCTTCGGTTAATTCGGGTGACTTATTGGGTCGGCAGGTGCAGTAGAAATTCTCTTTTATTCTGTATTTGTTGTCGCATATAACAAGTCCGACAGAGAGAATTTCACACTTCCAGCGTGATATGCCTTTACCGCAGGTAAATTCAAAATCTGCGAAGCATAAATAGTCCTGATTGTCCTTTCCTTTCAAAAAAATCATCTCCTCATACGATATATGAATAATTATATCATAATAGGATTATAAAATCAATATATTTTTGAGATATACAAAAAGTATTTTTGTTTTAACTTATACCAAGTTTACAGGTTATATATGTAATACAAAATTCCCCTGTTTCGTCAGGGGAAATTTATTGTAAATTTTCAAAGTATAAAACAGATAAGCCCTGAACAGCCGTCATTGATAACTCTTTCGAGAGTTTCTTGGAGTTTCATTCTTGCGTCAGTGGGCATTCTGCAAAGCTTGTTGTGCAGACCTTCGTTTACAAGTTCATGGAGGGATTTTCCGAAAATATTGCTTTCCCAGATTTTTGCGGGGTCTTCATTGAATCCGTCAAGCAGATACATTACAAGTTCTTCGGATTGTTTTTCCGTTCCGACAATTGGCGAAACAGTAGTGTTTATATTGGCTTTCATGAGGTGAATGGAAGGTGCGGAGGCTCTCAGTTTCACGCCGTATTTTCCGCCCTGTTTAATAATTTTAGGTTCTTCGAGAGTTAATTCTTCCTGTTCGGGCATAACTATTCCGTAGCCTGTCGCCTCAACTTCTTCGAGTGCGGGGGCGATTCTTCCGTATTTTTTCTTGATTTCATTGAGTTCCATAAGCAGGGGCATTAAATCGCTTTCGTTTTCGATATTTATACCTGTTTCCTCTCCGAGAATCTTATAGAAAAGACCTGAATCGAGTTCGGCGGTGACGGTCACAGAACCTTTTCCGAGGTCTATTGAAGTCACGGAGGCACTGATTATATGTGGACATTCCTGCATGGCAACGGCGGAAAGGCTTGCTTCACGGACAGTTTTAATATCTTTTGCGGAATTTCTTATGCAGTCGAGAATTTCAGATTTAAGCCAATGACCTTTTTCGAGGGAATTTATCCAGCGTGCAGTTCTGATATTTATTTCCTTTACGGGGAAAGAATATAGTATTTCCTTCATGATTTCTTTTATATCGTTTTCGTCAAGGCTTAAAGCATTGACGGGGATAACTTCCGCATCATATTTTTGGGTTAATTCTGCGGAGAGTTTTTTCACATCGGGAGATGACGGATTGACAGTATTGAGAATAACAACAAAGGGCTTTCCGAGTTCACGAAATTCACGGATAACACGTTCTTCACATTCGGCATATTCTTCCCTTGGGATATCCGATATACTTCCGTCAGTTGTGACAACAAGCCCTATTGTTGAATGGTCTGTTATAACTTTCTGCGTGCCGATTTCGGCAGCCATGTTAAAAGGTATTTCCTCATCAAACCATGAAGTCATAACCATTCGTGGCTGTTCGTTTTCAATATAGCCTATTGAACTTGGGACGATATAGCCAACGCAGTCAATAAGTCTTACATTCATGACAGCACCGTCACCAAGGTCTATTTCCACAGCTTCTTCGGGAATGAATTTCGGTTCTGTTGTCATAATAGTTTTTCCTGCGGCGGACTGGGGCAATTCGTCAACGGCTCTCTCACGCATGAAAGAGCTTTTTATATTCGGGATAACAAGAGTTTCCATAAATTTTTTAATAAATGTAGATTTTCCCGTCCTGACAGGTCCTGCAACGCCTATGTATATATCACCGTTTGTTCTTTCGGCGATATTGCTGTAAATATCTTTATTCATACTCTGTTCCTTTCTAATTTTGTATCAGCCGTCAACAATGGGAATAAGAATCATGCCGTCATTTTCGATTATATCTCCGTTCAGTTCGTTTTCTTCGATTACAGAATCAACGCTTGTATTGTATCTTTTGGCTATATCCCATAAATTTTCGCCCTTAACACCGAAATATAATTTTATGGCATAATCGCCGTCACGCTGTTTTTTTGTTTTATCGTCAATGATAATCTCAGAAACAGCCCTCACGGAAGAAGAACCCGATGCGGATATTTTTGCGGATATATCTGATTTTGCGGTGAGTATTCCCTCAGACGAGATATTATAGGAAACGTCCGTGACGGTTATTGAAGCGGAGAGGGAAGCACCTGAAATATCATTTTCTATGCTTATAACCTGTTCAAAAGTTTCATCTCTGTCGGGCATGGTAATCATTCCGGAGTTATCCTGCACAGCCATTGAATAAGTCAGCATACCTGTTACCGTGACGGTTTTGCCGTCCTCCGAAAGCCTTGTATTTATATTTTTGGGAGTTACCCACATGGCAAAAATATTTGCGGGGACGTTTTCGCCCTCTGAAATTTTGGCGGTATGCCTGAAATTTTCGGTATATATAAGTGGCATTTGTCTTGCGTTTACATCGGAAAAAGAAACCTCACAGGGATAAACTGTCGAATACGCATCAACAGCAATCATAAGGGAAGAAGTTTTAACAGCCTGACATGAAATTTTTATTTCCGTTTCGTATTTAATAATTCTGTTGTCGTTGTTTTTGTCGCCTGACGGAGTGAGTTCACAGCTTAATATTTCGGCATTTGCGGAGCAGGAAAAACTGTCGTCAAGACCGTCCATATCAACTATCTGACTGTAAGGTACGGAAAAAGACATAGGCTCAACAGTTCCTTTTCCGTCTTTTTCGCAGGAATAGAGCAGAGAAATATTTACTTCTCCTTTTGCGAGGAGTTTTCCTGAGATTATTTTTGTTTCGGTAGCATTGGGAGTACATCTGCTTGATATTACGGATATAACAGGTGGCTGGGCTGCGGAAATTTCTGTTTCCTCCGAAATGCGGAGAATTTTCTCGGCATTTATTTTTGCGGATTCAAAATTCACGGGAGTTTTTCTGAGCTGAATATTCATACCTGAAACATCGCTGATAACTTCCTGATTCTTAATTCCTGAGATATCAATTTTCACGGATACGGCGGCTCTGACATCAAGACGGCGTTTGTTTACAGCACGATAATTAACATGGTCTGTCTTTGCGGATATTTTAACTATCGGGTCTTGGCAGATTTTTGCAGGCTCGGCAATTCTTGAAAAAGTCTGTTTCTGCGATATACAGCGGATAACGCTGTCGGTGTCGGTACAGTAAAGTATTTTTATATCACAGCGCAGTTCATAGGAAAGCTTGTCGCCTATGACGGAATATCCCGTTATTACGGGGATAACTTCACATCTTATCAGTCGGAAAATATCGGGGTAGTAGTCGGGGAGTATGTAATCAAGTTCCACGCTTTGTTCCTGCAATCCGTTCCAGATACATTCCACAGCGGGAACAGTTTCTCTGTTTATTCTCAAATCCATAATGAACCTCCTTAATTGCTTTGTAATATGATATGCAAAAAAAGTTCGGGGTATGCAAAACCGCAGAAACGGTTTATCCGTTTCTGCGGTCATGAGGATAAGTTATGAATTTTAGATATCATGTTTCGGAAGTATCTGTCTCATAGTCAAGGGGATTTTCCTTGTGTTCGGAAGATTCCTGAAGAATAAGGTCTATACTTATATCTTCTCCCGCCCTTGTAACAGTGATAGTAATTTTATCTCCTGCCTTGTAATTATTTTTGACTTTGTTTAATTCCTCGGCAGTCTTGACAGCTTCGCCCTCTATGTCGATAATGACATCGCCGATTTGAAGTCCTGCTTTTTCGGCTGCACTGTCTTTCTGAATACTTTGAACATACACGCCCATAGGAATATTTAAATATCTTGAATAAGCCTCCGTAACGTCAACAGTAGTAATTCCTATCTGCGGTCTGCCTGTAACATAGCCGTTGTTTATAAGGTCATCAATTATAATTTTTGCATCGCTTATGGGAATTGCAAATCCGAGACCCTCAACGCTTGCCGAACCGTATGCGGAGGACATTTTAGCGGAATTTATACCTATTACCTGACCGCAGCTGTTCAAAAGAGGACCGCCTGAATTTCCTGAATTTATGGCGGCATCTGTCTGAATAAGGGTCATATTTTTCTCATTTATTGAAATCTGTCTGTTAAGTGCCGAAACTATACCGCTTGTTACAGAACCGAACAAATCAAAGCCGAGAGGATTTCCGACAGCTATAACGAGTTCGCCGACTCTCAAATCATTACTGTCACCGAATTGTGCGGGAGTAAGACCTGTTTCGTCTATTTTCAGTACAGCGAGGTCTGTTTCAATGTCATAGGCTATAATTTTCGCCTTGTGTTCTGATTCATCGCTGAGGAGAATAGAAACATCAATGGCTTTTCCGCAGCCGTATTCCGTATCATAGACAACATGGGAATTTGTGATAATATAGCCGTCCTCGGTCATAACTATGCCTGTTCCCGTTCCTGTAACTTCCTTTGTTTCGGTCTGCGGCTGGAATCCCATGAATCCCCATGAATTATATTCCTGTGTGTATTCAAAAGTAGAGGAAACTCCCACAACAGAGGGCATTATTTCGTCAACGATATCGGGGAGGTATTTTGCATCTTTGCGTGCGGCAACCTGAATAAGACTCGGCAGGGAACTTTCCTTTGCGGAGGGAGCTTTTTTATCTTCTGCTCTTTCCTGCTTTTCAACGACTTCTTCGGATTCATCGGAATTTTTGACTTCCGCCTGACGTTCGGGCATTTCGCTCTGTACTGTAAGGTCAGTGACCTCACCGAAGCTGTTGTCGTTTATAAACCTGTAAGCCTGATAAGAACCTGCTCCGAGTATTGCAACGCAAAGCACGCCTATAACAACTTTCAGACCTTTATTTTTCGGGGGCTTTCGGGGAGTGTTGTTGTTGGAACTGTAAGACGTTTCGTCATTGAAATAATTGTACTCATCATTCATCTGAAATTCCTCGCTTTAAAATCATATAAACCGTAAACGGCACAAAAATCAAAACATGGCAGACGGTTATATCCTGCCCGCTACATACTATTATAACCTTTTTTGTGATAAAAAGATGATAGCAGACAGAAAAATTCATTTTTATTGTGAAAATTCTTGCAGTTCAAAAAATCCCTGCATGGTGCAGGGAAATTTTATTCGTAAATATCTTTGTAGTCAGCTTTAAGTATATCTTTTATAAGTTTCATTTCATCGGGATAGAGGTGTCTTGCACCGATTTCAATTTTTGCAATAGCCGAACGTGTTAGGTCACAGCCCCTTGTCTGAAGCTGGGCGGCAAGCATTTCCTGAGTAAGCCCCTGAGATTCTCTGAGATAGCGGATATTTTTACCGATTTTGATTTCAACATTTTTATTCATGGTTATTCCCCCCGATTTTATTTTCAGACCTTTACATTATACCATTTTATGGTAATTATGTTTGTTCCGAAATCAGAACAAATCAAAGTCTTTCGGAAATTTTTTACTACTTATATTATACATCGGGGAAATTAAAAATTTGCCGCAAAAAACAGCATATTTGCCGCAAATTTAATAAATGAGTTTTATATCATGAATAAAATTAATAAAAAATTCATAATTTTTTTGTGGATTGTTCCGATATCGGAACAGAGTTTGTAAAATTATGTGATATAATATAATTACATTAGAGGACAGGCATAATGCATATAAACTTTTTTAAAAGGGAGAGATTTTTATGAAAGCAAAACCTGAAGTAGGCTGGATGCACATTGACATCAATGTCATAAAAGTCTGCGCCACTTGTTCCTATTGGAATGACCCTACGGAACAGCACTTAGCTTTTTCGATTGCTCCAAATCATGTCTATTATGATGCAAGTGCAAGAGAAATGTGTGCAAAATTAAAATGTCCTACATATGGCAACCGTCCTGCTTGTTCGTCATACAAAGCTAACGGCAGGATATGACAGGAAAGAAAAAATTTTTAGGAGGTAATAATTATGTCAATTAAGGATATGCTTATCAGGGAGATTTTGAGGTATGAAAGCAGACAGATAGGTAGACATATTCAGATTTCAGATGATTTAAGGAGAGCAAGTGAAGCTGTTAACAGGGCATATGCGTCAGGTGATGATGACGAGTTATTGAGAGCGTTGGAGCATAAGTTGGAGGTTTATAAGAGGTATGAGGAATATGATAAATCTTTTTAATAAGGAGGGTCTGTGATGGGAGATACATCACTTTGGTTTTTGCGACTTGTAAAAGCAATTATTGATTTGATATTGGCTGGAATGTCTCAGGACGATGCTATTGCCAAAATAGCCAGCGAAAATGGACTTTCAAAGAGGTCTCTTGCAGAAATATTTGACAGGTATAAAGATTATTAAGGAGGTAGTTTTATGGGATTTTGGGACGGATTACTTGGTGTTGCAGGTGCAGCGGGTCTGTATTTCCTTTATCAGTCCAAATATGAGGACTATGATGATGAAGAATTATTTGATGAATATGTTTATCTCTCAAAAGCAAGTCGTTCTGGACAAGCTGACAGTGAAGAAGAAATAAGACTTCAAATTATTAAATTGTTAATGCAACAAAGGGGAATTTCATAAGAGGAATCTCCATACATAAATAACTTATAATGAAAGCCGTATCGAAAGATACGGCTTTTGGCTTAGTAGTCAATAATCTGAATTAATTTTCTGAAATCCGAGGGCGTGCAGTGTTTAATCTCCCTGAAAATCCTATTGAAAGTTGTTATACTCTTAAATCCCGAACGCATAGCCGCCTCCGTCACGGAAATTTTCGGGTCTGAGAGTAATTGTTCGGCGGCTTTTGTGCGTCTTGTGTTGATGTACTGAGTGTATGACATGGAATTATACTGCCTGAAAATCCTTGAAAAATGG
>JAFYFU010000044.1 GCA_017543595.1 Ruminococcus sp. | reverse complement strand
GCTGTGAAGCAGTGTATGTACCTGCGTCAACGAGCTGTATAACAGCGGCATCTTTACCTGTTACACCGCCTACACCGTCAACGTCCGCATTCTTTCTTGCCTGTTCGCTGAGCGGGAACTGTTCTGCATTTGCAAGATACTGAAGAATTGTAACAGCATCGGATATTGTTACATTTCCGTCAAGGTTAGCGTCACCGTAAACGGTTGTGCCGTCTGACTTGTTGTCGGGTCCATCTTCCTGAGCCGAACTCGGAACTGTTGTTACTATGTCAACACGAGCCTCGGTTGTAGTTGTTGCAACTGTCTGAGGAGCAACAGTTGTGGTTGTTGTAGCGACAACGGGCTGTGAGTTGTTGAATTTGAGCATAACGCTGTCAACAGTTGCAGATGAGGGCCACCAAATCATAAGCTTTGCATTGCTTACGCCTTTGAGTTTTTCGCCCGACACGGTAGCAGTAGCTTTTCCGCCGCTGATATTAAGCTTAAATTCAACCTGTGTCCAGTTACCTGCCGCATCGCTGAATCCGATAGCACCGTTACCCTCTGTGTCATTTGAGTTTATGGTGAGGTTGAGTTCGATAGAATCAGCATTTTCGGGATTGAATGTGTATTCGCCGTTTGAACCTGAAAGAGTTGCTTTCTTGTCAGTACCCGAACCGCTCTGTTGAGGAGTTGTTGTCTGAGTGGGAGTTGTATCAGCCTTTGTTGTGGTTGTCTGAACAACGGGTGTATCGTTGGGAGTTGTTGTTACGATATCCTCGTGAGGAGTTGTAACTATCGGTCCTACTGCACTTCCGTCAACACCGGGGATAGAGGACGGGTCAACGACTGTACCTGTCTTGTATTTTGAATAAAGACCTGCTGCTGCTGCTACAAGAGTTGCATTGTAGTCAAGAGTTACCTCGTTGCAGTAGTAGTCTTTTACGGAGTCAATGAACGTACCTGCCTTGTCCTTAGGACCGCCTGCGAGTGCGCCTACGAGAACGTGTCCCTTGCTGCTGTAAGTTGTATTGTCGCCCATTTCGTCAAAGCTTGAATAGCCTGATGCTGCTCTGTGGTGAGGATACTGTACAGAGTTGCTTTCCATGCCTACGACAAGGTTCTTACCGCAGGGGCTGTTTCCGAGGATATAATCCATCTGACCCTTAGCCCACGAATAATAGTCCTTTGCATTGTACTTTGAAGCTATAAGGGCTGCTGTCTGCTGTGCGGTATTATATCTTGCACTGCCCCATTCGCTTTCCCAGTACCAGTCGCTTGAAGTTCCTCCCTTGCTGTCGATATAGGTGGTTACTTTCTTCCAGTCATCGGTACTTTTGTTTATTTCAGCTTGGAGAATACCTGCGCCCATGCTTACGTTGTTCCAGCTCAGAGTTGAGTAAATACCCCACTTACCGCCGTCCATGCCTGATGAACCTGCATCGCTTGTATTCATGTATGTGTTGAGGAATGACTTGTATGTATTGTCCTTTGTTGCGAGGTAGAGCCAGCCTGCTGCCCATGCCTGATCGTCATAGTAATCCCATGAATCGTAGAAGCTGCCTACACCGTCAGTAGCTTTCTTGTTGTATTTTGTGGAGAAATCAAAGAGAGCCTTTGCATATGTCAGGTCTTCTGTGTTTCCGAAGTTTACGTAGTTAGCGGCAAGAGCTGCGGCATATTCTGCTGCGATATCGCTTGCGCCTGAATTTGTCGAGAAAGTTTTTCTGCTTGAAGGACCCTGCATTTCGGGAGCGCACCATTCAGCATGGTCTGCGTTTCCGTCACCAATCTGGTAAACGAAGTTTGTAACGCTGCCGCCTGAGAGTGTTGTGCTGTTCTTGAAAAATTCTGCAAAATGGTCTGTTATAAGTTTAAGGTGTGCAGTCTGTCCTGTTGCTTCAAAAGCGTCACCGAACTCATGATAGCTGAGTCCGAGTACAGATGCGGCATAGCCTGCGGGGAGTCCGAATTTTACGTGGTCGCCTGCATCGTGGAAACCGCCGTCAACCTCATCGGAAGTATGGCAGTCGTCACGCCATGTGAGTGCTGACCTTTCGCCAACATTTTTACCGCACATATTTGCATCGTAAAAATAGAGAGAGTATTGGAGAAGTTTTGCGTAATTGTCGGTGCTTGCCGCAGATGCATTGAGGGAGGGAGCAACTGCTGCGAAAGAACCTGCCACAGAACCAACGGCAATCATACCGCTGAGGACTGCTGACTTAATCTTATTCATTTTTTTATTCATGTCTTTCACACTTCTTTCAAATTTTTGCCTATAATATGTCCAATACTTACATTATACATTGTTTCGGCGAAAAATTCATTACAAAACTATTACTAAATTATTACAATTCTATTAAAATTAATAATTTCTTCATAATTTATATAAACCGTCTTAAAATTAAGCTGTTATATGTACATATTTACCAGTTATTAAACGGCATAAAAATTCCCTCTGTCGAATTTTGCTGTAATCCGACAAAGGGAGAAATCAAAAATCAATAATATCCGTAATTCGGGTCATAGCCGTAATTCGGGTCATAACCATAGTTGGGGTCGTATCCGTAATTGGGGTCAACATATGCGGGGTCCTGATAAACAGGTTCCTGATATGCGGGTTCTTGGTAATAGTCATTATATTCCTGACTGTCTGCGGGAGTTTCCTCTGTTTTTGAATCGTCCGAGGATTCTTCATCTTTTTTGTCGGAATCGTCTTTTGAAACTTCAATAGGTTCGCTGTTGTCAAATTCACCGTTTATTTCTTTCTGTGAATTTCGTTCGCCCTCAGTCATTTCTGAATCCTCATCGCCGTCATAATCCGTATATCTGTAATTGTAATAAACATTGAACTTTGAGGATTTAAGACCCATATCAAGCTTGAAATCGTAGCCTCTTACGGTTTTCTGCCCGTCAATATTTACTTCCGTCACATAGCCTGTCTGTTCGGAATAAGTCGGCTGAATCCAGTTTCCGGGGTCGTCCGAGAGTTTTATTTTATAGGTTCTTTCGAGCATATTCTTGATATACGTGTCGCTGAAATACGATACAGTTCCGTAATGGGGGTCAAGGGCTGCGTCATAGTCGCTTGAAACGCTTCTCAGATACGGGAGGTCTGCCCAGAATACTTCCTGACAGTTTGCTGTAACTCCTCCGCTTGATGCCGAGAACATTGTAAGGGCGAAATTTCCGTCATAGTACAATGCTTCTCCGAGGACTTCCTCACAGGCTCTTACAACTATTTCGGGGGGATTGTTTTTTCCTCTCAAATCTGCGGAATCGTTATTGTGATATTTGCAGTAGGTATAAACTGCAACAGCCTGAGCTTTTATAGCCTCATAGTTCATCCATTCGCCTATTTCGCAGTAGACTATTTTTGCAACCTGATTGAGCGCATCATCTTCAACGCCTGCGATAGTTATTTCCTCGTCATCGGCTTCGCCTGTATTCATTAGATAAGTGTCGGGGTAGTAATGGAAAAGTATATCCTGATAATTCCAGCCGCTGTATTCGGCATAGAAATTTGCGCCGTTCTGACTTAAACCTACACCGTGACCCCAGCCGTATGTAACTATTGCAAATTCTCCCGGCTGTGCATCTATTTCGGGTTCTCTTTCGACACAGGGAACCTGATTCACAACGCCGCCTGATGTCTGAATCGGCACGGGAACAGGCACTCCCGGAGTATTTGCACCTGCCTCTATTGATGAGGAATTTCCGTTTGATGCTTCGGGAGATGTCTGATAGCTTATCAGGTGCAGGCTGTTGTCATATTCGCCAAGTTTAGCCTTATACCACTGACTGCCCGAATTTTCGGGAGTTGTATTTGTATCAGCATTTTTTGCGGTAGTGGTCTGAGTTGTGCTTGCAGATGTTGTTGAAACTGTCGTGGTTTCCTCAGATTCTTCGGAATCTTCCGAACTTTCCGAATCATCGTAATATTCTCCGCCGCCGTCATCGTAATACATTCCGTCATCATAGTAGCCGTTGTCGTAAACGCCGTTGTCATAATAATCCTCGTACCAGTTGCCGTATTCGTCATAATATGCGGAAGTCTGCATTATTCCCGATGAAAAAACTGCCGATACGACTGCGGTGATTACGGCTGTACACTTTGATATATTTTTTAATTTCATAATTCACCTCAATCAGCGTAAACTGATGTAGTAGTTGTTGTCTGCGATGAAACTTTTGCGGAAGTGCTTTGAGTGGTTGTAACGGGTCTTTTCTCTATGCTTGCGAAATCGCCTGCTTTTTCGCCTTCACGCAAACGTCTTGCGACTATTATGAATCTTGAATTGTCCTCATCTGCGTAGCAGGTTGAAAGAGTCAGAAGCTTGTCGCCGTATTTAACATCAACGCCTGTGTCTATCATCTGCTTTGAGCGGACAGTATTTACATAATAATCGAAATCTTCCTTTGTGTCGAGTTCTTCCATGTCCCAGTAAATGAAATCTCCGTACCAGTTTCCGCTTGTTACGCAGAATCCAAAGATTACATAGTCATAATCTTTATAGTTTGAGCTTAACTGAATGAAAGGCTCTTGTTCGTAGAAACTGTAATCCTGACGGTATCTTCTGATAGAACCGAACATATTTCCGTTAGCCATATTGTGACCGTAGATTACAATATTTTCGGACTGTTCTTCCTCAAAACCGCCAAATTCGTTTCGGAAATCCATAAAGAGTGCGCCTTCACGCCAGTAATTTCTGTCAAAGTCGTGGTCGAGATAGAAAGAGTTCCAGCCGTATTCCTGACCGCCGTAATATGTATCGGTAGCTTTTACTTCTCCGGGGTCACGCACTATCGGATAATCAACCTGAGTATTTTTTATCTTAATCCAGCCGACAGTATCCTTGTTTTGTTTGAG
Organism: Ruminococcus sp.; assembly: GCA_017543595.1. Lineage (GTDB taxonomy): Bacteria > Bacillota > Clostridia > Oscillospirales > Ruminococcaceae > Ruminococcus. The sequence continues at coordinate 69,557 of JAFYFU010000044.1, read as the reverse complement.
GAGTTCCTTAGCCCTGTCCGAAAGAACGGGAATGGCAGTAGTTGTAGTAGTTTCGGGTTCTTCGGTAGTTGTAACGGTAGTTGTTTCCGTTTCGGTGACAATCGGTATTTCCTCAACTACGGGGACTTCTTCTTTTCTGTTGTGAAGTATAAGCACGAATGCTATAAGTCCCGCCGCAACAACGGCGGCAGAACTTGCAAGTATTATCTTTGTATTTTTTTTCATTTGTAATCTCCTATTGAAAAATTTTTACGGACCGTAAGGCACAAAAGGTGCGTTCGGGTCGTATGATTCGTATGTCTTTGTCTGATAATAAAGATTCGGATATTTCACGTTCTGATTCGGGGTAGCGTTCTGAGTACCTGCGAGGGGGTCTTCTCCGTCCCTGACAAGCCTGCCGATTATTAAAAGTCTGCCGTTGTCGCCGAGTGTTGTATTGCAGGTGGATAAAGTCAGAAGTGAATCTCCGTATTTTACATCTACATCATTTGAAACAATGGTTCTTCTTTTTATCTCGTTTACAAAATCGTAGAAATCGTTTTCGTCTGAGAAATAAAGCTTGTTCCAGCAGTCAAATTTTGTGTCGGATTCATCAAATGCGTCAACGAGTATAACTCCGAATATCTTGTACTTGTACATTTCGTAATTTGAATTAAATTCAATTACGGGGTGCTGTATATAGTAGTTGTAATCTCTCTGATAATATTTCAGACAGCCGAACATACTCTCATCGCCCATATTGTGACCGTAAACAACAAGGTTGTCTGCATTTTGAAGCAAGAGTTTATGATTTTCGACAACATCAAAATTACATCTCCAATCGAGGAAAACAGTTCCCGCACGGGATTCCTCACCGTAGAAATTAAGATTTAAATATTTGTTGTTGTCCTGAGCTTTTACAACGGGATTCTGTATGGGAGTTCCCTCTATCGTGATAAATCCTATGGAATCGGCGTTCATATCAAGGAGTTTTCTTGCGCCGTCAAGGAGAGTATAATATTTTTCCATTCCGTCGGATTTCTGTTCGTTGTCATCGCTTCTGTCATAGGTTATATATATATTCTTGATACTGTCCGTAAGCTGTCTGCTTTTCCAGAGGTCAAGGTAATAATCCGCAACAAGATATCCGCATATGATAATTGCGACTATCGAGCCGAGAAAGACGAGTTTTCTTATTCTTTCGCCTACCGAATCTTCTTTGTACGGAAACAGTCCTCTTATGCTTTGACCGAGAGTTTTTTTCTTCTTTTTCTTTTTACCCGAAACTTTCTTTTTCGGGGCGGGATTTCTTTGAACCTGCTGACCCTGATAATTTCCGTATGGCTGTTGCTGGTAGGGATTCTGCTGATACTGCTGATTAGGGTTTTGCTGATAGGGATTTTGTTGATACTGCTGATTAGGGTTTTGCTGATAGGGATTCTGCTGATACTGCTGATTAGGGTTTTGCTGATAGGGATTCTGCTGATACTGCTGATTAGGGTATTGCTGATAGGGATTCTGCTGATACTGCTGATTCGGGTATTGCTGATAGGGGTTCTGTTGATATTGCTGATTTGGGTGACTGTTTACTCTCCTCAGCGGTCTTTGTGCGTATCTCTGGTGCTGTTCATAATTGCTGTCGGGTGAACTTCTTATGTGATTTATGTTATCTGCGCCGTTTGGTGCAGAATATTCCTCATGCGGGTTGTCATTTTTTTTTCTGCTCATTTAGCTGCTCCCCTCTGTTATCTGTCATGCCGTGCCGAGCATACAGACTCTTTTTATCTTTATATTTTACATTATTTCATGCCGATTTGTCAATGACTGAAACAAATTTTCATGATATTTTTTCACAGCTATAACAAAATTATATGTTTCAACTTGTAAAACAGGTGATAATACCGTGAATTTTTGGCTAAAATACGATATTTCCGATAATCAGCCCTTATTTAAGTCAAAAGTTTTCATTTCCGTATTCTCAACAGCTTTTTGTATAAGCGGTTCAAAGTCAAAATTTGCCTGAGCTTTTTCTATATCTTCAAGTCTTGGGCGGACTTTCGGGTGTCTGGGAGTGAATACCGTACAGCAGTCCTCATAGGGCTGTACGGATATGTCAAATGTATCAATTTTTCTTGCAATTTCTATTATTTCCGTTTTATCCATTCCGATACACGGGCGGAACACGGGAATTTTACATACTGCATCTGTACAGCACATAGCCGCCATTGTCTGGCTTGCGACCTGACCTATGCTTTCGCCCGTAACAAGTGCGAGGCAGTTGTCTTTTTTAGCTATTCTCTGGGCAATTTCCATCATAAGACGGCGCATTATTATTGTAAAAAATTCTTCGGGGCAGTTGTCTTTTATAGCCTCCTGAATTTCCGTGAACGGCACGCAGAAAAACGCTATTCCTCCGCAGTAAGCCGTCATTTTTTCGCATAACTGCTCAACTTTAAGCTGCGCCCTGTCGGAAGTGTAAGGAGGGCTTACATAGTGTATTGCAGCGATATGAACGCCTCTTTTTGCTATCATATATCCCGCAACGGGGCTGTCGATTCCGCCTGAAAGAAGAAGGAGGGCTTTTCCGCTTGTGCCTATTGGCAGACCGCCTGCGCCCTTTATATTTTCAGCGTGAACATAAGCGTTTGTATCTCTTATTTCGACTGTTACGGTAATTTCGGGATTTTTTACATCAACTGTAAGATTGGGGAATTTTTCGAGGAGTATTCCGCCGAGTTCAGCGCATATTTCGGGGGAGTTCATGGGGAAAGACTTGTCCGCACGCTTTGCGTTGACCTTAAAAGTTTTTGCACCCGAAAGTATATCGGTTAAATATTCAATGCTTTTTTCTTTTATGTCATTGAAATCCTTTTCGCAGACGCAGGCACGGCAGTAAGTTGCTATGCCGAATATTTTTCCGACACGTTCCGAAACTTCCGAAAGTTCGATATTTTCATCAACGGGAGTTATATAAAGCGTTGACTGTGCGCTTGAATACTCAAATTTTCCGAGACTTCTGAGCCTTCTTTTCACGTTCTTCATGAGAACGTCCTCAAATGTTTTCTTGTTAAGTCCTTTGAGAGCCATTTCTCCGTATTTTGCGAGTAAAATTTCTTTCATTTTGTTATCCTTTCTATCCTCTTAAATTTTCCATTCCGTATTTCAAAGCGTTTATAAATTCATCGAGTTCCTGTATGGTAGTTTCGGCTGTCATGCTTATTCTTATTGCGCAGTCGGCACGTTTTCCCGTGATTCCGAATTGTCCGAGAACACCGCTCTGCTGACCCTTTGAACAGGCTGAACCGCTTGAAACATAAATTCCCTTGCTTTCAAGGAAATGAAGCATTATTTCCGAACGCTTATTCTGGGATATGTTTATTATGTACGGTGAACAGTTTTCGGGGGAATTTATTTCAACTCCGTCAATTTCGGAAATTTTTTCGACAAGATATTTTTTAAGTTCCGAAACTTTTTCGTATCTTGTATCAATATCTTTCGAGAATCTGTTCACAGCCGAACCGAAAGCCGCCGCAAGCGGAACGGATTCAGTTCCCGAACGTATGCCTTTTTCCTGTTTTCCGCCTGTAATTATAGGGATAAGCCTTATGCCCTTTCTGATATAAAGCGCACCGATACCCTTTACGGCATGAATTTTGTGACCGCTTAAAGATATCAAATCAGCACAAAGTCTGCCCGCCTTGAAATTTATTTTCATGTAAGCCTGTACGCAGTCCGTATGGGTTATTATATCGGGGAAACGTTTTTTTACTTTGGTGAAAGTTTCCTGAACGGGAAGAATATAACCCGTTTCGTTGTTTACATACATCATTATAATTAAAACAGTATTTTCATCGCAGGCATTTATAAAATCCTCGGCATAGAAATTTCCGTCCTCACGGGGAGATATGCGGACTACTTCAAAGCCGTTTTTTTCCACATCGTTTAAAGTTTCGTCAACAGATGCGTGTTCAACCGAAGAAACTATAATTTTTTTCTTTCTTTTTCCGTAAGCGGAACATATTCCCCTTATTGCGAGGTTGTTGCTTTCCGTAGCTCCCGATGTGAATATTATGTTTTCGCTTTCCGCACCTGTTGAGGAAGCGATAACTTTTCTTGCATTGTCAAGGACAAGCTGTGCGTCAAGACCCGCACGGTGCAGAGATGAAGGATTTCCGAAATTTTCGGTCATGGCGTTTACTGCTGATTCGACAGCCTCCCTGCATGGTTTTGTTGTTGCGGCATTGTCAAGGTAAATTGACATTTTATTTCTCCTTTCATAGTCGGTAAACTATATTATAACACATATTGATACAAAATGCCATAGGAATTTCAAAAAATAAAAAAATAATTTTTTTTGGAATTTTTTAACTTCGCAGATTTTTTTATATGATTTTTTTATTTTGCCGTGATATAATATATTCACGGTCAGAGAAAAGGTACTTACAGCAATACCTGTTAATGGAGGATTAATCTTTACTTTCTTAAAGATATTATTTTATGTACCTTGGCTGACTTAAAGGCACTTGCAGCCAAACACCTCTGATGATTTTTCCCAATCATATTTTTCATAGCACATATGCGGTGGCTTTGCGTGCCTTGTTTTTTTGAAATATAATTTATAAGCACTGACAGCAATATTTGTTTTTCACGGTCAGAAAAAATAACGTGCTTAGTTTTATATTTTTGATTTTTTGATTTATAAAGCACTGACAGCAATTCGCTTTATTCATAAGACTGAAAATCTTACAGAAAAGAATGTGCTTTGTTCGGGCTGTCTTACGTCAGTCCCTCAGTTTAACGGCTCATACAGCAAAGACAATTTAATTCGGTTCCCGAGGTAAGTGCTTACAGCAACATTATCGTTTTTTGTCTGAAAAAATCTTTAATGCACTTAGATGGGAGATTTATTGAAACGTGTAATCCCAAAGTACCAACAGCAATTTTTAATTTTTGTATCAGGAAAAAAATTTATTTGTGTACTTAGACGGGAAATGTTTCGTACAGCAATTATTTTGGATTTAAATGAATTTAGTATGTATTTTATCTCCGTTCAGACCTTGTGTTATGCCTTTGTGCAGCAGGTCAGGCAGCATAGCTTATATGGAGATGCATATTTTTTAATGAGCCGTGTCGCAGATTACCAAAGGAGGATATTTTTATGCTTGAATACCTGAAAAAAGAAACCGAAAACAACCTCACCTACACAGAAAACGGAGCTTTGACACACACAACTTCGGGAAAAGCCTGCATTGACCTTTTCTTTAAGGCTGGTGCTATGAGAGGTCATAAAGACATCGAAATATATAACTGCTTTAAAAAGGCTTTCAAGGAATCTCCCGAAACAGCCATGAAAATACTCTTCTTTGCAAGAGATATAAGAGGCGGTCTTGGCGAAAGACGCTTTTTCCGCATAATTCTCAAACACCTTGCCTATGACGATTCCGATGCGGTTTTCAGAAATATCGAAAATATCCCCGAATACGGCAGATATGACGATATGCTCTGTCTTGCGGGTACTCCTTGTTTCAACGCCGTTATCGGCGAAATAAAGTCACAGCTTGAAAAGGACAAGGCTGACATGAAAGAGAACAAGCCTGTTTCGCTTATTGCGAAATGGCTTCCCTCCGTCAATGCTTCTTCCGCAGAGACAAGAAGCCTTGCAAATAAAATTGCCTCAAAACTCGGCATGACAAGCGCAGAATACAGAAAAACTCTCTCCGCACTCAGAAAGCATATTGACATAATCGAAAATTACCTCAGAGAAACCGACTATTCTTTTGATTATTCAAAACAGTGTTCGGGTGCGATGTTCAAATACAGAAAAGCTTTCATAAGAAATGACGGGGAAAGATATTCCGCATATCTTGACAGCGTTTCAAAGGGCGAGGCTAAACTCAATGCATCAACTCTCTATCCCTATGAGATAATAAGAAAAATCATATATAATCCCGATTTCAGGAATCTTTCCGATGATGAGAAACTTTCCCTTGATGTAACTTGGAAAAATCTCCCCGACTACGGAAACAACGAAAATGCAATCGCCGTTATTGACGGTTCGGGTTCAATGACCTGCAACTGCGGAGGTGTCCGTCCGATAGATGTCGCTCTTTCGCTCGGAATATATTTCGCAGAACATTCAACGGGAACTTTTGCAAACCATTTCATAACTTTCTCACACAGACCTCAGCTTGTCGAAATAAAGGGCGAGGATATTTGCGAAAAGGTTATGCACTGTGCAAAATACAACGAAGTCGCAGATACAAACCTCGAAGCCGTATTCAAGCTTATACTCAATACGGCTGTCAAGAATAAACTCCCGCAGGAAGAACTTCCCTCAAAGATATATATTATCTCCGATATGGAGTTTAATTACTGCATAGAGGGCGGAAACAACATGACCATGTTTGACACAATGAAGAAAATGTATTCCGATGCGGGATATAAACTCCCCGATATTGTTTTCTGGAATGTAAACAGCCACGGCGACAATATCCCCGTAACTTTCTCGGAAACAGGTGCGGCTCTTGTTTCGGGATTCTCTCCCGTTATATTCGATATGGTCATGGGCGAGGAAATCTCCCCCGAATACATCATGAACAAGATTATTTTCAGCGAAAGATACGCAAAAATAAAATAATCTCATACGTACAGGCATTGTCAATATTTTCATACAGATTGTTGACAGTGCCTTTTTATGCTGTACAATATAAGGGTATAAATTTGGAAGGTAGGTTTTATAATGGCGGAAGGAAATTTTTTTCTCACTGTAATGGACACGGCATCTAATCTCCCTTTGGTCAACGTGGAAAGGGACAGCTTTTTAAGGAAACAGTTTGTGAACAGTAAGTATGACGTTTATGATGTAATAAGCAGAGGTCCTGTAAGTGCAGGTGTTCCCAAAGAGGAACTCAGAAAAATTGCCAAGGGAGTTATAAGGCTTGAAAGCACTCAGGTTACTTTGATTTCCACGGCTGCGGGTCTGCCCGGCGGTCTTGCAATGATTGGAACAGTCCCTGCCGATATGGCACAGTATATTGGTTATTTAATGCGTGTTGCCCAGAAACTTATGTACCTTTACGGAATTGAAAGTATAAAAGATGTGTCCGATAATTCTGAAAGTGCAATAATTATTGCTTTGGGAGTAATGCTCGGTGCTGAGGGTGCAAGCAACGGTTTGAGAACTCTCTGCAAAAGCTTTGCCGTTAATCTTGAAAAAAGGGTTGCTCAAAAAGCTCTCACAAAGGGTACTTTGTATCCGATTGTAAAGAAAATCTGCGCCCAGCTCGGCATAAAACTTACAAAACAGAGCTTTGCAAAGAGTGTGGGAAAAGTAGTTCCGATTATCGGTGGTTTTGCTTCGGGAGGACTTACTCTTGCGACTTTTGTACCAAGCTGCAAGCATTTGCTTAATGCCCTTGAAAAAGAAATGTACAACTGAATATACATACGGAAATATCCTGCCCGTGCAGGGTATTTCTTGTTTTATGAAATTAATTTTATTGTTGCCCGAAAAAGCCTTTAAAGTAAAAATAATTACTGAATAAAAACTGCCGCTTTTATTAAATTATGTTAAAATGATGAAAATTTGTTATATTGCACAAACGGAATTTTTTTATTTAATTAAGTATTGTATAATATTAAGTATTGCTAAATTTATGTTTATGAGTTATAATAATTATAGAGGTAAAAAAGGTGATTCATGGTATTTCTACCCTTTATCCGTTTGCGTGCCGCTGTGTGCGTGAGAAACCTCTGAAATGGTCATAAGGATAACAGGTCACCGTTTACTCTCCCGAAGAGTCTGATACTTTTTGCGGCAAACTTTATACAATACTGCATATTCGGCTGCAATTTGCGAAAGCATTTTATTTTATGCACCGTTAAAAATATCCGGCAGCAGGGCGGATTCCCCGCATGAAACATGATATCAAAAAATTTAAACTGCGGGAACTATAACAGGACAGCAACATCATATGTGCAGATTAAAAATCACAGCGCATACAGGCGGTTGAGCCGGTAGTACGGCTCCTGCAAATTTATTGTTTACAACATTTCAAAAAAATGTTTCAAAGTCTGTCCAAACAGGAGGATTGTATGGAATTTAAACATATTTCAGTGCTGCTTAACGAAAGTATCAATGGTCTCGCCGTAAACCCCGACGGTGTGTACGTGGACTGCACCGCAGGAGGCGGAGGTCATTCTTCTGCAATCGCCGAAAAATTAAGCGAAAAAGGTATGCTCATAGCTCTCGACCGTGACCCCGATGCGGTAAAAGCTGCTTCGGAAAAACTCAAAGCATATAAAAATGCAAGAGTGATACAGTCAAATTATTCCGATTTGCGGAGCGTCCTTGACGGGTTGGGCATACCAGCCGTTGACGGCATAATTATGGATTTGGGAGTTTCATCTTACCAGCTCGACGAAACAAGCAGAGGCTTCTCTTACCACGCAGATGCTCCTCTCGATATGAGAATGAGCCGTACGGGTATGACAGCGGCAGACGTTGTTAATAACCTGTCAGAAAAAGAACTTGCGAATATTATCTTTGAGTACGGAGAGGAGAAATTCTCGTTCCGCATAGCCTCAAACATCGTGAGACACAGAGAAGTAAAACCAATAGAAACAACTCTTCAGCTTGCGGATATCATAAGGGAAAGTATCCCACAGAAAGCAAGGAGAGACAAAAATCCCTGCAAAAAAACTTTTCAGGCATTAAGAATAAAAGTCAACGGAGAGTTCGACCATCTCTCAAAAGGGCTTGATGAAGCCTTTTTCAGCCTGAAACCAAATGGCAGACTTGCCGTTATCACCTTCCATTCCCTTGAAGACCGTATCGTGAAACAACGGTTCGCAGGTTGGTGCAAAGGCTGTATATGTCCGCCTGATTTTCCACAGTGCGTGTGCGGGCGCAAACCGCTCGGACAGCTTGTGAACAAAAAGCCCATTGAGGCAGACAAAAACGAACTTGAAAACAACAAAAGAAGCAGAAGCGCTAAACTCAGAATCATAGAAAGGAGTGCGGTGCTTGATGGATGATAAGGACTCTGTTTACTACTATAACGACAGCAGCAATTACAGAGCCGCAAACACTGTACATAACGGACGTATAAGACGTAATCCCGTACAGGTATCATCAGAACCAAAAAAGCAGACAGGTGAGAGTACAGAGAGCAAAACAGGCTCGGTAATACTCGTTATATTTATCTCCTTTGTCACAGTCGCTATGCTCGGAATGGTAGTTTACAGCTTCAACAGAAGAAGTTCTGCATACAACGAAGTTACTGCCCTTAACAGCAAGCTCAATCTTGCACAGGCGGAGAATATAAGACTTCAAACAGAAGTCGATAACAAAATGTCTGCAAAAAATGTCGAGGAGTATGCGGAAAATGTACTCGGAATGCAGAAGATAGACTCTTCACAGATAAAGTACATAAAAATACATACGGACGATGTAGTGAATATTCCTGAACAGGACCCCTCACTTGGCGAAAGAATAAAAATCTTTTTCAGGGACTGTGTGGAATATTTCAGAGGGTAAAGTCAATATAAATATATAGCAGTCTGACTGCGCCCCCACATTTTAAAATATCTGCGGAACAAATATATATATAACCGCAGTCGGAAAGTAGAACACGGAGATACAACGAGTGACCGGAATAACAGAATCGTCTTTGCCGAGCCGCAATGACACGGTTCGGTTAAAGGTGATTCCGTGCTTGAATAGATAATCTTTCGTCGTATCGGAAATAATGACATTGAAGAATGTCTAAGGGCGGGGCAGTTATTGACCCTGCCTTATTCTATTTAAGGGCGAAAAGAAATAATAAACACAAAAAATCAGCATTGTAGAGAAAAAATAGATTTAATTAATGGAAAAGGGTGATACTGTGGCTGTAAGCAGACCGTCTCCGTCAATGAAGTTCAGAGCTAAGGTGGTAATGGTTATTGTTTTCTTCCTGCTGTTTTCCGTTGTCTCATGGAATTTTTTCAAGATATCCGTAATAGACAACAAAAAATATCAGGAAATGGCAAATGACCAGCACTTCGGCTCAATATTAATATCTGCCCACAGGGGTTCGATATATGACGTAAAAGGAAACGCACTCGCAAAAAGTGCGTCTGTGTATAAGGTTTTCCTCGACCCGCAGCGTTTCAGAGAGGAAATGGATACCCTTTCCTCACGCATAGACAAACGTAATGAGGAAAAAGCCAAAGGCAAATATGAACCCGAAACAGACGAGGAAGGAAATATAATAAACGTCCTCCCCGAATCAGCAGAGAAATTCCGCACCGATACCGCAGAATTTCTTGCAAAACAACTCGGAATAACAACAGAACGTGTCTATGAGGCTATGGAAGAAGACAATCAGTACAGCGTTTTGCAGGACCAGGTTGAAAAGCCTGTTTCGGACGAGGTGCTTAAATATTTCGATATGTATGATTTCAGTTGCCTTAACGTTGAGGAAGATACAAAAAGATACTATCCGCAGAATGAACTTGCGGCATCGGTCATAGGCTTTACTTCCGCAGACGGAAACGGTGCTTACGGAGTAGAAGCTTATTATGACGACTACCTCGCAGGCATTGACGGCAGAACAATCTCCGCAAAGGATTCAAACGGAAATGAACTGCCTTACAGATATTCAAAAACCTATCCCGCACAGAACGGCGATGACGTATATCTCACAATAGATACGCATATACAGTATTACATAGAAGAACATCTTCAAGAAATGTGTACCGAATTTGAAGTCGCAAACAGGGGCTGTGCAATACTCATGAACGCAAAAACAGGCGCAATTTACGGAATGGCTACATATCCCGGCTTTGACCTGAATAACCCTTACGAAATTTCAGACGAGAAAATTAAAAAACAGGTTGAATCAATGGAAGATGAGGAACTCGCCACGCAGAAAAAAGCTGAGGCAAGAGAACTCCAATGGAAAAACAAATGCATAACGGAAACTTATGAACCGGGTTCTGTATTCAAAGTCCTGACAAGTGCTTCCGCCATTGAGGAAAATCTCATAGATATAGAAAAAGATTCGTTTGTCTGCACGGGCGGAGTTATGTTTCCCGGCATGACAACACCCATAAACTGCCACGAAACAGGCGGTCACGGGGCGCAGACATTTCAGGAGGCTCTCACAAATTCCTGCAACCCCGCATTTATGGAAATAGGCGAAAGGCTCGGCGTTGAAAAATTTGACTATTATTTTAATGCGTTCGGACTTACCGAAAAGACAGGTATTGACCTCCCCGCAGAAGTAAACGGTACGGGCGGCGGTACGGATATGTCACAGGTTGACCTCGCAGTAAGTTCATTCGGACAGCGTGAAACCATAACCCCTATGGAAATGATAACTTCATACTGCGCCACAATAAACGGCGGATATCTTTTACAGCCCTATGTTGTCGAGAAAATTCTCGATGAGGACGGAAATGTTGTTTACAAGGGCGGCAGAACAGTAAGACGACAGGTTGTTTCAGAGGATACCTCCGCAAAAATGCGTGACGCTCTCGAAAAAGTTGTTTCAACATCAGGCGGCGGAAACGTAAATATAAAAGGCTATGCCATAGGCGGAAAATCAGGTACTTCACAGCGTTTAAGCCTTGGAAGCGATGACGAATACGGTGCATCTTACGTATGTTTTGCGCCTGCCGATGACCCTGAAATAATACTCCTTGTGCTTGCCGACAAACCCAATAAGGAAATAGGATATTACGGAAGTCAGGTAGCCGTTCCGACAGCGAGGGATATTCTCACGGACGTACTGCCTTATCTCGGATTCTATCCCGAATATACCGATGACGAAATAGAAAATCTTGATGTGAAAATTCCTCTGCTTGAAGGTTCTGTAACCGATGCAATAGACACTCTTGCGGGGCTTGGAATGAATTATCAGGTAGTGGGAAGCGGAACTTCCGTTGTCGCACAGTCACCCGTGACGGGTACTTCCGTTGCAAAGGGCGGAATGGTTTATCTTTACACCGAAGAAAAACATATAACCGATTATGTTGAAGTTCCGAATGTAGTCGGTTGCAGTGCCGATTTTGCAAATGAAATACTCGCAAGCAGCGGTCTGAACTATGTTGCAAAGGGTGCGTCTGTATCAAGGGCAGGGGCGGCTGTAAACAGTCAGTCCATAGAACCCGGTACAAAAGTCGAAGTCGGAAAAGTTATAGAACTTGAATTTATAGTTTATTCCCAGCAGGATTAATTTTGTTTAATTTGGAATATGCATTCCGAATTAAAAAATAATAAAGGACTGATTTTAATGAAACTTATTGATTTGCTTGAAAACAATGCCAAGACAAATATAGGTGATACTGAAATAACTTCAATCACCGACAATACGAAAAAAGTTGAAAAGGGTTCTCTTTTCTTCTGCGTAAAGGGCGCAAAGTTTGACGGTCACAGTGCCGCCGCAGAAATGCTTGAAAAGGGTGCAGCTGCGGTAGTCTGCGAACATGACCTCGGACTCGGTGACAGACAGATATTAACGGACAATTCCCGTAAGCTTTACGGAAAAGTCTGCGCCTCATGGTTCGGACACCCCGAAAAGAAAATAAAAATGATAGGTGTTACGGGTACAAACGGCAAGACCACAACTACGAATATTATAAAATATATTCTCATGTCGGCAGGTCACAAAACAGGTCTTGTCGGAACTATTCAAAATGAAATAGGAAATGAAATTATTCATACGGACAATACAACGCCTTTTGCATATGATTTCATGGAACTCCTTGACAGAATGGTAAAGGCAGGCTGCGAATATGTTGTAATGGAAGTATCGTCTTTCGGACTTGTTCAGAACAGGATAGGTTCATCATGGTTCAGGACGGCAGTATTTACAAATCTCACGCAGGACCACCTTGATTATCATAAGGATATGGAGGACTATTATCAGGCGAAGAAAATGCTTTTTGATATCTGTGATGCGGCAATATGCAATATTGACGATGATTACGGAAAACGCCTTTACAATGAGATAAACTGCGAAAAATACACTTTCAGCGTTAAACACAATGCGGATTATTTCGCCGACGGAATAAAAATAAAATCCACGGGAAGCAGTTTCTGGCTTTGTGTCGGCGGAAAGTCGCACCTTGTAAAAACTCCCGTTCCGGGGCTTTTCAACGTGTCAAACATAACCGCAGCGGCAGCGGTTTGTCTCAGGGAGAATATTCCTGCCGAAAGCATAGTAAAGGCAATTTCCGAATACAACGGCGTAAAGGGAAGATGTGAGGTAATACCCACGGGTACGGATTATACTGTTATCTGCGATTATGCACATACTCCCGATGCAGTTGAAAACATTCTCAGAAGCGTAAAGGAATACACAGAACATAATTTAATATGTCTTTTCGGCTGCGGAGGAAACCGTGATTCCGCAAAGCGTCCGAAAATGGCTGCTGCTGCCGCAAAGTATGCGGATAAGCTTATAGTTACTTCCGACAATCCGAGAGACGAAAACCCCGAAGATATAATAAAGGATATTCTTGTCGGTCTTGAAAACACAACAGTTCCGTATGATGTTGTTACAGACCGCAGGGAAGCTATATACCATGCGCTGAAAACCGCAGAAAAAGGCGATATAATCGTTCTTGCGGGGAAAGGTCACGAGGATTACCAGATACTTTCGGGGAATAATCACATTCATTTCGATGAAAGAGAAGTCGTTGCGGAAGGTCTTGAACTTATAAAAAATTCCTGACGGGATTTAAACAAAATTAAGGAGTAGTGTTATAAATGTCATTATGGTTAATAAATCTGATAACAGCACTTTGTTCGTTTGCGGTAGCAGGTCTTTCCGGAGTATGGCTTGTTCCGTTTCTTCATAAGATAAAATTCGGTCAGCCAATAAAAGTAAAGGACGGTCCTCAGTGGCACGCCAAAAAACAGGGAACTCCCACAATGGGCGGTTTCATGTTCATAATATCAACCGTCATAACGTCAATTGCGGGTTACTGGATATACAGGAAAAACGCAGGGCTTGACGTAACCGCAGTTTCCACGCATAATAATTTTTACAAATTTCTGAGCTGTATAATATTCTCGCTGCTTTTCGGACTTATCGGCTTTATAGACGACTATACAAAGGTTGCAAGGAAAAACAATGACGGACTGACACCAATGCAGAAAATAACATTACAGCTTATTTTCTCTGCGGGATTTCTCTTTGCGCTGTACAAGTTCGGGGATACTTCCACGGCACTTGACCTCGGATTCTGGGTAAGTCCAAATCTCGGAGTATTTTATTATATACTCATGATGCCCGTGATAATATATCTCACAAATGCGGTAAATCTCACGGACGGCGTTGACGGTCTGTGCGGTTCGGTTACATTTGCGTCAATGCTGATATTTACCATATGCAGTACAAAATTACAGGAGAGGGAACTCACCTGCTTTACAATGGCACTTGCGGGAGGCTGTCTCGGATTTCTTATATGGAATTTAAACCCTGCAAAATGCTTTATGGGCGATACAGGCTCAATGTTTCTCGGCGCAGCGGTAACGGGTACGGGTCTTATACTTCACAAACACCTGCTCCTTGTACTTGTTGCTATGGTGTATATACTTGAAGCTCTTTCTGTTGTTATACAGGTCAGCTATTTCAAGTACACAAAGAAGAAAACAGGCGAGGGAAAGCGTATTTTCAAGATGACACCCATACATCATCATTTTGAAATGAGCGGTTTCAGCGAATACAAGATAGTTGTAACATTTTCTTCGGCAGGCATTATTTTCGGTATTCTGGGAATACTTACCCTGCTGGCATTTTAAGTCTGCCCGATGAAAAAATATCGGAAACAGAAAGGAGCTGTTCGTTTTGGCATCTGCAAAGACACATAAAAAGAAAAAAATCAGTCTTGTCAAAATAATAACGGGCGAAAGCCGTCAGAATGACATAAGCGTTTCGTTTCTGGTCTATGTCATGACACTTGTCGTTGTCGGTCTTGTAATGATGTCATCGGCAAGCTATGCATGGGCTTACAGCGAACACGGGGACGGACTTTTTTATGCAAAGAGACAGGGATTTTATGTTATTCTCGGCATTAGTTTTATGCTGTTATTCATGAAGATAGACTATCATAATTTTAAAAGGGTAAAGTTCAAGCCTTTTGAAAAACTTAATATTGCGGCGATTCTGTATCTGTTTACAATAGTCCTGCTTATTGCGGTTCTTATAGTCGGCGGTGACGAGGGCGGTTCTATGGGAGCAAAAAGATGGCTGCTCATAGGTCCCATAAATTTTCAGCCGTCAGAAATCGCAAAATTTTCCCTGATAATATTCTTTGCGGCAAATATGGAACGTGACGGTGACAAAATGGATAAACTTTCCGTGGGAATCGGAAAATATGCCCTGATACTCGGTGTATATGTGATTCTGATACTCGCAGAAAAGCACATTTCGGGTATTTTGCTCATATCTGCCATAGCAGTTGCAATGATACTCTGCGGAGGGGTAAACAAGAGATGGTTTTTGCTTTTTGCAATTTTGGGAGTATGTGCAGCTACTGCATTTATAGTGTGGCAGGCGCACGTCCCCGGAAGTTATGTTGCAGTCCGTGTAAAATCATATAAAGACCCGTTTGCGGATATACTCAACGATACATGGCAGACGGCAAACTCAATAATAGCGATTGGTTCGGGCGGACTTTTCGGGCTTGGTTTTGGAAATTCAAGGCAGAAATATTTATATCTCCCCGAAACCAAAAACGACTTTGTTTTTCCGATTGTCTGCGAGGAACTTGGATTTGTCGGCGCACTTGCGATAATAATAGTTTATTTTCTTCTCATTGTCGAGGGGTATTCAATAGCCGTAAGATGCAAAGACCGTTTCGGAATGTTGATAGCTGTCGGAATAACAACTCAGATAGGAATACAGACAGCCCTTAACCTTGCGGTTGTAAGCAACCTGATACCGAACACGGGTATCAGCCTTCCGTTTTTCAGTTACGGAGGAACAGCACTTGTCATGCAGCTTGTCGAAATGGGAATAATGCTGAATATATCACAGCAGAGATATTATTCTTCCGATACTTCCGAAGAAAAACCGAACACTGAAAATACTGAACAGGATTCGGATAATTTTGATTTTGACAATTACCATATAAATCAATAATTAAAGGAGATAACATATATGAGAGTTCTTATAGCCTGCGGCGGAACGGGAGGACATATAAACCCCGGTCTTGCAATTGCAGATATCATAAAATCAAAATATCCCGACACGGAGTTTCTTTTTGCGGGAACTCCGAAAGGAATGGAGTCAAAACTCGTTCCGCAGGCGGGATATAAGCTTGAAACAATCAAAGTTGCAGGATTCCAGAGAAAAATTTCTCTCGAAAATATCGGCAGAAATATAAAGGCTGTCGCATACCTTGCAACATCGGGTCACAGGGCAAAGGAAATAATATCAAATTTCAAGCCCGATATTGCCATAGGTACGGGAGGATATGCCGCAGGTCCGGTTATACGCAAGGCGGCAAGAATGGGCATACCCACGGCTATCCACGAACAGAACGCATACCCGGGAGTTACAAACAAACTTCTCTCAAAAGAAGTTGATTATGTAATGCTTACCGTAAAGGAAGCCCTTGATTTTATGGACAAGAGCAAATTTGAATACAGCGTAACGGGTCTGCCCGTCAGAAGCAATATAAACACCATGACAAAGGAAAAAGCAAGAAAAAAACTCGGCTTTGATGACAGTTTCACAATACTTTCGTTCGGCGGAAGTCTCGGAGCAGGCTGTATAAACGACACAATGACGGAAACAATAAAATGGCACGTAAAAAATAACCTTAAAATAAACCATATTCACGGTTACGGCGGAATGGGAAAAGATACTTTTCCGCAGGCTATGAAGTCCGCAGGAATCCCCCTTGAAAACAACCGCCTCAGAATAACGGAATACATAAACGACATGAATGTCTGTCTTGCGGCTGCCGACCTTGTAATCTGCCGTTCGGGAGCATCAACCCTTGCGGAACTTGAAGCCGCAGGAAAAGCCTCAATACTTATCCCGTCCCCGATAGTTGCGGGAAATCACCAGTATCACAATGCAATGGTACTCGGAAAGGCAGATGCGGCAGTAGTCATTGAACAGAAAAATGTCACAAACGAAAAAATAATTTCCGAAATAGAAAAACTCTATAACAACCCCGATAAAGTTGAATCAATGTCAGCAAATGCAAAGGCTTTGCACCTTGAAGATACAAACAGGCGTATTCTTGATGTCATAGACAAACTTGCCGCAAAAAGCAAAAAATCTTAATTTATTATCTGGAATGGGGGGCAAATTGCGCCTTTCGAGGCTTGACACATTCACTCAAAAATCAAAGATTTTTTCGTTCATTGTGTCAAGGGCGCAATTTTCCCCCCCAAGCCCCCCTTTTAATTCTACTCAAACTTTATTATATTTCACGCATTAACATAATTTCTTTTTCCTGCATAATATACAAAAAATATTCTGAGGTGATATTATGCAGAAATTTGTTGTGACGGGGGGCAGACGTTTAAGGGGCGAAATTAAACTTCAAGGTAGCAAAAACAGTGCGTTGCCGATTATGGCGGCGGCAATTCTTCCTGAAGGACAATGCCTTATAAAAAATTGTCCCGAACTCACGGACGTTTATTCGGCGGCGAGAATATTAAATTCTCTCGGCTGTAAATGCAGTTTTTCGGATAATCAGGTGTTTACGGATTCCGCTTTGATTTCCTCAACGGAAATATCCGAGGAACTTATGAGGGAAATGCGTTCCTCGATAGTTTTCATGGGTGCTGTACTCGGCAGAATGAAAGAATGTACAGTGAGCATACCCGGTGGCTGTGAACTCGGTCCACGCCCGATAGATATGCATATTTCGTCACTGAGGAAAATGGGAATCGACATAAGGGAAACAGGCGGAAGAATTATATGCCGTACACGTTCGGAACGCCCGAAAGGTGCTAAAATAAATCTTAACTTTCCGTCAGTCGGTGCTACCGAAAATATAATACTCTGTGCTGTTCTTGCGGACGGAGAAACAGTTATAAACAATGCCGCAAGAGAACCGGAAATATCCGATTTGTGCGGATTTTTACGCAAATGCGGTGCGGATATAAAAGGTGACGGCGAAAGCAGAATAATAATAAACGGAAAAGAAAAGCTTCACGGCTGTGAATATTCCGTAATGCCCGACAGAATAGCCGCCGCAACTTATCTCTCAATGACGGCTGCGGCAGGCGGTGAAATAATACTTAAAAATGCCTGTGTTGCGGAAACAGAACCTTTTCTTTCCGTAATTGAACAAACAGGCTGTACTGTGAGTACGGGCGAAAGAAAAATATATCTCCGAAGTGGTGCAAGACTTCATGCGGTCAGAGACAGAATACGCACAATGCCTTACCCCGGATTCCCGACAGATGCACAGGCGGTGCTTATGTCCGCACTTTCCGTTGCTGACGGAACAAGCGTTTTTGAGGAGAATATATTTGACTGCCGATACAGGCATACGCAGGCTCTCGCAAAAATGGGAGCTGATATTCAGGTAATGGGAAAAATAGCGGTAATCAAGGGTGTAAACCGTCTGCACGGTGCAAATGCGGAGGCTACGGATTTAAGGGGCGGTGCATCAATGATTGCGGCGGCACTTGCGGCGGAAGGTACTTCCGAAATAAGCCGCATTTACCATATAGACAGAGGATATGAAAAAATTGAGGAGGCGGTCAGACTTCTCGGAGGAGATATAAAAAGAGTGCAGTAGACGGCTGTTGCAGCCGTGTAATACTGCCGAGAGGGATAAATATGAATGACGTTGAAAAGACAAATATAGAAAGAAACAACAGCGAAAAGCGAACAATCCGAAGAAAACGCCGTATGAGCGGTTACGTTCTTGCGGTCATACTGCTTGTAATAACTGTGGGAGTGTCTCTCTGTTTTACTTTTATGTTCAACATAAATGAAATAGTTCTTTCGGGAGAGTCCGATACATATGATGCAAATAAAATTCTAAGTGTTTCGGAAATAAATATAGGCGACAATCTCTTTCGCATAAATGTTGAGGAAACAGAGGCAAAAATGCATGAAGAACTCCCGAATCTTGAAAGTATCGAAATAAAGAAAAAATTCCCCGCCTCAATAAGCATACACGTTACAAGGTGCATACCCATGTACAATATCAGATATCAGGGCGGTGTGCTTATCGTCAGCGAAAAAGGAAAAATCCTTGAAAACAGTGTGACAGGTCGTGTGGGACTTGCAAGCGTTCAGGGCTTTGAACCAAAGGAAATGACAGTTGGCAGAAATGTTTCTTCAATAAATGAGGAAAAAAATGCCGCTTTTAATGTTATGCTCGAAAATTTCGTAAAATGCGAAGAAGCGGGAATAACAGAAATAGATATGAGTGACGAAAATAATGTAAGGCTTACCTATCAGAACGGTATTCTGCTGAAAATAGGCGACTGTGACGATATGGAATATAAACTTGACCTTGCGTCAAGCGTTATGGAGGAATCCACTGTAAAAGGCAAAAAAGGTCTTATGCAGATAATAGGTTCAAATCAGTGCAGTTTCCGTGTGGGAGTCGATTCCTTTGAACCCGAATTGGCAACAACCACAACAACCGCAAAAGAAGATATTCCCGTAACAACTACCACGACAACTGCGGAAATTCCAAACGCACAGCAAGTTCCCGATGATTATACAACCCCCGACTATAATTACGCAAATCCGAATTACGGATATTATGACCCTAATTACGGCTACGCAGACCCGAACTATGGTTATACAGACCCTAATTACGGCTACGCAGACCCCAACTACGGCTATGCAGACCCTAATTACGGATACTACAACAATTACAATTATCAGTATCAGGGTTGGTAAAAGTATTGTATAAAATGCGGAATTATTTCAAAATTTAATTGTACAATATGATGAAATTTAAAAAATTTTTTCTGAGACTTGAAAAAAAGCGAATAATATGATACAATGTTATGTGTATTTACAGCTTTATTAACAGGATAGAAGTCATGCAGACATTGCCAAATATTCAGAAATGTGCTGCGTGTTGAACAATATAGGAGGAGTTTTCAATGTCAGATTTTAATTACGAAGAAGCAATTGAACCCGATGTTAATATAAAGGTCATAGGCGTAGGCGGCGGCGGCGGAAATGCCGTCAACTGTATGGTTGATTCGGAGGTCAGCAACATTGAGTATATTGCCATTAATACTGACGCTAAGGCTCTCAACAAGTCAAAGGCTACCACAAGAATCCCGATAGGCGCAAAGCTCACAAAGGGCAGAGGCGCAGGAAACAAGCCCGAAATAGGTCAGCGTTCCGCTGAGGAAAACAGGGACGAAATAGAAACACACCTCAAAGGTGCTGATATGATTTTCATTACCGCAGGCATGGGAGGCGGTACAGGTACGGGCGCAGCTCCCGTTGTTGCCAAAATTGCCAAGGAAATGGATATCCTTACAGTCGCAGTCGTTACAAAGCCTTTCCTTTTTGAAAGAGAACAGAAAATGGCTCAGGCTGAAAAAGGTATTGCCGAACTCAGAAAGTACGTTGATTCGCTTATAGTTATCCCCAATGAGAGACTTCTTGACGGCAAACAGCAGCTTACAATGAAACAGTCTTTCTCTCTCTCAGATGACGTTCTGAAAACGGGTGTCAAGAGTATTTCCGACCTTATCGTTGAGGAAGGTTATATAAATCTCGACTTCGCAGACGTTTCAACAATAATGAGAGGCGCAGGATACGCTCATATGGCAATAGGTCACGGCTCAGGAAAGGACAAGGCTAAGGAAGCCGCTTCACAGGTTATTTCCAGCCCGCTCCTTGAAACATCTATTTCCGGAGCAAAGAGACTTCTCATAAATATTGCAATGTCGGAAGATATTCTTTCTTCCGATGTAGATGCAGCTACAAAGATGATAACGGATACCGCCGCAGAAGGCGTTGAATTTATTTTCGGTACTGCTTTCAGAGATGATATGCAGGACGAAATGACCATAACAGTTATAGCCGCAGGTTTTGACGACCCCAACGCTCCCGAAGAAGAACCTGCTGAGGAAATTGTAAAGCCTGCTCCTTCGGTTGATGTTCCCCTTACAAGCGGATACAGCGATAATCTGTTCGGCGGATATCAGGAAATGCCGCAGAGAACATATAATCCTCAGCCTGCACCTGTTTCTTCTCCCGCACCGTCACCTGCACCTGTACAGCAGGCACCTCAGCCAAAACCACAGCCTGCACCGACACAGGCAAGACCTTCTTTTGATATGCCTGCATCATCATTCAAACCAAAGAAAGATGATGTTATCCAGATAGACAATCCCCTCATTGATGACCTCGGACTCGGCGGAAACAACCGTGGAAACCAGTCCGCTCAGGATTACGATTTGGACGATATTTTCAAAATGCTCGGTAACTGACTTATTTTCGGCGGCAGTTCGCAAGGACTGCCGCTGATTCGGAAAGGTGATATTTATGAATAACGGAAACAACCGCATATCAAACATAAGCAAAGATGATATATTTCAGTACATAAACAGCCTCAATGAACGCATTGAATACCTTGAAGCTGAACTTGAAAATACCAAAAGCTACAACGATACGCTTATAAAAATGCTCAGGACTTCAATGAAAGCCGTTGAATCCGCAGAGGAACAGATTGCAGCCGCTAAAAGAAGAAATGAAGCCGCTGTTAAATTCCTTGAAGACCATATTGCTCAGGACAGCAAACCGCAGGAAACTGCTCCCGTTGTTGAGGAAACTGCCGCTGAACCCGCAGTTCCCACAAACGAAACCCCTCAGATTGTTGAATCGGATTTGTCGCCCGAAGCCGCTGAAAAACCTGTTGAACCCGCAAATAATGATTCCGATTTGGACAGCGTAAATGATGCGCTTGGTCTCGGCGATATTTTTAAGATATTTAAAAACTGAATCTTTAAGGGCTGTCAGTTTGGCAGCCCTTGTTTTTATACTGATTTCTATACTTTAAGTATAAAATAAGAATTTTATATAGTAAATTGCACTAAAATCAACGCTAAAATTCTACATTTTCAAGATTGAATTATAAAAAAAAATGTGTTATAATTAATAGGAAACTTGATTATTATTCATTTGTCGGTAATATATCAAAATTTTTGTCCGCAGTCTTTGCGGAGAATGGAGTGCAGTATGGACGGTTTCAGAACAACAAGATTCGGGGGCGGATTTGTAAAAGAAGACGTTCTTTCATATCTGAGCGAACTCAATTCAAAAATAGAGTACCTCGAAATGGAACTAAAAAGAGCAGATATTCCGATTCCCGAAAGCTGTAAATTCGGCAGCGAAGTCGGTGTTCTGAGAACAACAAGAATCGGCAGCGGCTTTGTGAAAGAAGATGTGCTTACCTACCTTGATGCACTTAATTCAAAAATAAGAATACTCGAAGACGAAATTGAAAGAAATAATCTCTGATTTGTTTTTGTCCGATTTTAATTTTCTGTCGGATACCTGATAATCGTTTATGTTTTTTATAATATAATTAAAATTTTATTCCGCAGTTGATGCGGGGAAATGGAGTGCAATATGGCTGAACCAAGCGTGTTAAGAAGCACCAAGATAGGTAACGGATTCGTTAAGGAAGACGTTCTCGCTTACCTTGACGAGCTTAATTCCAAAATAGAAGGACTTGAAAAAGAACTCAAAGAAGCAAGAGGTGCAAAGGGTGCAGCAACACCCGCACAGCAGCAGGAACTTATCGAAAAAACCCAGCTCGCTGAAAGACTTCAGGAAAAACTAAATGCCACAAACAATGCTCTCAGAGCAGCAAGAAAAGAAAATGATGAGCTTAAACAGCAGATTGAACGCATGAAAGTCGGCGGTGCTGCCGCAGCAGGCGGTAACGTAAATCCGCAGGCTCAGCAGGCTCTCGAAGCCGCAAAGAAAGAAATTGACAATCTCAAAAATCAGCTTAAAGCCGCAGAACAGAAAACAGGCGGCGCAAATGTCGCAAATCCGCAGGCTAAGGCTGCCCTCGAAGCTGCAAAGAAGGAAATTGACAGCCTCAGAAACCAGCTTAAAGCCGCAGAAAAGAAATCTCCCATGCCCGCAGGAAATCCTGCCGCAGATGCCGAACTCGCAAAGGCTAAGGCTGAGATAACAAAAATCAACGGCGACCTCCAAGCAAAAATCAAGGAACTCACAGAGAAAAACAATCAGCTCAGCGCAAAAACCAAAGAATCTGCCGACAAGGACGGCAAAATTGCCGAACTCGAAATGGCTAACAAGCAGGCTGCCGCTGAAAACGAAAAGAAAATCACCGAACTCAACAAGAGAATCGAAGAACTCAAAGATGCATCAAATAATCCTACTCTCGCAATGAATGCTCTCTTTGTCGCTGCAAACGAAACAGTTACAAAGCTTAAAGAAGATGCCCAGAGAGAGGCTAACGAGAAAATTGTTGCCGCTGCCGAGGAAGCTAAAAAGACTGTCGATGATGCCAATGAAAAGGCTAAAAAGGCTATTGACGAGGCTGACGAAAAGGCTAAGAAAACTGTTGACGAGGCTAACGCAAAGGCAGAAAAAACTATCGCCGATGCAAAGGCTGAAGCTGAAAAGACTACTGCAAACGCAAAAGAAGAAAACAAGAGTATCAACGAACTTTCAAAGAATGTTCGTACTGCTCTCCTCACAGAGATAGAAAATCTCAATACAAAATTCAACGATATCAACGCAGCACTCAGCAAGCTTTCAGCTCAGGCTGACGAGAGTATGTCAGAGGCTAAGAAACTTGTTGACGATGCGAAAAAGACTGTTGACAGTGACGGAAAAATAAAACTTGAAATTCCCAAGTTTGTTGCACCGTCTGCCCCCATACTCGAAGATTTGGGCAAGAAAGAGGAGAAAAAAGCACCCGCTCCCGTTAAGAAGGAAGAACCCAAGCCCGAAGTTATTTCTCAGGAAAAAGCTGCCGAGGCTGCAAAGAGTGCTGACCCGTTCGCAGCCGTACAGTCAAGCGGATATAATAACGCAAACTTCAAGGGCGGAAAGGGAATGAGCGAATTAGATGATATTCCTCCCGTTCCCCAGCTTGCAAAGCCCGATAATTCCGTTAAAATGCCCGACCCTGTAAAGCTCCCCGAACCTCCCAAGCCTGCACCGAAAAAAGCCGCAAACTTTAATTTCGATATGGCTGAACTCCTCAAAGAGGCAGAGGAAGCCGCTGCAAAGAATCCTCAGTAAATAAATATTCCTCCGGCTTGCGAAAACAAGTCGGAGGACAACATATAATTGGTGACTGAATGTCAGATAATATCTTGCAAGAGAGTGATTTCAATTTGAGAGAATCTGTTTCGCAGAGATATGCTTTGAATATTCATGAAAACAGCTCATCAGATTGAAATGACCGTGTAGCTTAACAAGAGCGTTGATATGTTCCGTTTTGATTTCGGATTGTCAGAGATACAGGTGTGAATCCTGTCAGGGTACAAAATAAAAGCGAGGTATATTGATATGTACGAAGACAAGACATTAGTCTGCAAAGACTGCGGAAGCGAGTTTATTTTCTCAGCAGGTGAACAGGAGTATTTTGCCGAAAAAGGCTTGATGAACGAGCCACAGAGATGCAAGCCCTGCCGTGCCGCAAGAAAAAATGCAGGCAGAGGTGAAAGAACATTCTACACAGGAGTTTGTGCTACCTGCGGAAAAGAAGCAAAAGTTCCCTTTGAACCAAAGGACGGCAGACCTGTTTATTGCAGCGAATGTTTCGCAAAACTTAACGAAGAATGACATTACAACCGAACCACAGCGATTAAAAACTGTGGTTCGTATTTTGTTCTTGAAAGGGTGAAATTTTATGGATATAAGACTTAAAACCTGCATGGAATTTGTAAGCGGAAAAGGTACAGCCTGCGATGTAGGTACAGACCATGCATATCTTGCGGCAGAACTGATAAATTCGGGAAAATGCGGAAAAGTAATCGCATCTGATATAAAGGAAGGTCCTCTTGAATCAGCAAGGAAAACAATTGAGAAAAATAATATATCCGATAAAGTTGAACTTGTTCTTTCTGACGGACTTGAAAAAATTCCGCTTGACGGAGTAAGCGATATAATTATAGCAGGCATGGGCGGAGAAACTATTGCCGATATAATTTCAAAAGCCGATACCGATGACATAATGAATGTCAGATTTATTCTCCAACCCATGACAAAGCCCGAAATACTCAGGAAAAAACTCTATGAATATCAGTTTGAAATAATTTCCGAAAAGGCTGTAAAGGACGGCGACAAGATATATACAGTAATCTGCGCTGAATACAATGAGAATTTCCGTTATCTGACGGAATCTGAATCTTATGCGGGATTTTTTGAGGACGCTGACCCCGTTGGAATTGAATACCGTGAAAAGGAATCCGAAAGGCTTGAAAAAATAAGCGTTAATCTTGAAAACTCAGGAAACCGCAGGGGTGCTGTGCATTATCATGCACTTTCACAAAAAGTAAGATACGGCTGGGAAAGCGTTAAAATTGATGATATATATAATTATCTCAATGAACTTTATCCGTTCGATACTCAGGAAAGCTGGGATAATTCGGGATTTCTCGTTGAATGTGAGGAAGATGAGTGTACAAACATTGTTTTGTCGCTTGATATAACTTATCCTGTTATATGTGAGGCTGACTGCAAAGGCGCAGACCTTATAATTTCCCATCACCCTGTAATATTCAGTCCCCTGAAAAAAATCAAAAAGTTCAGCCCTGTTTACGAACTTGTAAGCCGTGAAATTTCGGCAATATGTATGCATACAAATCTTGATATCGCAAAGGGCGGAACAAACGGAATCATACTCGAAAAATTAAAAGATAATTTTAATATTGTAAGCAAAGAACCTTTTGAAGAACTCGGAAACGGAAACAGTGTCGGCTATATAATTGAACTTGACGAAAAAATCCCTGCAAAGGATTTCGGAATCAAACTCAAAGAAATTTTCGGCTGTGAATATGTACGCATTACAAATAATAATTCCCCATTGATTGGCAGAGTTGCATTTTGTTCGGGTTCAGGCGGTTCAATGCTTTCGCTTGCAATTGAAAAGAACTGCGATGCACTCATAACGGGTGATGTAAAGCATGACGTATGGATAAATGCCGTAAATGACGGCAGAATAACAATTTTTGACTGCGGACATTTCCACACTGAAAATCTTGTTCTTGAAGAATTAAGATGCGTACTTGAAGAAAAATTCCCGAATCTTGATATTGAAATATCAGAAAGGTCAACAGACCCCTGTGCATATATCTGAGGTGAGAAAATGAATATATTTACCTGTCCCGTCTGCGGTGAGATGTTGGATTTTTCCGAAAAATCAGCGGTTTGCCGTAACAATCATTCATTTGACAGGGCAAAAAGCGGATATGTTAATTTACTGCTTTCAAAGCATATGGGAAAAGCTGTTCACGGCGACAATAAATTAATGGTAAGGGCAAGGCGTGAATTTCTCGACAAGGGGTATTATTCGCCCCTTTGCGAAAAGCTTTGCCAAACTGTTAAAAAATATGCCAGCGATAACAGCGTAATACTTGATGCAGGCTGCGGAGAGGGATATTATACTTCTGCGGTAAAGGAAACCGTTTCTGCGGAGATTTTCGGGATAGATATTTCCAAAACAGCCGCAGACTATGCCGCAAAACGCAGTAAAAACATATCATTTGCTGCGGCAAGTGTTTTTCATATCCCTGTAAAAAGTTTTTCATGTGATGTTCTGATAACTCTTTTTGCACCGTACTGCGGAGAGGAATTTCACAGGGTTCTTAAAGAAAACGGCATAATGATAATGGCTATTCCCTCGGAAAGTCACCTTTGGGAACTTAAAAAGGCAGTATACGACACGCCCTACAAAAATACCGTAAAGCCCTATGAACTGGATAATTTTGAATTTATAAAAAGCGAAAGAATAAGCTTTGACATAGAATTAAATTCAAATCAGGATATTCAGAGCCTTTTCTCCATGACACCCTATTATTACAGGACGGGCAGAAAAGAACAGGAAAAATTAAGCCTTATGGAAAATCTTAAAACTCAATGCGATTTTGAACTGCTGACATACCGCAAATCATGAAAGGAATGATAATATGGCACTTGACGGAGCTTTTCTCTATGCCGTAAAATCTGAGCTTATGCCGCTTATCGGAGGCAGAGTTGAAAAAATATATCAGCCGTCCCGTGAGGAGATAATTATATCAATACGCACAAGACAAGGCGGAAAAAAGCTCTATATCTCGACAAATGCAGGCTCGGCAAGAGTACACCTGACGGAAAAGAATATTGACAATCCGCAGACACCGCCCATGTTCTGTATGCTTCTCAGAAAGCGTATCGGAAGCGGAAAACTTATTGACATAAGGCAGGACGGACTTGAAAGAATATTATTTTTTGATTTTGAGTGCGTGAACGAACTCGGAGATATAGTTACTGTAACGCTTGCCTGCGAAATAATGGGAAAATGTTCAAACCTTATAATCATTGACCACAATGGAAAAGTTGTTGACAGTATAAAGCGTGTTGATTCGGATATGTCCCGTGAAAGGCTTGTTCTCCCCGGAATGAAATATGAATTTCCGCCGAGAGACAACAGACTTTGTTTTCTGAACTGCACTCCCGAAGAAATAACGGAGCGAATAAAAAATACCGAAAATGCAGAGCTTTCAAAGGCACTTATCCGCATTTTTGAGGGAATTGCACCCATACTCGCCCGTGAATGGACATTTTTTGCAGGCAGAGGGGCGCATATCGAAATAAATACAATAAATCAGGAACAGCTTGACAGGCTTTTATTTATAATAAAACAGACAAAAGAACAGCTTGTTTCGGGTAATTGTTGTTTCAGCGTTGCAAAGGACAAAGACGGAATATTAAAAGATTTTTCATTTATAAGGCTTTCGCAGTTCGGAACTCTCATGTATACAAAAGAACTTTCAGGGGCTTGCGAACTTCTTGATTATTTTTATTTTGAACGTGACAGGGCTGTGCGTACAAAGCAAAGAGCAAATGATTTATTCAAACTGCTTGTGAATCTCACGGAACGCACTGCAAGGAGAATTTCCGTTCAGAAAGGCGAACTCGCAGACTGTGAGAAAAAAGATTATTACAAGCTTTGCGGAGATTTGATTTCTGCGAATATTTATCGTATTCAAAAGGGCGATACTTCCGTAACAGTTGAAAATTTCTATGATGAAAACTGCCCACAGATTGAAATACAGCTTGATATAAGAAAAACTCCCTCACAGAATGCCCAGAAATATTACGGCGAATATAAAAAATGCCTCACGGCAGAACAGAAACTTTCCGAACAAATCAAAAAGGGCGAAGAAGAATTACAGTATCTTGACAGCGTTTTTGATTCTCTCACAAGGGCGGATTCGGAAAATGATATAACACAGTTAAGGCTTGAACTTTCACAGCAAGGGTATCTGCGTTCGGGAAATTCCAAGGCAAAACCCCCGAAAGCTTTACCGCCGATTGAATATAAATCCTCTGACGGATTCACGATACTTGTCGGAAGAAATAATATTCAGAATGACCGTCTTTCCCTGAAATTTGCGGAAAAATCCGATATGTGGCTTCATACTCAGACGATAACGGGTTCTCATGTGATAATAGTAACGGACGGGGAAACTCCTTCCGACAGAACTATTGAGGAAGCGGCTGTTATAGCTGCGGTAAACAGCAAGGGAAGAAATTCCGACCTTGTACCCGTTGACTATTGCCTTGCAAAATATGTCAAGAAACCTGTCGGTGCAAAGCCGGGAAAAGTTATATTCACAAACTATAAAACAGCTTTTGTAAAGCCCGATACGGAACTTGAACAGAAGTTAAAGGTATAAGATATGAATATAAAAAGTATCGGATATGATACGGTTTTCGACAAGGATTATGTTTTCTCACTTATGCCCGAAAAAGAAAATTATATGTTTCTTTTCGCAAAAAGCAGATTCAGGGCTTTTTTCGGAAATCATGAAATTGAATGTCCCGAAAATACGGTTATACTTTACGATGACAGTGCGGAAATAAAATTCTGTTCCGATGATTTTATGGTATTTGACTGGATTATTTTCAGCCGAGAAAATGACTTTGCGGAAAATATTGAATTTAATACTCCCGTATTTTTCGGTGACAGCGAATTTATATCACAGCTTATGCGGAATATTACGGAAGAATATTATTCTGCGGACAGCAGACGGCTTAAAATGATTAACTCAATGCTTGAAATTGTTATAATAAAAGCTTTTGAATACTGCGGTGAGAGAAATTCAATAAATCAGACCGCCGAACCGCATTACAGCGCACTTGTCGAACTCAGGGAAAAAATATACAGGAATCCGCAGAAAAAATGGAACGTTGACCTTATGGCGGCAGATGTCAATATGTCAAGGTCATATTTTCAGCATATCTATAAGGAATTTTTCGGAGTTTCGTGTATGTCTGACGTTATAAGCGGAAAAATCGAAAAGGCTAAGGAAATATTAAGTGAAACAGCCTGTACGGTTTCACAGGTTGCCGCTATGTGCGGATACGACAACGAGGAACATTTTATGAGACAGTTCAAAAAAACAGTGGGGCTTACCCCGACAGCTTACAGGCGAAAATGAGGTGAATTAATGGAAGAAAAAAATCTCAATGCAGGACACAGGAAAAGAATGCGTGACAAATTTCTTAAAGGTTATGAAGAAAGTTTTTTCAATCATGAACTGCTGGAAATATTTTTGTTTTATTGCATACCCGTTGCAAACACAAACAGACTTGCACATGATTTGATTAAAAGTTTCGGCGGTATATCCGAGGTTTTTAATGCGGACAAGGAAGAACTCCTGAAAATAAACGGTATAAGCGATAAAACAGCGGAAAAAATTGTTTATATAAAAAATTTTATTGGCAGATATGGAGAATCCACGAAAAAGGATTCTGAATTTTTCAATTTTGACAAGATAGCAGAGTATTATGTAAATTATTTCAGGAACGTCAAAGCAGAAATATTTCTCTTTGTAAGTATAGACCCGGGTTACGAAATTTTTAACAAAGTAAGTGTTCCTGTGAATATGCTTACAGAAAGAAAAATTTCTTTAAATGATATTGCAAAATGGCTTATAAAGAAAAATATGCACCATATTGTTATAGGTATAAATCACATGAACGGAATTATTGTTCCCACAAGTACCGACTACAATATGGTGCAGTTTTTTTCAAAAAATCTGAAAGTCCTTGATATAATTGTTGAAGATTGTTTTATATGTTCGGACAGCAGGGCATTTTCAATGAGAAAAAACGGAATGAGATTCAATGACGGGTTTTAAACTTTTTAGGGAGGTCATGCATGGACGAAAATGAAATCTTAAAACAGCTTATCTGTTTTTCCGAAAAAGAAAACAATGCCGAAGAAATAAGCAGAAAACTTCTTGAAACTTACGGAAGTATAAGTTCAATACTTGATTCGGATAAGGCACTGTACATGAAAAGTATGAAAATGAGAGAACAGACCGCTGTTCTTATAAGTGTTGTTGCTGCAATAAACAGAAGGTGCGAAATCGAAAAAGTCAAGGGAAATTATATAAACAATACCGAAATTGCAAAAAAATATTTTGAAGCCTATCTTAAAGGCTATTCAAATGAAGTAATTGCCGCCGTGATTCTTAACAGCCGTTTTTATAAATTAAATGACAGGTTTATTTCTTTCGGTTCAGCAGGCAGCGTTTCATCAATGTGCAGAAAATTTGCGGAGGCAGCCGTATTTAACGATAACGCAAGATATATGATAATCTCACACAATCACCCTTCGGGAAATACCGAACCGTCACAGGAGGATATATTTTCTACGGAGTGTCTTGTTGAAGCAATGAACCTTGTAAATGTAACCGTTTTGGACCATATAATTGTCGGAAGAAATTCTTCGCTTTCAATGAAAGAAAAATTCGGCGATGAAATATTTGAAAATACAAAGGGCTATAAAATTAAGTAAATATACATTTTTTTACATCTCCCTGAATATAAATTACTGTCCGCAGTAATAAAAAAGGGAGTGATGCCATTGAAACCCCAGCCTGAACAGCGTGCAGTAGTCCTTGGACGTTATATAGCCGAAAACAAGGCTACCGTCCGTTCTGCCGCAGGAAAATTCGGTATAAGCAAAAGCACCGTTCACAAAGATGTCAGCGAAAGACTTAAAACCGAAAACCCTGCACTGTATTTACAGGTAAAGGATATACTCGAAATAAACAAGCGTGAACGCCATATAAGAGGCGGTCTTGCCACAAAGAAAAAATATCTCGAAATCGCACAGAGGAAATTAAAAAAGCATACATAAGAAAGATACAAAATGCTTTTATATCCGTCTTATATATGCATATCTATATAAATACGGCAGACAGCGCATAAGCAATATACGGAGCTGTTCACGGGTCTTAATTTACGGCAAAGCTTTCCGTAAAATGCCACTCCGAAATCATGCGTTTTCTGCCGTCTTATTTATTTTATGCAGAAAATAAGAAAAACGACAAAGAAATTTTTTCCAAAAAAATCCGTGCCTTTTTTGTTAAAGACACGGAAAGTTTTTATTTAATCGGAAGTTCTGTTACAGCTTTTGCATCATAAAGCTGAATGACTGCGGCATCTTTTCCTGTAACGCCTGCAATGCCGTCAACATCTGCATTTTTCAAGCCTTGTTCATCAAGCGGGAATTTCTCGGAATTGGCTAAATATTGCAGAATGGCAACTGCGTCCGAGATAGTTGCGTTTCCGTCGCAGTTTGCGTCACCCGGCAGATAATCAGTCGGAGTTTCGGAATCCGCAGGTTCATCGGTATCAATTCCCCATTCACATATAAATCCCGAATTTGTATAATCCCACGCATCGCCACGGAGTATAGTGTCATGGTCTCCCCACACATGAATAAACGGTTCTTCCATGTTTATACTTGTAATCACATAAGTATATTGGTCTCTTTGACCGTCAGCAGAAGATATGGATTTGTTATATTTAAAATTTTCACCTGTGACCCAGTTGTAATTTCCTCTGCCGTCATCTGTCAGTCCTATGTGGTAATGGTATTTTGAGAATTTATCAATCAGATTTTCAATGAAAAGGTTTTCTTCCTCGGAAGTAATCGTTACAAGATGTCCTCCCAGAGTTTCGCAGTATTCTTTTGCTTCCTCCCAGGTTTCGCTTATATCGAAAACCTGATAGGTATGTCCGTTGTATGTGTAGGTGGTATTATCGACTGTTTATTCGGTATCTTCCGCATATGCGGATATAAAAGTATTTGAAAGTGTCAACGCAGCAGAAAATAAACAAGCTGCCAATTTATTTAATTTCATACAACATTCCTCCTGTTGATTTAAAACTAACAAAATTATACCAAAAAAGAAAATAGCTGTCAAGATTTTCAATGGCTTTCATATGAAATTCATAAAGTCTATGCCCAACGCATAAACAAGGGAGAAATATTTATATATTTTCCACAAACAGTTTAAAATGAAAATTTCATGAAAAAATATGTTTCTTTAATCTAACTTCTTGCAAAGAATAAAAAAAGGTGTTATAATATTCATACGGGTATTCCCAAATTGAAGAAAGAGAGTGTAAAATATATGACAAAGATAACTATTTTTTCAGGTTTCCTTGGCGCAGGAAAAACCACACTTATAAAAAAGCTCATTTCAGAGGGCTATAAGGGAGAAAAACTTGTCCTCATAGAAAATGAGTTCGGTCAGATAGGCATTGACGGAGGATTCCTCAAAGATGCGGGAATCGAAATAACAGAAATGAACTCAGGCTGTATTTGTTGCAGTCTTGTCGGAGATTTCGGAAAAGCTCTTGAAAAAGTTCTTGAAGAATATCACCCCAACAGGATTTTGATAGAACCGTCAGGTGTCGGAAAACTCAGCGATGTTATAAATGCCGTAAGAAATATAAATGCACATGATGTTGAACTTGACGGATTTACAACTGTTGTTGATGCAAAGAAATGCAAGATGTATCAGAAGAATTTCGGAGAATTTTTCAACAACCAGATAACATATGCAAGCTGTATCATACTCAGCCACACAAAGGGACTTTCTCAGGAGAAAATCAACGAAGTTGTGCAGAAATTAAAGGAATTTAACCCTGCCGCACCTATCGTTACAACCGAATGGGACGAACTCACGGGAAAACAGCTTGTTGATGCGATGACACAGAAAAACACTCTTGATGACGAACTTAAAAAGCTCCTTGATGAAGCAAATGAACATCATCATCATCACGAACATGAAGAACACGAACATCACCATGAACATGAAGAACATGAACATCATCACGAACACGATGAACACGAACATCATCACGAACATGAAGAACACGAACATCATCACGAACATGGTGAAAACTGCACCTGCGGCTGTCACGACCATGACCACCACCACGACCATGATGAGCATGAACATCACCACCACCACGCAGATGAAATATTCACAAGCTGGGGCGCAGAAACTCCCAGAACTTATACTCAGGAGGCAATAACTGCGGCTCTTGAAGCTCTTGGTGATGAAGAAAAATTCGGTCTTGTACTCCGTGCAAAGGGAATTGTTGCAGGCGAGGACGGTCAGTGGATACATTTTGACTATGTTCCGGGTGTGCCTGATGTGCGTACAGGAAGTGCTGAAACTACGGGCAGACTTTGCGTTATAGGCTCAAAACTCAATGAAGAAGCCGTTGCAAAGCTTTTCTGCATTGAATAATTAACGGGGTGAAAAAAATGCCTTACAATGAACAGGAAATACCTGTATATCTCTTTTTGGGATTTCTTGAATCGGGAAAGACAAAATTTATTCAGGAAACTCTTGAAGACAAGCGTTTCAACAATGGTGAAAGAACCCTCCTCCTTGTATGTGAGGAAGGCATTGAAGAATATGATTTCTCGAAATATCCGAAAAAGAACAATGTACAGATAAGAACTATTGAAGAAAAAGAAGAACTCACAGAGGCAAATCTCAGCAGATTTGTTTCCGAAACAAGGGCGGAAAGAGTTGTCCTTGAATACAACGGTATGTGGCTTCTGAATGACCTTTTTGAGAATATGCCCGATGGCTGGCTTATCAATCAGGTTATGACATTCATAGATGCATCTACTTTCATGAATTACAACGCAAATATGAGAAGTCTTGTTGTTGATAAATTTAATATGACTGAACTTGTTGTATTCAACCGCTTTGAAAAAAGCATGGACGTAAACGAATTTCACAAAATCGTCAGGGGTGTAAGCAGGCGTGCCGACATATGCTATGAATACACTGACGGACAGGTTGCCTATGATGATATAGAAGACCCTCTGCCCTTTGACGTTGAGGCAGACCACATAATCATTGAAGATACCGATTATGCGCTGTGGTACAGGGATATCATGGAAGAACCCGAAAAATATGACGGAAAAACCATAACTTTAAAGGGAATGGCTGCACGAAATAACAGATTCCCGAAAAATAACTTTGCAGTGGGCAGGCATATTATGACTTGCTGTGTGGAGGATATCCAGTTTTGCTGGGCTGTTGCGGAATGTGATGAAAGCAAAATACCTCCGCAGAAATCATGGGTCATGATAACTGCGAAGATAAATGTACAGAAACACAAGATGTACAAGGGCGCAGGACCTGTGCTGAATATCATTGATATTTCGCCGTCTGCACCGCCTGAAAAGGAAGTTGCAACATTCTATTAATTAAAAATCAACAAAAAAGCGGTCGGAATTTAATCCGACCGTTTAATTTATTTCTTTTCTTTTTCGTCTTTGTTTTCGGTTTCGTCTTTCTCAGCAGGAACTGCGGGAACAGGTTTTCTTTTTTTGCTGTCAGCTTTGAGAGCTTCAATAAATGCAACGGCAAAATATACTGCAACTCCGAGTGCTTCAAGAATAACGAAAGGCATTTTTGCGTTGTTGACTATACGTGAAACTCTGTCGATAGTTGTATCTGTTGCGGGAACGAGAATACTGTAAGCGTCTTTGAATGTAACGTTCTTGTAGTAGTCGTCTGATGTTTCGCTTATGAGTGCAACGGCATCATTTATTTTTTTATAAACAGAATCGAGGAGACTTTCAACCTTCTGCACATCTGTTTCACTTGAACTTTTCTTTTCTTTGAGGGCAGTCTGTCTTTCGGTGTAGTAATTGATATTCTGTTTTGTTTCAGCGAGCTGTGCAGTGAGGTCAATTTTCTGTTGGAGCATTTTGTCGTACTGGTCGGAAGCAACTGTTGAATGCATATTTGATTCGCCTGTATCGCCTGTGAACACGAAAATTTCGTCTTTCTGGTATTTTGCGATGGAATCGTTTATATTGTTTATCTGTTCTTCATACTGAGCCTTTTGTCTTGTGAGTGATTTTATTCTGTAATCGTAGTATGCGAGGGACTCGTCCTTGTCTTTTGTTACATTGTTTATAGTTATTATAGATGAAATTTTTTCGAGGTCTATTGTATCTATTGTATTTACAACTTCATAGAGGTCATCGAAAGTATAGCCTGTTTTTGCCGAACGGAATCTTGAAGAATCCTCATTTGAGAGTTTGCGGACATATTTTTTGAGTGTCTTGATATTTGACGCAAAAACGTCAACAGCCTGAGAGTAATCATAATCCTTGTATTCTATTGCAGTAATTGAAGCACCGAGCGATTCGTTGTAACCGTACTGTTCATAGAAGTAATTCTCATAGAGTTCGAGTATTCTGTTGAAAACCGCAAGAGCTTCACCGCTTGTGAGTGTTGTATTGTTATAGTCGAAATAAACTTTGTACTGTGTCGGATAGTATGTAACATCAAGCATAGCCTGAGCTGCGGAAAGGCTGGGTGTAGCGGAATTATCGAGGATACTTCTGTAAGTTGTTATTCTGTCGATTGCATCTTTGGGGATAAGACCGTCAATTGATATACCTTGTCTTATGTATTCAAGCTGTTCCATATCAAGGTCAAGTTCTTCAATCGCATTTTTAATGACATCGGGGTTTTTAATTGTATTTACATCAAAATCTCTGCCTTTCGGGTCAAGACCTTTTTCTATACCGTCATACGAAAAGCTTACAAGTGCAGTGAGTTTTGCTTTTGTTATGTGGGTTGTAATTGTTGCATATCCGAATGAAAGAACAAATATGACAACAGCGGATACTATCCATAAAAGCAGGTATTTTTTAAGCTTTTTGAATATAGTACCGATTGAAATTATGACATCATCTTGGTCAACAGGTTCATTTTTCAGTGTGATGCTGAGATTACGTTCATTATCAGCCATTTTTACCTCCTGAAATGATAAAATATTATCGGAAAAAGATTAATCCGACACTTAACAATGATAGCACTTATGAGGTAAAAAGTCAATAGTTTTGGGGATTTTATAATAATTTCCAGTATTTTAACAAATAAAGCACTTTTTTAAGGCTTAATTTTGGCAAATAACGGCAATCAGCGAATTTTAGCTGAATATAAGGCTTTTAAAGTTTAATATGCCGTTTCCTGAATATCTTATGCAGAGGGGATAAGTACCCGACAGGGGTTCAAATTCAAATTCACAGATTTGACTGTTTCCGCTGAGGTTAATACTTTTTTCGGCAAACGGAGAACCGTTTATTTCTGTTGAAAGAGTTAATTTTCCGTCAGCGTTTCCGTTTATTTCGAGGGAAATATTTTTTGTGTTTTCAAAATCAAAATATCTGTACACTATGAGAGTACCGTCCGAGATTTCGCCTATGAATCTTTCATCACCGCAGTTTGTGACATTCGGGAAACTTTCGGTGAATATTTTATTTGAACCGTGTGGCATATGACCGTTTGTTATACAGCAGGCGATAACAGCGGGGTATTTTCCTTCTGATTTGAGAGGTTTTCCGTTAAGTCCGCAGGAGGTCATTTCAGCCTGTTTTATACTTCCGTCAGGAGAAATAAAAATCCTTTCGGCGCAGGCTTGACGGCTGTAATCGGATTTATGTGTAAGTCTGTGATAGAAAACATACCACTGATTATTTATTTCAATAATGCTTCCGTGGGTAGTGCCTGTCATATTCAGCCTTGTATCTTCCGTAATACCGTTTATGCCTATATCTCCGTTTGAAACAAGAGTACCGCCGAATTTGAAATCCCTGTCGGGAAAATCGCTTACTGCATAGCATAATTCATGATTTTTCTGAGAGGAGTAGACAAAATAATATTTATCTCCAACTTTACGCATTGAACTTGCCTCAAAAAATTCATGACCGCCGAAGTCAACATCATAGGGAATAATATGTTTTGGTTCTTCTTTTACCGTAAGCATATCGTCCTCTAAGACAACCATGCACGGACCGTTCACATTATCTTCCGTTGAGAGAATTTCCTCAGCGGATTTGTTGTAGCGTTCCATAACATCATTTAATTTTTCGGGATTCTGTTTCAGGATATCGTTTGATTCGTCCTGATACTGTGTGCCGTAGTAGATTCTTATAATTCCGTTGTCATTGAAAGCGCAGGGGTCGAAACAGACATATTTTTTCATGGGAGTGCCGTCAGGATATCTGACATATCCGAGGTATTCGTATTTTCCTGCGGGAGAATCGCAGACGGCAACGCTTATATGTCCCCAGTAACCGCCGACACCGAAATTTCCCGAAAGGCAGTAATAGAGATAATATTTTCCGTCATTACCTTTTACAGCATCGGGAGCGTACATATAGGGGCGTTTTTCGGAATAGTCGGGGTCTTGTTTTGCGCTGTAAATTATGCCTTCGCTTTTCCAGTCCGACAAATCGTCAACAGGTGCGGAAAAAACCTCATAATCTTCCATGCAGAAAGTTTCGCCGCCTTCCTTGTCATGAGAGCCGTAGAGGTATACTCTGTCACCGAAAATATGGGGTTCGCCATCGGGAATGTATGCATTGAGAGGGAGAAAAGGATTGAACACTTGTTTCTTCATAAATTTCACCTTTTTCTTAAAATTTTCTGCATTATAACATATTTTGAGTAATTTTTCAAGTCAATTCTTGCTGAAAAAATATTATTAATTGCTTGAAAAATTATATTTAAAATCTCCCCCGTTGGCTGAACAGGGGAGATGTATTAATCATTAATTAAACGGCGTGACCGTTTGCTTTTATAACGGAAATTACTTCTTCAACGTATTTACGGCAGATTTCCTCACTGTCTGCCTCAACCATTACACGGACAAGTGGTTCTGTACCGCTTTCCCTGACGAGTATTCTGCCTGTATCGCCGAGTTTTTCGGCAACTTTTGCAACAGCGGCTTTGACATCGGGGTCATTCTGAGCGAGTGTCTTGTCTTTTACTCTGATATTTTCGAGAACCTGCGGATAAATCACAAGGGGTGCGGCGAGTTCGCTTAATTTTTTCTTTTTGGACATTATAACCTGCATAATTTTAAGGCTTGTGAGTATTCCGTCACCTGTCGAGGCATACTTTGAGAAAATAATATGACCTGACTGTTCACCGCCTATACAGCAGTTATTTTCTTTCATGTATTCGTAGACGTACTTGTCACCGACAGCGGTTTTGGCGTAATTTATGCCTATTTCGTCAAAAGCCTTGAAAAGCCCGAAATTCGACATAACAGTTGCAACAACAGTATTGTTTATGAGAGTTCCTTTTTCTTTCATATACCTGCCGTAGATATATAAAATATGGTCACCTGAGATTAAATTTCCCTTTTCGTCAACGCAGAGACATCTGTCGGCATCACCGTCATAGGCAAAGCCTGCATCGAGATTGTTTTCAACAACATATTTCTGTAAAACTTCTATATGTGTAGAGCCTGCGTTTCTGTTTATATTTGTTCCGTTGGGTTCAGCGTTTATGACATGAGTTTCCGCACCGAGAGCGTCAAACACGGCTTTTGCGATATTCCATGATGCACCGTTGGCACAGTCAAGACCTATTTTCATGCCCCTGAAAGAATACATTCCGAGGGAAATCAGATAGCCGATATATCTGTTTCTTCCCGAAACGTAGTCAATTGATTTTCCTATTTTTTCTCCCTTTGCGAAAGGGAGTTCCTCCCATTTCTGACCGAAAGCTTCGAGGTTTCCGTCAAGGTAAGCCTCAACGAGATTTATAACATCGTCCTCCATTTTTTCGCCCTGACCGTTGATGAGTTTAAGACCGTTGTCATAGTAGGGGTTATGGCTTGCGGATATCATGATAGCGCAGTCAAAGCCGTCAACCCTTGAAACATACGCAACGGAAGGTGTTGTGGTTACATGGAGGAGATATGCGTCTGCGCCTGATGCGGTAAGTCCGCCTACAAGGGAATATTCAAACATATAGCTTGAAAGTCTTGTATCTTTTCCGATTACTATTCTTGGGGCAGAACTGTCGCCCTTTTGTCTTTTGAGTTCGCCGTAGTACCAGCCGAGAAATCTTCCTACTTTAAAGGCATGGTCTGCGGTAAGGTTTTCGTTTGCAGTACCTCTGAAACCGTCCGTACCGAAATATTTTCCCATAATATATACTCCTTTGAAAATACAATGATAAAATCTGCAAAAAATTGCAGTAATACAATTATAACATTTTTTTTCATATACGTCAATATAAACAGTTAAAATTAATACGATTAAAAGAAAAAACAGGAGCATAAAGCTCCTGTTAAAAGATTAATTTTCGGGGTTGTCGTTTACGGTCTGTGTGATATTGGGTTTGTCCTGCTGTTTGGGTCTGAGCATAGCAGACTTGGGGTCATATTTAAGAATCAGATTCTTGACATTTTCGTCAAGTGTGAGATTGTAAGTTATTTTGAGAGCCTGCAAAGCATTGGGAATATCATTTTCCGTTATGTAGTGTGAGGCAAGCTGGGCGGCAACTGAAATAACATCTTTGTCCGGACCGTATTCAATGTCATGTTTTTTCATGACTTCAATTACTTTTTCTCGACTCGGAACAGTGAGCGGTTTTCCGATTAAATTCGCAAGGTGCTGCATTTCGAGGGGAATAGACGGGTCAGGCGCAAACATTGCGGCAGCGGTATAGAATACGGCTGCGTCCTCATATTCCTGAGAATCTGTGAGGGCATATCCGATATTTGCATAGCATCTTCCTATTGCTATCGGTGAGGAAGCTACTTTGAGAGTTTCTCTTGTTATCTGGAAAACCTTTTTCTTGTTTTTGATTATCTTGTATATTTCGGCAAGTTCAAATTTAGGTCCGCAGTCAACGGGGTTAAATTCAACAGCCTTTTCAAGAATCGGAATAGCATCAATTGTTGAGCCTGTTTCAACGAGGATATATGCGTATGTTGTGAGATATGTTGCAAAGTCGAACGGAGCTCTGTTGAGTATCTTTTCGGTTTTGTAGAGGAAACGGTAGAGATTATCCTCAAAGGGGTTTCTGAGGGAAACAAACATTGAATTTTCGCCTTCCGCAAAATCAACCGTAATTTTCTTGTAAAGGCGTTCTGCGAGGATTTTAGCCTCAATGAGTTCCTTTTTGTTGATGAGGTCAACGATTTTGTTATAAAATTCGTCAAGTCTCAATTCGTCAATGTGGGTAATTCTTTTAATTTCCTCTTTTTGTTCTTCGGGCATATTTTCCATGATGAGTTCGCCTGCGGCTTTAATGCCGTCAAGGTTTCCTTCTTTTGCATAGCGGTCGCCCTCAGCTCTTAAAATGCGGAGGTTTTCCTCGGAATCACCGCCGAGTTTTTCTCTGAGTTCCTTTAATATATCGTTATAGTTCATATTTTAATTTCAACCTTTTCTTTTTTCCATTTCCTTGCGGAATTTCTCATCAATTTTTCTCTGTTTTTCGAGTTCTTTAAGTTCTTTCTTGGTGAGAGGTCTGTCGGGCTGCTTGGGAGCTTTCGGCTTGGGAGCGGAAGGACGCACAGACCTTGACGAGAATGAAGAAGTATTTGTAAATTCCTCATACTGCGGGAGATTCTTTGCGGCAGCGGCTTTCTTCATCTGTTTTTCCTTTTCGGAATTGTCGCCGAGCTGAGAAAGCATATCTTCAATTGAAGTGATAACAGGAGCAGAGGGTTTAAGTCCCTGAGTATCCGTAAGGCTCTGGTTAGCTTTGTCCTTTGCTTCGGATATAGCGTGTATGAATGCATTTGATGTTGATTTGCTGTGGGGATTTGTGGCAATCTTCGAGATATTTGCGTCCATCATATTGCCCTTTGCGGCAGCTTCTGCGGCGATTTTCTGACCGGGTGTAAGACCTGCCTTGCCGTATTTGCTCGGTGTGGGAGATGAAGAAGCGAATTTGGGAGCAGACACGGGACTCTGCATGGGAGTAGCAAACTGCGGCTGCATTGACGGCATAGCCATTCCTGCCTGCGGTGCAACGGGTGCAAGTATGGGCTGACCGTTCATGTCATATCCTGTTATCTGCATATATGCGTATATGGGCTGACCGTTCTGGTCATAACCTGTGGGAACTGTCATAAACTGACCTACTGCGGGCTGCTGATACTGAACGGGAGCAGGTGTGGGCTGCTGATACTGAACGGGTGCAGGTGCGGGCTGCTGGTACTGAACAGGTGCAGGTGCAGGCTGCTGATACTGAACAGGCGCAGGTGCAGGCTGCTGAACAGGCGCAGGTTTAGGCTGCTGAACAGGCGCAGGTTTAGGCTGCTGAACAGGAGCAGGTTTAGGCTGCTGAACAGGCGCAGGTTTAGGCTGCTGAACGGGAGCAGGCTTGGGCTGCTGAACAGGCGCAGGCTGTACAGGTTCGGAAACAGCTACATCTTCAAAATCGGGGATTGATATATCATCGGATTCGGGAATATTTTCTTCCTGAGCCTGAGAACCATAGAAGTCAGGAACTTCGGGAACTTCGATTTCATCGAGTTCGGGCGGAGCAATATCTTCATTTGCAGGAGGAATAACACTGTCAAATGACGGAACTTCTATATCTTCGAGTTCGGGTTCAAATTCTTCACGGGCAGGGGGGATAACCTCATCAAGAACGGGAGAAAGCTCTTCGGGGGTTATATCATCAAGAACGGGAGCGGACGGAGCAGGAACAGGAGGCGGTGCAGCCTGTCTGTCAACCGCAGGCATATCGTCCATTTCGAGGGGAGCTTCTTCGGGTTCGGGTTCGGCAGGCATTTCTCCGGGCATACCGAAGAACTGATTTGCGAATATATCCCATGCATTATTCTGTGGCTGCTGAGGTTCATTTACTGCGGTGAGGTTCTGTTCCTCAACATCTACAACGCTTGAATCGTTGTCATACATACCCTGAACGGGTGAAGGTTCGTCCTGCGGAAGCTGTTCAATAGTTTCCTGCGGCTGATTTCCGATTGAAAACATATTCATTATGTCATCATTTTCGCTGCTCTGCTGCTGTGCGTTGGGGTCAATTGCGAACTGAGCGAGGAAGTCATCGTCATTATTCTGGGCAGGCGCAGGTTTTTCGGGAGCAGGAGCATTTACAGCGAACTGAGCGAGGAAATCATCGTCATTATTCTGAGCAGGTGCAGGCTGTTCGGGAGCAGGAGCATTTACAGCGAACTGAGCGAGGAAGTCATCGTCATTGTTCTGAGCAGGTGCAGGCTGTTCGGGAGCAGGAGCATTTATAGCGAACCGGGCGAGGTCATCGTCCATGGGAACGCCTGTTCCGGGGATAGTCCTTGTGGGAGCTTGCTGTACAGGTTCGGGACGGCGGACGGGTTCGGGTTCACGCACCGGTGCAGCCTGCTGAGGAGCGGGAGCAGGAGGTGGTTCGGGAGTTCTGGGGGTTACGGGAGTACCTGTTATTCTTGCGGTGGTATTTCCGAGCGGAACTATACCTTCATCTTCGATGCCGGCTTTCATTCTTGCCCTTTCTTCTTTGAGGAGTCGGGACATTTCCTTTTTGTCGGCTTTAATCATTTCCTTGGCGATTTTTTCCTTGCATTTTTCGCAGGTAATCTCTTTAAGGTCGTTCATTCTTCCTATCTGGCGGTATTTGGTGTCATTTCCTGCTCTGAGGAGATTCACGCCGCAGCCGGTTTTCTTTCCGTTGCTTGTTCCGTGTATCTCATCACTGAAAGAGGTACCGATAAGCATTACATCCATATAAATTCTCCGTACCGCATATTATATATTTATGCGGTTTCCGCTTTACGGCAGCGGACAGCCGATTTTTGTGCAGACGCACTATGGCAGTACCTGCGTCCGCTTTAATATATATACATTATAGCTTATAAGTCAAAAAAAATCAACACTTTCTTAAAAATAAAAGCACAAAATTATACCGAAATTAAATTTTTTGGAGAAAATAACAAATTGTTATTGATATTTTTGTCAAAAACTCCATATAAAATTTGAAATAAACAGTGAAATAATTTAGCATAAAATAAAAAACCTGTGAAATTTTCAGAAAATAAGAAAATACTCTTGCAGTCCGCAGGTTTTTGTTGTATAATTATAGTGTATCAATTATTTCAGGCTTTCCGCCTGCAATTTAAAGGAGGATTTTTGATTGAAACTCGTTTCGGTAGTAGTTCCGTGCTACAATGAGGAGGACGTTCTCCCCATGTTCTATGATGAGATAACAAAAGTAACCGACGGTATGACAAAACAGCACCCTGAACTTACTTTTGAATTTCTTTTCATAAATGACGGTTCTAAGGATAAAACACTTGAAATATTCCATTCTCTTGCTGACAGGGACAAAAGAGTAAGATATATTTCTTTTTCAAGAAATTTCGGAAAGGAATCGGGAATATACGCAGGTCTCAAAAATGCAAAGGGAGATTATGT
This sequence comes from Ruminococcus sp., assembly GCA_017543595.1. GTDB lineage: Bacteria > Bacillota > Clostridia > Oscillospirales > Ruminococcaceae > Ruminococcus. The sequence continues at coordinate 25,841 of JAFYFU010000044.1, read as the reverse complement.
TGTCGTTATGGACGCTGACCTCCAACACCCGCCTGCTTTTCTTCCGCAGATGTACGAATACGTAAAAAGCGGAGAATACGACTGCGCCACCACACGCCGTACAAACCGCAAGGGCGAATCCAAAATACGTTCATGGTTCTCCATGAAATTCTATAAAATAATGAATGCTATCTCTCAGACTGAAATTGTTGACGGGGCGCAGGATTTCAGATTCATGACAAGACAGATGGTTGACGCTATCCTTGATATGTCCGAATACAACAGATTTTCAAAGGGCATTTTCAGCTGGGTAGGTTTCAGGGTCAAATATATGCCCTATGAAAATGTTGAACGTCCTGCGGGAACAACTTCATGGTCTTTCTGGGGACTGTTCAAATATTCCCTTGAAGGCATAATGGCATTTTCGACAGCACCGCTTGCGGTAGCGTCACTTCTCGGAATAATAAGCTGTGTGGTTGCCTTTATCCTTATAGTGTTTACGATTCTCAAAGCAATAATAGGATTCGGCGAAACGCCTGCGGGCTATATGACCATAATCTGCGTTGTATTTCTTTTCAGCGGCTTGCAGCTTCTCTGTACGGGCGTACTCGGTCAGTATCTTGCAAAAACCTATCTCGAAACCAAACACCGCCCGATTTATATAGCAGGCGAGACAGATGAGACCTACCGTGCGAAAAAACAGGAAAATGAAGGAAAATAATCCGCATACTTCCCGAAAAGGAGGCAGGCTGATTTGAACAAACATACAAAACTTGTCGTTTCCGTGCTTTTTGTCTTTATAATAATTCTTTCCGCCGCCATTACAAGATTTTATCTTGATTCTCCCGAAGACAAAGTAAATAAAAAAAATCAGGCTGAAATAGTAAAAAGACTTGATGTCGATTCCGCAGGAAACAGAATTTTTGAGGACAGTGCGGGAAATTACGGCATTGTTGACGGCAGCGACAGGATAACCGCCGTTCCCGAATGGCTTTCACTTGAATTTGCAGGACAGAATTTCTGCATAGCTTCACGCAGGATAGGCGGAAAAAAATTATGCGGCTGCATAGATTACGAGGGCAATATAACAGTCCCGTTTGTCTATGAAAGCATAAAGAAAAAATACTGCGGAGATGTCGTCTTTTATGAGGCTGATACGGTTTCGGAAAACGAATGTGTTATATACAATGATTCTTTTGTGCCGTCTTTCAGACATTCGTGGGCAGACTGCGAAGTCAAGGGAAATGAAATGATTTTGAAAAGCGATATCGGAGAATATACTTTTTCCGCAGGGGACGGGGGATTCATTTTCAAAAGCGCATCTGTTTCGGGAAATACAATGGGCTGTGATTACTCCCTTGACGTTTTCAGCAGAATAATCCTCTCAAAGCTCAATGCCCCCATGCTTGAAAAAATATGCGGAGATATAGGCGAATACCTTGAATTTGCCTATACGGGAAATGATGACATTCTCTCATATATAACCACGGGAAGCAGAAGCAGTTTTTACCGTCTTTTTCAGGACGACCACAAAGTCCTCTCAAAAAAACTGCTCGGAGTTTCCGATGTGTACATATATTCAAAAAAATCCGAAAACGGTACGCCTATGTATTCAGTATCACTCGATGCCGATACCGAAATAACTTATACCGATATAACAGGTACGGAAAAAACTCTCAGGGACAAATATAAAGCCTCTGTGGATTTCAGCGGAAGTTCCGAAAGCAATTTAACTGCCGTGGGCGGTAAATTCAACCTCAGCGAACCCGAATATCCAAAGCCTGAACCGCCTACCGAACCGCAGGAGGAAAAAACAGATTCACAGGATTTCCGAAATGAAACACGTTCGGGAGTCTGAAATAAATATTATTTGTAAGGAGTATTCTTATGTCAAAAAAAGTTGCAGTTATCATGGGAAGCAACAGCGATTTCCCTGTTGTCAAATCAGCTTTGAAAGAACTTAAAAAATACGGCGTTGAATTTGAATGTCGTGTAATGAGCGCACACCGCACACCTGCCGAAGCTGCGGAGTTTGCATCAAATGCAAGGGATAACGGTTTCGGAGTTATAATCTGCGCCGCAGGCATGGCAGCTCATCTTGCGGGTGTCGTTGCAGGTAATACAACTCTCCCCGTTATCGGTATTCCGATGAAGTCAAAAGCTCTTGAAGGCATGGACGCACTTCTTGCCACCGTAATGATGCCCCCCGGAGTACCTGTTGCGACAGTAGGCATTGACGGCGCAAAAAATGCCGCTGTACTTGCAGTCCAGATTCTTGCCGTTTCAGATGACAAACTCGCAGAGAAACTCGCAGACGAAAAGAAAGCAATGGCTGACGGCGTAAAGGAAAAAGATGCCGAATTACAGGCAGAAATAGCACAGCTTTAATTTATTAAACCTACAATTTCCGCAATGATGCGGAATTGCATACATTATTATAATATTCTCAGGAGGAATAAAAAATGGAAAACATTGTCAAAAAGGAACAGCTCTATGAGGGCAAAGCAAAGAAAGTATATGCCACAAATGACCCCGACCTCGTTATCGTTGACTACAAGGACGATGCAACCGCTTTCAATGGCGAAAAGAAAGGCACTATCAGCGGTAAGGGCGTTATCAACAACCGCATGACAAACTATATGTTCAAAATGCTCGAAAAAGAGGGCGTTCCGACACATCTTGTAGAGGAAATCAGCGAACGTGAAACTATCGTTAAAAAGGTTTCTATCGTTCCTCTTGAAGTAATCGTAAGAAACGTTGCAGCAGGCAGTTTCTCAAAGAGAATGGGTGTTGAAGAAGGCAAACAGCTCCTCTGCCCGATTCTTGAATTCAGCTACAAAAATGATGACCTCGGCGACCCCTTCATCAACAACTACTATGCACTTGCACTTGGTCTTACAACAAAGGAAGAACTTGAAACTATCGAAAAATATGCTTTCAAGGTAAATGAATTTATGCTCAAATTCTTCAAGGGTCTTAACATTGACCTCATTGATTTCAAGATAGAATTTGGCAAAACTTCTGACGGAACTATTATCCTCGCCGATGAAATTTCACCCGATACCTGCCGTTTCTGGGACAGCACAACTCACGAAAAACTCGACAAGGACAGATTCCGCAGAGATATGGGCGGTGTTGAAGAAGCTTATCAGGAAATCATGAAGAGACTTATGGGAGAATAATTTATGGGCGGATTTTTCGGTGCAGCTTCAAAAAATGAATGTATAACAGACGTTTTCTACGGTACTGACTATCATTCACACCTCGGCACAAGACGAGGCGGTATGACTTCATATGACGAGGACAGAGGATTCCAGAGAAATATCCACAGTATTGAAAATTCCCCTTTTCGTACAAAGTTTGAAACAGATGTTGTAAATATGAGGGGAAAAATCTGTATCGGCTGTATAAGCGACACAGACCCCCAGCCGATTCTTGTCCGTTCAAAGCTCGGTCTTTATGCAATCTGTTCAGTCGGCATAATAAGAAATGCCGATGCGCTTGCAGATGAACTCCTCGGAAACGGCTGTGCCAATTTCGAGGCTATGAGCAGCGGAAATATAAATTCAGGCGGACTTATAGGCGCACTTATCGCCCAGAAAGATTCTTTCATAGAGGGTATACGCTACGCTCAGGAAAAAATAGAAGGCACTATGTCACTCCTTATACTCACAAAGGACAATATAATAGCAGCCCGTGACAAATACGGCAGACTTCCCGTTATAATTGGCAAACGCTGGGACGGTTTCTGCGTTTCAACGGAATCATTTGCTTTCCAGAAACTCGGCTATGAGACCTGTAAGGAACTCAAAGCGGGCGAAATAGTTGAAATAAATTCAGACGGCTGCAAGACTATTTCCGAGGGCGATTCCTCAAAAATGAAAATCTGTACTTTCCTGTGGACTTATTACGGATACCCGACTGCCTGCTATGAGGGCGTGAACGTTGAGGTTATGCGTACAAGAAACGGCGAAATAATGGCTGAAAATGACATAAAGGCAGGAAAACTCCCCGATGTTGACTATGTGTGCGGCGTTCCCGATTCAGGTACTCCCCATGCAATAGGATACGCAAACAGAAGCGGCATACCGTTCGCAAGACCTTTTATAAAATATACCCCCACATGGCCCAGAAGTTTCATGCCCACAAACCAGAGCATGAGAAATCAAGTTGCAAAAATGAAGCTTATTCCCGTTCATGAACTCATTGAGGGAAAGAAACTTCTCTTTGTTGATGACAGCATAGTAAGAGGCACTCAGATGAGGGAAACAGTTGAATTTCTCTATGAAAACGGTGCAAAGGAAGTACATATGCGTTCTGCCTGTCCGCCTATAATGTACGGCTGTAAATATCTCAACTTTTCAAGAAGCCATTCCGAACTTGAATTGATTGCAAGACAGATAATTGACGAGTTTGAGGGTGAGGAAGGCGTTAAATACCTTGCGGAATACAGCGATACAAATACCGAAAGAGGAACTAAACTGCGTGACGAAATCTGTCACAGACTTAAACTTACTTCACTTGAATTTCAGTCACTTGACGGAAAAATAAAGGCTGTCGGCTTGCCCGAATGTAACCTTTGTACTTACTGCTGGAGCGGAAACGAATAATTTTTCATACCTGCGGTATATCCCATACCGCAGGGTATGGTTTCATATTGATAAAACAGAGGAAATTTGCGCCCTTGTGTTGAGAGTGAACGCAACGCAGTGAAGTGAACGAAAACACAAGCCTTAAAGGTGCAAATTGACGATTCTTGAGGAAATTTGCGCCCTTGTGTTGAGAGTGAACGCAACGTAGTGAAGTGAACGAAAACACAAGCCTTAAAGGTGCAAATTGACGATTCTAAATGGAGGATTTTATAATGAATAACAACAGTTTTTCCGAAAGCTACAAAAAAGCAGGCGTTGACGTTACCGCAGGCTATAAGGCTGTCGAACTCATGAAGCAGCATATCGCAAAGACCATGATTCCCGGAACTCTCTCCGGAATAGGCGGTTTCGGCGGACTTTTCGAGCTTGACACAACAGGTATAAACAAGCCTGTGCTTGTATCGGGTACGGACGGCGTAGGCACTAAAATCAAAATTGCTTTCATCATGGACAAGCACGATACAGTCGGCATTGACTGCGTTGCAATGTGCGTGAATGATATTATCTGCTGCGGAGCAAAACCGCTTTTCTTCCTTGACTATATTGCCTGCGGAAAGAATTACCCCGAAAAAATCGCTCAGATTGTTTCAGGTGTTGCAGACGGCTGTGTAATGGCAGGCTGTGCGCTTATAGGCGGAGAAACTGCCGAACACCCGGGACTTATGCCCGAAGACGAATATGACCTTGCAGGTTTTTCCGTGGGCGTTGTGGATAAAGATAAAATCCTCCGACCCGATACCCAGAAAGCGGGAGATGTGCTTATCGCAATAAAATCAAGCGGTGTACATTCAAACGGTTTCTCACTTGTAAGGCGTGTATTTGATGTAAACCAGCAGAATCTCGGTATGCATTTCGATGACCTCGGCTGTACTCTCGGTGAGGCACTTCTCACACCCACAAGAATTTATGTAAAGGCTGTTCTTAATCTTATTGACAAGGTTAATGTAAAGTCCGTATCGCATATCACGGGAGGCGGATTCTATGAAAATATTCCACGTTCGCTTCCGAAGAATCTCTCCGCAAAAATCGAAAGAGATGCCGTTCAGGTACTTCCGATTTTTGACCTTATAAAGCGTTCGGGAAATATACCCGAAAGAGATATGTTCAACACATTCAATATGGGTGTCGGAATGACAGTCTGTGTTGACAGGAATGATGCCGACAATGCTGTAAATGCAATCAAGGCAGCAGGCGAAGATGCTTATATTCTCGGTGAACTTGTTGAATCAGAAGAAGGCGTTATAATCTGCTGATTTATTCTTAAAGATATAATTATGAAAAAATATTTTGTTTCATTTGCTGCGGCTGTATCAGTCATGTTCAGTGCAGCCGCTTTTCCCGTTTTTTGTGCGGGACAGTACCCCGATATGAATGATGACGGGGTAGTTGATGTTTTTGACATGATATCAGCAAGACAGGATAATTTATCCGATGAACAGCTTGAAATGCTGAATGATTATATTCTCGGAAAAGATATTTCTTTCCCCGAAGAAAAACAGGAAGAAATTCCGCAGGATTACACAATTGACGAAAGCTGTATCCTTGAACCGAAGGGTACAATACATACGGGTGACGGAACTTTCTACGGCGGAGGATATGTGGGAGGCTGTGCCATGCTTGACCCCGTTTCCACCGATTACTGGATAGTTGCCATGAACCTTGCAGACTACAACGAAGGTCAGCTTGCAGGGGCTTATCTCGAAGTTACGGGCGAACTCGGCACTATAAATATGCTTGTGACGGATTTGCTTCCCGAAGGCAAAAAGGGAGATTTGGACCTTTACGTTGATGCATTTCCGCTTATCGCACCGCCCGAAAAAGGCAGAGTACCCGTAAGCTGGAAAATTGTTCCGCTTGATACGGCGGAAAATGCTCCCGTTTCATACAAATACAAGGAGGGTACTACCGAATTCTGGTGCGGAGTTCAGGTAAGAAACCACCGCTATCCCATAACAAAGCTTGAATACCTTGATGAAAACGGGGAATTTCAGGAGATACAACGCCGAAGATACAATTATTTTGAATCCGACAAAATGGGCAAAGGACCTTTTACATTCCGCATAACGGATATCTACGGACAGGTTGTTGTTGATGAAAATATTCCTCTTTCCTATGATGATACGGAAATAATTCAGGGTCATGTACAGCTTCCCGAATAAATATGAAAGTTAATACAATTGATTATATATGGTCTGTTCTCTCTGTCATTACGGTCTGTGTTTCCTATTATTTCGGCAGGCTCGGAATCGGTGTGCTTATAGTATATGCTTTTATGGCACTTATATTCGGAGTACACATTTTCAATGTCAGGAAACAGATTGAAGCAAGTATCGCAGTTTACGGCACTGTGATGGGATACCGAACCGCTGACGGCGGACGCTTTATCTATCCGATAGTCAACTACGATACTGAGGACGGCAGAGAAATAAGCTCAGTCTACACAATTGCCGACAAGGAAGAAAAATACGAACTCGGCGAAGAAGTTATGATATGTTACAGTCCCGATAATCCGATGTTTTTCTACTTTTCGGACAGGAAAGACGAGCTTACCGGGGATTATTACAGGTATATACTTTATGGCGGAATAATCGCCGCTGTACTGTATATGATAATTGAACTTTTCTGAAAGGGGTAATTTTTATGAGATGTCCTTACTGTGGTGCGGAAGTGCATGAGCGTATCTGCGATTACTGCAATTCCGAAATTATGGGATTTACAAGTGAAAGTGTCTTTGGCAGCAATGCGATTGACGAGGCAAGAACAGTTGATAATAATATTGATTTTAACAGAACGGCAGACGTACCGCTGTACACCGAGATTAATTCATCTGCTGCCTGTGTTGAGGAGTATTCAACCAAGAAAAAAACAACAGCCCTTATTCTCTGTATCCTGTTTGGCTGGCTGGGAGTACATCACTTCTACACGGGAAGATGGATACTGGGAATACTGTACTTGTGTACTTACGGCTTGTGGGGTCTGGGTGTTGTTTTTGACATTGTCATGATTGCAACAGACAAGTACAAAGACAAGAATAAGAGAAAACTTTTAAAATAAGCGGAGGCAGTAAATGAAAAATATTGTTGTCCTCGTTTCAGGCGGAGGAACAAATTTACAGGCTCTCATTGATGCGGAAAATTCGGGAAATATCAAAAACGGCAAAATTACCTGCGTAATTTCTTCAAATCCCGATGCCTATGCTTTGAAAAGAGCCGAAAACAATAATATCCCGACAAGAGTTATTCCGAGAAAGGAATACAGTAGCAGCGTTGATTACAGCAAGGCAATTTTGAACGCCCTGAATGAAGAAAAGGCTGATTTGATAGTCCTTGCGGGATTCATGACGATTCTTGACAAATGCGTAACGGAAGCCTATCCCTATAAGATAATAAACGTTCACCCTGCGCTTATACCGTCTTTCTGCGGAGAGGGATTCTACGGACTTAAAGTCCATGAGGCAGTCCTTGACTACGGTGTGAAATTAAGCGGTGCGACAATTCATTTTGTAAATGAAAAAGCCGATGCGGGTGCAATTATTTTACAGGGAACTGTAAATGTTCTGCACGATGATACTCCCGAAATTTTACAGAAAAGAATCATGGAAAATGTTGAATGGAAACTTCTCCCGAAAGCCGTTTCCCTTTTCTGTCAGGATAAAATAGATATAATCAACGGAAAAGCATTTGTGAGGGAATAGTTATGATTAAAGACCTTAAAGAAGGCAAGTATTTTCCCTTTGAGGGAAAATTTTACAGCAGTTTTTTCGGCAGGGAAATGAAAATATTTATTGAGGGCGCAAGCGTTGAATATGCTGAAAAATGCATTGAGAATTTCAATAATATGTCAGAAGAACTCAAAGATAAAATTTTCAGGGCTGCAAAGGCATACTGCCTTGATTTCATGGATATGGTAGGGGAAGAAGAAATACTTGAAGAATTAACCGTTCCGATTTATCCCGATACCGACCCGAAAGAAATTTACAGGTGCATACAGCCGAGTGTGTTTATTGTTGAAGAACCCGAAGACGAAAATAAAATCGGCTGGCAGATTGAATGTAACTGCGACTGGGAAATTGAACACGGCATGGAAATTGATGTCCTTGACGGGAAACTTGTGTACCTCAGTTCTTTTAACGGATATTCCCCGTGGATGGACTTTGAAGACGATGAATATAACTATGTGAATAAGATTTAAAGGAGAATTATTATGAAAAAACTTGATATTGCTCAGGCTTTGAGTTCAAACGCTTACCCCGGCAGAGGAATTATAATAGGCAGAAGCGGAAATTTTGCCGTTACAGCTTATTTCATCATGGGCAGAAGCGAAAACAGCCGCAACCGTGTATTTGTTGAGGACGGTGACGGCATAAGAACTCAGGCATTTGACCCTTCAAAGCTTACAGACCCGCATCTTATCATTTATGCGCCTGTCCGTGTACTCGGCAACAAATTAATTGTCACAAACGGCGACCAGACCGATACAATCTATGAACTCATGGACAAACAGCAGACTTTTGAACAGTCACTCCGCACCCGTGAATTTGAAGATGATGCACCCAATTATACTCCCAGAATTTCGGGTATTCTTCACTTTGAGGACAAGGGCTTCAATTATGCGATGTCTATTCTCAAAAGCGCAAACGGCAACCCCGATTCATGTCAGAGATATACTTTTGCATATGCAAATCCGATTGACGGCGAGGGACGTTTCATTCATACATATATGGGTGACGGAAATCCGCTCCCAAGCTTTGAGGGCGAACCCGAACTCGTTGAAATAAAGGGAAATATTGACGAATTTACCGACACTGTATGGAACAATCTCAATGAGGACAACAAAGTTTCTCTCTTTGTCCGCTATGTGAACCTTGAAAACGGAAACGTTGAAACAAGAATCGTAAACAAGAACAAGTAATAAAATGGGATTTAAAATGATGGATTGCCCGCACTGCGGTGCAAGAATTAAAGTAAAATCATCGGGGGATATCCGTTGTGAATACTGCGACAGTGATATATTTGTTGAAAATTCCGATGTGTCTCCGCAGAATATTCCGCAAAGCCCTCCTCTTTCAACAGAAATCAACGAGACTGCGTTGAAAAAATGGAACAGAAAAAGAAAATTTTTCAACGCTGTGCATTTTTTCTGTGTCTTTATGGGCTGGTTTGTAGGTATGCGTGATATCAGTGATGGTGCTATGGTACTGTTCCTGCTGGCAGGATTCTCAACATTTCTGCTTTTCCCTGTGCTTATCGCCTTTTCAAAACCTCTGAGCGAGGCGGAAAAGGTCAATTTCAAAAAGGGTAAGGAAGTATTAAGGCAATATCTTGTCATGCTCCTTGCAGGTATTATTGCTTTCATGGCAGGCGCAATACTTGGATATGCGGGAGTCGGCTGAGCAATTCCATAAACATACAATTCATCAAAATGAAAATAAATATAAGGAGGACATTTTTATGTCAAATGAAATGCAGGTAAATTTCGGAGAATTTCCGAGATACGATATGAAATTCACGGCAGTTGTATGTCCGCACTGTGGGGCAACAATCAGAACCCAAAATTCAATGGATTTACACTGTGAATATTGCGATTTGGACATACATTTCGGACAGAATGAAACATCTGTCAGCTCCGTTTCGGTAAAACAATGGAAGAAAAAAAGAAGAGATTTTATCCTTCTGCATTTTGCCTTTGTTTTTATGGCATGGATTATGGCTTTTCATAACAAGGATTTTCAGCAGATGATATTTTTACTTGCAGGATTTGCCACATTTTTTGCTTTCCCCATAATTCTTGGTTCTTCAAAACCTGTGAGCCTTGCCGAAAAACAGACTGCCAAAAAAATTGATATAATACTCGGAGAATATCTCTTCATGTTTTTGGCAAGTGTTATTGCGTCTTCGGCAGGAGCAATACTGGGAAATATAAATTTCTGAATAATTCCAGAAACTTCCGTTCATTAATATTAAAATAAATATAAGGAGGACATTTTTATGTCAAATGAAATGCAGTTAAAATACGGCTGTAATCCGAATCAGAAACCGTCAAGAGTTTATATGGCTGACGGCAGTGAACTCCCCATTGAGGTTCTCTGCGGCAAGCCGGGATATATAAATCTTCTCGATGCTTTCAACGGCTGGCAGCTTGTAAGGGAACTCAAAAAAGCTACGGGTGTATGTGCGGCAACATCTTTCAAGCACGTTTCGCCTGCGGGTGCGGCAATAGGCAGACCCCTCAGCGATGATTTGAAAAAAATCTACTGGGTAGATGATTTGGGCGAGCTTTCACTGCTTGCAAGCGCATACGCAAGGGCAAGAGGTGCGGACAGAATGTCATCATACGGTGATTTTATCGCACTTTCCGATAAAGTTGACGTATGCACCGCAAAAATGATTCAGAGAGAAGTCTCTGACGGCATTATCGCTCCCGATTATGATGATGAAGCCCTTGAAATTCTCAAATCAAAGAGAAAAGGTACTTACTGTATCCTTAAAATTGACGAAAACTATACACCTGCTCCCATTGAAACAAAACAGGTTTACGGCGTTTCCTTTGAACAGGGCAGAAACGAACTTGATATAAACAGGGAACTTTTGGCAAATATAGTTACCGAAAACAAGAATATCCCCGATGACAAGCTTGATGATTTGCTCATCTCACTTATCACTCTCAAATATACACAGTCAAATTCCGTCTGCTATGTAAAGGACGGTCAGGCTATCGGAATAGGTGCGGGTCAGCAGTCAAGAATCCACTGCACACGCCTTGCAGGTCAGAAAGCCGATAACTGGTGGCTGAGACAGTCTCCGCAGGTAATGGGACTTGATTTTGTTGACAATATCCGCCGTGCAGACCGTGACAATGCAATTGATGTATATATCGGTGATGAATACGAGGACGTTCTCCGTGAGGGCGAATGGCAGAGAATTTTCAAGACAAAGCCCGCAGTTTTCACTGCTGAGGAGAAAAAGGCATGGCTTGCAAAGAACACAGGCGTTTGTCTCGGTTCAGATGCATTTTTCCCGTTCGGTGACAATATCGAAAGAGCCAAGAAATCAGGCGTTGAATATATCGCAGAACCCGGTGGTTCTATCCGTGATGACAATGTAATTGAAACCTGCAACAAGTATAATATTGCTATGGCATTTACAGGAATCAGACTTTTCCACCACTGATGCCAGAAGGAGATGTAATTCTTGAACGAAATAAGTGTACCGCTTGCGCTGCTTGATTTTGTACCCGTGGGCATATGTGCAGTTGTATTATCTAAATTTCTGAAAGATTTTTACAGCAGAATGACACCTTTGCATTACGCATTTTTTTCGGCAGGCTCGTTCATGCTTGTATCGGGAAGTTTTCTGAAAGCTTTGCAGAAAATTTTATTTGCACTTGAAGTATGTGATTTTACCGTACTTACGGAGCAGTTTTTCCCGTGTCAGGCACTTGCGTTTATTTTCCTCTCAATAGGAACATACGGAATGTTGAGAAAAAATAAAAACATTACAAAATTATGCAGTGTATCTTCAATACCTGTTATAACTTCTCATCTGCCTTTTATAATACTTATGACGTTGGGTCTTATATCGTGGTATATCGGACTTATAGCAGTTTCCGCAAAGCTCAAATGCAAAAAAGGAGTTATCTGTATGATTATTGCACTTGTGATAATGCTTGCAAAACCGGGACTCGGCACAAAATTTGACAATTCTCAGGGCATTATGCACTGGTTTGCTGAGAGTATAAACACAATAGCGCATATATTCTTCCTTGTGGGAGCTTTCGCAATGCATAAGGCTGTGTCATACGAAAACGCAGATAAATCTTAAAACAAAAAATCAGCATCTCCCTGTCTTGTGCGGGGAGATGTGAGAATTTATAAGGAGAAAAAATGAAAAATATTTTAGTGGTAGGCGGTGGCGGCAGAGAACACGCCATTATTATGAAACTCGCCGAAAGCCCTCATGTCGGAAAAATTTACTGTACTCCCGGAAACGGCGGTATATCCAAATATGCGGAGTGCTTTAACGTAGGTGCTACCGATGTTCAGGGAGTTGTTGACCTTGCAAAGAAACTCAGCCCCGATATGGTTGTAGTTGCACCCGATGACCCGCTTGTTATGGGAATGGTTGACGCTTTGCAGGCTGAGGGATTTATGACTTTCGGACCAAAGGCAAATGCCGCAATAATTGAAGGCAGTAAAGTTTTCTCAAAGGAACTGATGAAAAAATATAATATTCCGACTGCCTTTTATGAAGTATTCACCGACAGCGAAAAAGCAGTTGAATATCTCAGAAAACAGAACAGCTATCCCGCTGTTATAAAGGCTGACGGTCTTGCGCTCGGTAAAGGCGTTATTATTGCTCAGAACGAAGAAGAAGCAATAAAAGCCGTTCATGACATGATAGATGACCTTAAATTCGGAAAAAGCAGTTCACGCATTGTAATAGAAGAATTTCTCACAGGTCCTGAGGTTTCTGTTTTGTCATTCACGGACGGAAAAACCATTGTCCCCATGATTTCTTCAATGGACCATAAGCGTGCGCTTGATGGCGACAAGGGTCTTAATACGGGCGGTATGGGTACGGTTTCCCCGAATCCCTACTATACGGAAGAAGTCGCAAAAGAATGTATGGAGAAAATTTTCCTCCCGACAATGAACGCTATGAACGCAGAGGGACGCACATTTGAAGGCTGTCTTTATTTCGGACTTATGATAACACCCAAAGGACCGAAAGTTATTGAATACAACTGCCGTTTCGGTGACCCCGAAACACAGGTAGTCCTCCCGATGCTTGATGCGGATTTGTATGAAATATTTGAGGCTGTTTACAATCATGAACTTGACAAGCTTGATATCAAATGGCATAAGGGTTCATGCGCCTGCGTGGTAATGGCAAGCGGAGGATATCCCGAAAGCTATCCCAAGGGAATTGAAATGAACGGCTTTGACGATAAAGGTCAGATTGACGGCTGTTTTGTATATCATGCAGGTACTAAGCTGTCCGAGGATGGAAAATTCCTCACAAACGGCGGCAGAGTTATCGGAGTTACCGCAAAGGGCGATACTTTGCAGAATGCGCTTGATACTGCTTACAAGGGCGTATCGGGAATAAGTTTCGAGGGAGCGCATTACAGAAAAGATATAGGTCAGCGTGCGTTGAAAGCTTTGAAGTAAGGGGCTTATTATGCACGAAAGGCTTAACAGGGGGATATTCCTCGGAATTATAGGGAATGTCCTGTTTATAACGTTCGGTCTTATATGTTATCTTTTTTATATTTCCTATGAAGGCGAAAGCGTTCATTCGAGGATACTTGAAATTTCGGCTTATATAACCGAATTTTCGGGATTTATAGTTCTGATATATTCAAGCTGGCTGATGTTTTCGGCGATACGAATGAGGAGCTGGCTTAAATTCGGATTTTCGGCATATATACTTCTTGAAGCGGTCATGATGTTTCTTGAAATAAACACGGCAAAATTCTCTTTTTACGCACCTTATTCGCTTGGGCTTGCAATTTTTCATTCTGTACTTTCGGCGGCTGTATGTTTTTCTTTCGTGCAGTTTGACCCTAACAATTCAAAGCTTGAAGTAGTTGTTATAGTCTGTACGGGAATAATGCTCGGCGGTATGTTCGGAAATATAATGGGAATAAGAGTTTATTTCAGTATAATAAGCAACGCCGTAGGCTTTTCAATTCTTTTTGCCGCCCTGAGATATCTTCTCAGGCGTGAGGAAGTGGAAATAGACTGTCACGGCGACAAAGCCCGTGTAAGCGAATACAGCAGCAGTGTTTTTTTCGGGGAAACAGACAACAAAAAAGATAACAATAAAAAAGACTGAATCCGTAAGAAACATATTAATACTTATTACAATTGTTATAATACTCCAAACAAAGAAAGAAGTTATGTTATGAAAAAACAGATACTTATAGGCAACGACAAAAGCTGTCTTGGAAAGCTTCTGTCAAAAAAACTTATGAGTCTCGGTTATATTTGCGATTATACAGACAACAGATGCGATACTTTACGCCAAAAACTCAACATAAAGAAATATGAGGGTATTTTTTTGTTTGTTCCGTCAGATGAAAGCGGAGTTTACGATTTTCTTCGGGAGATAAAGGCTTACAATAAAAATATCCTCATAATTACGGCGATTTACGGATACAATGAATCGCTTTTCAAAAAACTTGCGGAAGAAGGCATTGACAAATGCGTTATTGTATCTTCCGTTGACGATATGTGTACGGCAGTAACAGATGTTATTGATAAAAATGACCGTAAATGTTTCAGACCTGAAATAGAGGAATTTTTAACTGAAATGAATTTTCCGAGGTATATTTCAGGATTTTATTATCTTTGTACCGCAATAGAAATATGCATAAGCGAACAGAGATACAAGAAAGTTCATGCTATGAGTCTCTACAATGAAATTGCCGAAAAAATGAAAGTGAAACCTTCATGTGTTGAACGTTCGCTGAGACATTTTTCAAAAATTTCGCTTTACAGAAATTCCGTTGCAAAAGCTTTGGGTTCGGAAGCTATGGGCAACATAAGAAATTCAAAACTCATTTTAAAGACAACGGTAATGTTTGCGGAGAAATACGGTCTTATTGGTAAAAATAACCAAAACTTAAAGAAAATAATTTAAAATATTGTTGAATCATACGAAGTTGAAAAACAAGTTTTTCAATAATCAATGGTTTTGCATTTAAAATATGCTCCTTTTGGGCTACTTATGAACGGCATCGTTCAAAAAGTATTCTGAAAGGAGTTTTTCTATTGTCTGCTAAAAAATCAAAACCCGAAAGAGAATTGTTCTGCTGTTGGTACGCTGTTCTCGGAAACGCACGGGAGGCAGGTCTGAAAGCAGGATTCAGTCCCGAAAATGCACTTATCGAAAGCATTGAATGTCTGCGTTCCGAAAGCTGTAAGAAAAGAATAGAGGAAATAAGAAATATTCTTTCCGACAACGGAAGTATAATTTCAGGGCTGAAAAGACTTGCATACGGAAACTGTTCCGATGCGGTATATCTTGCCTTTTCGGAGGAGTTGCCTCCGCCTGACGTAATTTCAAAGCTTGACCTTTTCAATGTTTCTGAATTGAAACGCCAGAGAAGCGGAGTTGTCGAGATTAAATTTTTCGACAGGCTTAAAGCTCTTGAAAAGCTTTATGAACTTGAAAATTCATTTTCAGACAAAAACAAGGCGGTTGATTTGCTGAACGCACTCACACAGGGGGAGGACGAAATTGAAGATTTATAATTTCTCGCCCAAACAGCGTCTTACTCTGAAATGGTGGAACATTGAAAAATACAGAACTTATGATGCAGTTATATGTGACGGTGCTGTAAGAAGCGGCAAGACACTTTCAATGTCGCTCGGATTTATTTTCTGGGCATCATCATCTTTCAGGGGCGGAACTTTTGCCCTATGCGGAAAAACAATAACTTCACTGAGGAGAAACGTAATTGAACCGCTTATTCCGATTTTATCGGAAAACGGATTTACCTGTTCCGAAAAAGTAAGCAGGAATTTCATTGACATAAGCTTTGACGGAAACACAAACAGATTTTATCTTTTCGGAGGAAAAGACGAGGGTTCAGCCTCGCTTATTCAGGGCATTACATTATGCGGAGTATTCTTTGATGAAGTTGTTTTAATGCCCCGTTCATTTGTGGAACAGGCACTTGCAAGGTGTTCGGTAAGCGGTTCAAAGATGTGGTTCAACTGCAATCCCGACAATCCCGCACACTGGTTTTACAATGAATGGATTAAAAAATCAAAAGAAAAAAACGCCCTTTACATTCATTTTACAATGGACGACAATCCGTCACTTTCTGAAACGCTTAAAGAACGCTATAAAAGGCTTTATTCGGGGGCATTTTACGAAAGATTCGTACTCGGAAAATGGACAGCCTCGGAGGGTATAGTCTATCCCATGTTCAATATAAACACTCATGTTTATTCATATGAAATTGAATGTGAGAAATATGTAATATCCTGCGATTACGGGACGGTCAATCCGTCATCATTCGGGTTGTGGGGACTTTCTGACGGAATATGGCACAGAATCAGGGAATATTATTATTCTTCAAAAAGAGAGGGTATATCCCGAACAGATGAAGAACATTATTCGGCACTTGAAAGGCTTGCGGGCGGGCTGAGTATATCAAAAGTAATAGTTGACCCGTCAGCTGCAAGTTTCATTGAATGTATACGCAGGCACGGCAGGTTCAGAGTCGTAAAAGCGGACAATGATGTTATTACGGGCATAAGAAATGTATGCACCGCACTTAAACAGAACAAGCTGCGCTTTCATGAATCCTGCCGTGATATTATATGGGAGTTTTCGCTTTACCGCTGGAATGACAAATGCGGTACGGACGCACCCGTAAAAGAAAATGACCACGCTATGGACGATATGCGTTATTTTGTGGCGGATATGCTTGTTCCCGAAAATGACAGCGGATTTTTCGCTGTTTCCGTGGCAAGATAAAGGAGGTTGTATGAAATTATTCAAAAGAAAAAGTGACAGGGCGGCACCCATGCTTATCCCGTCACAACATTCACAGTTTACGGGGTTTGAACTGCCTGAAACAGTTGAACCCTTTGAAAAGGAACTTTTTGACAAGCTGAGATATACCGTTCCCGTTATAGATGCGGCTATCATGAAAATTATCAGACTGACGGGCGGTTTCAGGCTTATATGTTCCGATGAGAGATATCAGGAAGAACTTGATAATTTCTGCGAAAACGTACCTGTGGGAATAAAGGGCAAATCTCTGGGAACATTTATTGACTGTTTCCTTGACAGTATGCTCACTTACGGAAGTGCCGCAGGAGAGATAGTCCCCGATATCGAGGGAAAAAATATTGCAGGTCTATGGAACGGCGATATTTCAAAAATAATAATTTCATCAGGGAAAGACCCTTTTGAAAGAAGATACGCTGTAAAGGGGAATGACGGAACTTTACACAACGTCAGACACCCCGAAAGAATCATATATGCTTCACTGATAGGCGGAAACTCAATTCTGAGGGGACTGCCTGCATTAAGCGGTATACTCATGCGTATATATCAGTGCATAGGTCAGAATTTCGACCGTGCGGGAAATGTACGCTATGCGGTAACTTATAAGCCTGAAAAAGATACAGGGGATTTTGCACATTCCCGTGAGAGGGCTGAAATGATTGCAAGAGAATGGTCAGACGGCATGAACTCCGCAAAATACGGACAGGTAAAGGATTTTGTAGCTGTCGGGGATATAGATATAAAAGTTATAGGAGCTGAAAATAAGCTTTTTGACACAAATGTCCCTGTTCGTCAGTTGCTTGAACAGATAGTTGCAAAGCTTTCGATACCGCCTTTTCTTCTTGGTTTAAGTTGGAGTTCAACGGAAAGAATGTCATCTCAGCAGGCAGATATTCTGACATCAGAACTTGAATACTACCGCAGACTTTTAAATCCCGTGATATGCGAAATAGGAAATTCGTTTCTTTGTTCGCAGGGATACAACGCAGTTTGCTCGGTTGAATGGGTAAACATAAACTTACAGGACGAATCAGCACTTGCCGAAGCAAGACTTAAAAATGCTCAGGCAAGAGAAATCGAAATGAGATTAAACAATAACAATCAATAATTAATGATTACTGAGGAAAATTTGCACCCTTGTGCTGAGAGTGAACGAAATGAAATGGAGTGAACGAAAGCACAAGGTTTCAAAAGGTGCAAATTTGACGATTTTAAATGGAGGAATTTTTTATGTATAATAATGTTAAACTTGAAAAGGGTCTTTACAATCTCAGCGGAAAATCTTTTACTGCCGCACTCGAAGAACTTGACCCCAGCAATTCATACGCAGGAACATCGCTCGAAGGTCTTGATGCCTTTGAAAGACAGCTCAGAAGATACAATATCAAGGTAAGCGGTTCAGACTGCGACACTGTTGACAGATTTTTCACATCAACGGAAACAGCGGTTCTTTTCCCTGAATATGTAACACGCTGTATCAGAAAAGGCTTTGACGAAACTGTACTTTCATCAATATGTGCCGTAAAGACCGTATGCGAAAGCGGACAGTATCTCGGCTGTGACCTTGATGATTCAAACGGATATCTCCCCACATCGGAGGGACAGACACTTTCAACAGCTTCAATATCGGAGGGAAGTGATGCTGTCGTACTTCAAAAGTTCGGCAAGCTTATAAACGCATCATATGAGGCAGTACGCAGACAGAGACTTGATGTTTTCGGCATAATGCTTAAAAGCATAGGTGTAAGGCTTGCAAATGCGGTTGTCAAGAAATCCATTGAAGTGCTTGTCGATGATGCAATGACAATCAGCACAGATGCCCTTACTTATGAGGACCTTGCAGACCTTTACGGCTGTTTTGAATGTTTTGACATGACAACGGTAATAGCTTCTCCCGCAGTAGCCTCAAAAATCGTTGCAATGCAGCAGCTTATTGAAACAAGGGCAGATGCAGACGGAAAAATAATACTTCCCTTTGGTTCGGAACTTATTAAATCCTCTGCTGTTGATGACGGTACAATCATAGGAATCGACAAGAATTTTGCACTTGAATTTATCACAAGCACAGACCTTGTTATGGAAACTGACAAGCTTATTGAGCGTCAGCTTGACCAGATAACAGTATCAATCACCTGCGGATTCAAGAAAATATCTCCCTATGCAGTGAGTGTTCTTACAATCGGCGACTAATTCTTATCAGTAAATGTCTGCCCCTCTGTTTCGGCGGAGGGGCAGATAAAAAATAAAATGAGGTGTATCGTATGGATAAGACAATGCTTGATAAAATAAACAGATTTACACGCAGAGATTTTTCGGAAGATGAGTTATATATTTTTTCCGTAATTCTCTGCGATAATGATATAGACCGTGACGGCGAGAGGTTTTCTGACGAAGCACTTGAATCCCTGAAAATTCTTTTTGTCGGAAAGACGGGAATTTTCGACCATGACGCAAGTTCTTCAAATCAGAACGCAAGAATATTTGATACGGAAATAATATCAGACAATTCACGCACCACAAAATACGGCAGTACATATAAATATCTTAAAGGGACTGCTTATATGGTTCGCACGGAGGACAACAAAAATCTCATATCGGAAATTGACGGCGGTATCAAAAAAGAAGTAAGCATTTCATGCTGTGCAGAAGAAAAAATCTGTTCAATATGCGGAAACGAAATTTCTTCATGCGTTCATGCAAACGGAAAATATTATAACGGGAAACTCTGCCATACAATACTAAACAGAATAACAGATGCTTATGAATGGAGTTTTGTAGCTGTGCCGTCACAGGTAAATGCAGGTGTTACAAAACATTTTTCGGACGACAGCGAAAAAATTTCTTTTTCCGCAGGTGAAAGCGAAAACGAAAAGGAACTCAGGAGAGATATCCGCCGTCTTGCATATTTTTCGGGCGGAAGGACAGCCGCCGCAGCCGTTGAACTTTCCGCAAGGAACTTAAATACAAATCAGCTTCTTGAACTTAAAAAATCATATGAACGTCTTTGCGGACACAACGGAATAAGAGTACAGCTTATGACTGAAAAATCCGAAGAAGAAAGCAACAACAGCTATACTCTCAGATAGGAGGAAATATGAACAGAACAAATATAAGGAATCTTTTTCTGCTTTTTTCGGGTGAGGATAACTGCGATACGCTCATGCCGTTCATAGATATTTCTATAATGGAGATAACAAAGATTCTAAAACCCGATGCAGATGATGAAGATATAAGGCTTGATTTTCTCTGTGCGGCAAATGCGAATTACAGATATCAGCAGGCGAAATCCGCAAGGGACAATTCGGAATATACCTATGCGGGAAAGATGATTTCCGCAGACAAAAACAATGTTGTTTCATATGCCGTAAAGCTTCTTAAAGATTATTATGAGCTGTGCAGTGATTTGCTGACACAGCAGAATTTTATATTTATGTCTTTTTCTTCAAAGGGGGAAATCTGATGCTTACCGATGTTCTGAACAGTATAAAAAATGAGCTTACAGACGCAGGTGTAACGAATGTATACACTATATTTGATGCTGTGCCGATTGAAAAAAAGGGCAGGAATTTTTTTACGACTGTGGGAGTAAGTTCTTTTGAAACATCTGCGCCGATATATACGGAATTTACGGTGTTCATACCGTTCAAAGCGGAAATAGAAATAAAGGTTACAGCCCGTGAATCGGGCGAACTTGCCGCACTTTACAGCTATTATGACAGCAATATTGAACCTGTCCTGAATCAGCTTTCAAATCTCAGCAGCAGGATATGCCGAATGTCATTAAAGCACGACACAAATATAAACCGTCTTGTATTGAATGTCGGATTTTCAATAAACGGCATAAGAAAAATTGAGAGGTGAAAATATGTCGGAAGATGTAAATATCACTTCGAGGGAATCCCCGTGCATAACAATCGGGGATATAGATTTTTACTGTGACAGAATGAAAGCATCTGCGGTAAATATATTTTACGAACAGCCGACAGTTTCGGGCGACACAGTAATTTCAAACGAATACACAAAAGCGACAAAGCTTATATTTTCGGGGCGCATAAGCGGAGAACAGCAGTTTCTCACAATGGCGGCATTTAATAATATGATGAAATCTCAGGAGAGTTTTGACATAACATATATGGGAATTGTTATAAGTGACTGTCGTTTGCAGTCATTTGAATTTTCCGACAAAGGTCTTGACTATGCGGAAATAACCGTTACTTTGATAACATATTCCGATATGGAGGAAGAAGAATGAATGTAAGCATAGTATTCAGAACTACGGGCGGAACGCTTATAACCGAAAACAAAATATTGTCATTCAGTTTCAGAAAAGAGGCTTATACACCGTATACCGCATTTTCTGCGGTATACGCAGCCTCCCATGAAAGCCCCGTGGAATTTTCGGAAATTATGTTTTATATAGGGAATACAATGATTCACCACGGGCTTGTAAATTCTGCGGAAGTCAGCAAAGAAGGCAGAATATTCATAGGGAAAATATCCTCACGAAGTTTTACCTCCCTGTTGAGACAGAATCAGATGGAGCCGGGTCTTTACACGCAGAAAAGCCTTAACTGGCTTGTTGACAGTTTCCGTGAGATACCCTATATCACTCATGAAAACAATTCGCAGGAGAGTTATTTCTATATAAAGAACGGTGCGACAATGTGGGACGCAGTAGTAAATTTATCATACAAAGTATGTGACACATACCCGTACATAAGGGGAACAAACTGCGTTAATTTCAGTATGCTGCAAAATGCACCCGAATTTTCATATATCAGTGAAGATATTCTTGAAAAGGGTTCGGAAGTAAAAGAAGATAAACTTGTAAGCCATTTTCACATGGCAGATATACAGGGAAATTACGGGCAGTATGAACTTGTTGACACAGATGTTACGGACAGACAGATAATACGACACAGATTTTTTGAACTTGACAGACAGTTTCTCTACAATCCCCAACAGGCACTTGAATACCGTGACAATTATGCATCAAGGGGCTGGCGGAGATATTTCCGCAAATACAGCGGATACAGGGGAGAGGATTTATGCGATATTGCAGTATTTGAAAATAATTTTTCGGGGCGGATATGCAGTATTGACATAAAAGGCTCATCACAGGGAATAATAACAGAAATAAGCGTATACAAAGACAAATTCTACACATAAAGAAAAGACTTCCGCAAAAATCTGCGGAAGTTTTTTTATTCTATGCGTTTTTTGATATAACTTATGACATCATTTTTGGGGATTTTGAGGGCGTATGCAAATTCATCGTACAGGATATTTTCAGCATCATTCAAAAATTTTTCATCTGACGAGCGAAGTTTTTTGTGTTTCTTTAAAAGTTCATCTCTGCGTATATAAAGTGTTTTGATAAGTTTTACAAGTTGATGTCTGTCGCCCGATTCAATGATATGCTTATATTCTTCTTTACGTTTCAATTCATTTTCTATCCAGATGAATTTCTCATCAGGCATTACATCAATAAGCTTTTCAACCTCATCTTTTGAGTATATTTTTCTCATTTTTTCTGTTAATTTGCTGTTTGAAGTAGGGACATAGAATTTATTTCTTGTATCATTTACAGGGCTGAGGACATAATATTCAAGGTTTTCGCCGCTGAAATCATGTGTTTCGATTGATTCAATAATGCATACGCCATACGAGGCATATACAACTGCTTCATTCAAATCATACATAAAAAATACCTCCTGAAAATAAAAAAAGTGCAGTCGCACAACCGGACTTACGTCAAATTAGCGACTACACGTTGAATATACTAATTATAGCATATTTTTATGAAAAATGTCATAGACAATATTCACGAAAAAAAATTTTTTTATTGTGCAATTACACAATATCAAATTATTCACAGGGGCATTTTTAAGTATCTGCCTGTTCTGCTATATTTATTATTGAAAATATTTTTTATTAAAGGTCTGAACTCTTTATGGGGAGTTTTTCCTGAGCGACAACACCTGCATCGACAAGCTGTATGCCTGCTGCGTCATGACCTGTAACACCGTTTCCGTTGTCAACGCAGTCAGCATTCAATGCTCCCTGTTTGGTAAGACCGTATTTTTCGGAATTTGCAAGTGATTGAAGAACAGCAACAGCATCGGAGATAGTTACATTCTTGTCCTCATTTGCGTCACCGTATAATACTTTACCTGTGGGGGCTTCTGTGGGCTTTTCATCGGTTGAGGGCTGAGGCTTGTCGGGAGCGTCCGAAAGTACACCGTAAACGATACCGCAGCCTACTGTTGACATATAAACTTTACCAAATTCGTCCATATCGCCGACAAGGAAGTTGCCGTTACCTGTACCGCCGTAGATGTGGTCGGTATTAATGCAGTCCCAGTTCTTTCCGCCGTCGGTAGAGCGGTAGATACCTTCGGGGTCGGAATCCTGCGGTTTGCCGTACATATAGAGGGTATTCAGACCGCCTTCCTTTTCGGGTGCGCCGTAGCCGACAGTCTTGCAGTAGCTTATATTTTCGAGTTTTGTAGACGTTACTTTTGTGCCATCTATCTTGACATCATACATACCGTACCAGCCGCCGCCGAGGATAACATGACCTTTTTCGAGGTAAGCGATACGTCCTGCGCTGTCGCACTGGTCATACATACAGATATCCGTTGAAGTGAAAGTTTTGCCGCCGTCGGTACTTACGCAGAATTTATACTGTGCATCGGAAGCATCGGGTTCAGTTTTTGAATAGTGCCATGAAGAATTGTAGTATGTAGCATAAGCATAAACTGTATTGGGGTCATCGGGTTCAACGAGGAGCATAGTAGGCTTTGAACCGTACTGAGAGGGTATGCCGTCACACTTGTTCCATGTTTCGCCCCAGTCGTCAGAGTAGGAAACGCCGCCGTCCTCTTTACCCGTATTGAATATACGGTAAGTATCTTTCTTGATTTGGGCAATAGCTAATTTTCCGCCTTTTGTTGAGGGAGTGAAAGCGTTCCATGTTTTGCCTCTGTCAGTTGTATAATAGCCCGCACCGTTATCGCCTTCGGCAATTCTTGCCCATACATCGGTATTCTGAGGGCATACTGCGATAGCGGAGGTACTTCCCATATTGGGCTTATACTGTAAACCTATTTCGTCAACTTTTTCATGAACGAAACCGTCATAGTCACCGATAGCAGACAGGTCAAGTCCGTCAGTTGTGCTTACAAAGTCGAGAGCAACAACTTCCTCGATTCCGTCGGGGTGGAAATAGAACTGAACGCCTTTTTCGTCCCAGATATTATCGCAGGCAAATACACCGTTACCGCTTGTCATCAATACCTTGTCGGAATTTCTGGGGTCGATAACAATGCTGCAACACCAGTGGATAGCCTTATTTCTTATCCACTTATATCCTCCGTCAAGCAAGGGCTCAGATACATAATATTGCTCACCCCATTTACCTGCTTTCGCACCGGGGGTAACGTTTTCCCATGTATCACCGCCGTCATATGAACGGTAGAACCAGTCGCCCCATGTATCAACTGCTTCTTCGCCATATGAGTTCCAGCTCTGACCTGACCATAAACCGCAGGTAGAAGCTATGAGCTTGTTCTCATTATTCGGGTCACAGAATATCTCACCGATACCTTTCTCACAAGGGGATATATCTTTGAGAACTCCTGTCTCAGGGTTGTATCTGTATGATTTGCCGCTGCCACCGCTTCTTGTTATATTGTCAGTGTAGGTTATCAGGAGATTTCCGTGTCCGTCGGGGGCTAATCTTGAAGGATACAAGTCTGTCGGCAGTGAGTCGTCAAAAACTTTGAACTCATCTTTCGAGGTATCAGCAACGACTATATTCGGAATACCCAGTACGGAAGTAGCGACATAGACTTTTCCGCCCAGTACAGTTATGGCTGAGACACCATTCTGTGTATAGCTTGGACCTTCTCCGTCAACCGAGGTTGTAGCAGCCATAGAAAACAATTCCGGGTTATTATACTGCGGACTCGCATACCACGGCCAGTGGATTGTATATTCAAAGTAATGTCTCTTTTCTGTTCCCGTGTCAAATTCAAGGTCACTGTATCCGGTAACGGCTTCCCATGTTTTTCCTCCGTCAGTGGATTTTATAAGACCTGTACCATTCTTTGAAACGTCACCGCCTGCATAGATTACATTCGGGTCATCAGGGTCAACTGCGATGGATTCGCCGAACTGTCGTCCGTTACCGTTTCCGTGAACCTGTATAAGGTCGGTAACATCTGTTCTTGTAAAGGTCTTGCCGCCGTCAGTAGTTTTGAATACCTCAGTACGTGCATCTGAGAAGTATACACAGCCACAAAGGAAATAAGCTGTGTCGTCGTCAGTGGGGTCAACAGCCATTGCATCAACGCTGAGAAGACCTTTGTCTGCTTCGTTGAGGAAACCAAGAAGTTGTTCCCAGCTTTCTGTTTCGTAGTTGTACTTGTAAGCTCCTCCGACATCAGTACGTGCAAACATAACGCCCTTGCCTGCAACCAAACCCGAAACGAAGCCACCGCCGCCTATTCTCAGTGCGCCCCATTCCATAGTGTTCGAGATGTCCTCAGCAGATGTGCTGAGACCGCCTGTGAATCCGCCGTATGCGGGATAAACCGCACAGAGGCACAGCGCACAGGCTGCCGCTGTCATTCGTTTGAGAGTTTTCATGTTTTTTCCTCCATTTATATTTTTATGCAAG
>JAFYFU010000043.1 GCA_017543595.1 Ruminococcus sp. | reverse complement strand
GAAAGATTCCATTCACCCATTTCTTTTATGATTTCTCCTTTTTCGTCAGTCTGAGAGAACGTTACATGAGCATCGCCTGTATATAGCACATTAGGATTACGAGGATTGTCACCCGTTGGAGTTACTATACAAAGAGCAATTTCAACGGGGAATGTAATTTCAACTCCATTTTGGGACGTTTCGTCTGTTTCCTCGCACTTTGTCGGGCTTTCATCAGTAGGGTATTCTGTTTCTTCAACAGTTTTCTCCACTGCGGGTTCTGTCTCGCTGACTGCTGTTGCTGTTGTGGCTGTAATGCCTGCAAATGCCGTTGTAATGGCTGTAACGGCTGAAATAATTTCTTTTTTCATAGTAGTTTCCTCCTCATATTCTGTTATATTTTCGGTCGTGGTCGGCTGGGTTTCTTCGGGTGTATCACCTTCTTCCTGCGTTTCTTCTTCTGTGAGTTCTTCAATTATATCTTGAAAGTCCTCATATTTGCTTTTAAATGCCGTTGTATGGCTTTCTTCTGTTGGCATAGTATAGTATACGCTGTTTGTCGTTGCGCCTCTTAAACGGTCAATAAATGCCGTTTCCGATGATTTCAATATTTTTTCTCCTGTCGTTTCGGGAATACTTGTATTTGTTTCGTTGATTGTTATGACCGTATCGGGGAGCTTGTTTTCTGTCTGAATGTTCGTCATTGATACGGCTGTCATGGCGGTGACGGTCAGAACTGCCGAAGCGGTTATTCTTGCATTTATGGGAATCTGTATATTTTTTAACTTATATTTGAGCGTTGCAGTTGCAAGCGACAGACAAGTAAATATATTTCCGAACTTTTTAAGCTCCTCACGGAGTTTTTTTCTTGCGGAAAAAAGCCTTGATTCAACCGTACCTTTGGAACATTTCATAATATCAGCGATTTCGGAGACTGATTTTTCGTCATAATAGTAGAAAATTACTGTTGCTCGCTGGACGGGAGAAAGACTGTCTTTCAGGGCTTTCAATAAAATTCGGCATATATCCCTCTTTTCGGCGATAAATTCGGGATTCTGGGAGTTATCAGGGATTTCGGGGTATTCTTCAATAAAATACTCATTATGGCTTTTCTTTAAATTATTTAAAAATATACTTCTTGCAACTGAACGCAGCCATGGAGATATATTTTCGCTTTTCATTTCAGGGATTTTCTGCCATGCTCTTAAACAGGTCTGCTGCATGAGGTCTTGTGCATCTGAATCATTTCCGCAGAGATTACGGCAATATCTGTACAAATCTTTTCGGCTTGCGCTGTATATTTCCGAAAAAGCATCTTTATCGCCGTTTCGGGCTTTTTCAATCAGTTCATTCATTGCAATCCCTCGTTTTCTCTCTTTAAAATTAAAGACAGTGAAAATATATTTCCGATTCAAAAAAATCTGAAATTTCGTATGAATACACAAAGTTTCAGATAAAAATTTGTAAGTTGTTACAAAAAATCCCCTCAAAATCAAATGAGGGGATTTATATTATAAAGATTTTATTTCATCAACGGAAAGACCTGTACATTGAGCAATACTCTCCAAAGACATGGTTTTCATTTTCAATAATTCT
>JAFYFU010000042.1 GCA_017543595.1 Ruminococcus sp. | reverse complement strand
ATACCTGTTTTTTCAGCCATGCAAGTTGTTCCTGCATAAGAGAAAGCCGTTCTTCAAGCACTGTAACTTTATTACGGAGCGCAGCATTTTCCTGAGCCAATGATATATCATTATTTACTGTATTCTGCTCAGACATACTGCGTTCCTCCATTTCGTTTATGATATATATAGGATATGTCATTTATATGGACGTTACTTGAATTCCACCCATAGTACGATTAATTTTATCATGTATATTTTGTTTTGTCAAGTAAATATCCGTAAGATTTTTTATCGAAATAGCAATTTGTCGTTCGTAAGATACACAAAATCATTTCAAAGCTTTAAATGATGGAAAGATATTATTATCAGCACTTAAAGCATTTAAGCCTGCGATAGTAGTTATTAGCTTACAGGCCCATTTCTTTCTGAAAACATACTGCCGTAATAGTGCCATACTTCCATTGCTCATAAAGCTGACCGAACTTTACTGTGCTGTTGCGTCCTTTGTGGGAATTTCGCCGTTGTATTTGGGAGTTGTGCCATACTCAACATTCTCGTCAGTTTCAAGGACGGTATCGCCGTTTTTCCATGTGACAGTGAACTTATGCTTTTCAAATTCTGCACCCACAGTCACATCGCCGTCAGGCATTTCAAATGAATAAGTGCCGTTCCCGTTATCGGTCACATCAACAGTTCCGTTATTTAACAAAAATATGATTCCAGAACTGACCAAGACTTTGAGACTCTGTTGAACTTCCATCGTAAATATCTAAATAATCTACTGGGCTGGACTCAGGGTAGACATTTACATATCCTGATACCTTCATAGTACGCCTAAACTTCAAGACTATTCTTCGTCTGTATTTTCGTGTGACGCCGTGTGATTTCACTTGAAAAGCAAGTGAAAATAGGGAATTCAGGTGCATATGGTGCATTTTGTCTCAATTTGACAGAAACAAAAAATCCGCTATATACCAGCAAATCACGGTATATAACGGATTGATTATGGTCGAGGTGACATGATTTGAATTAGACCTATGCCCAAAACTCCCTGTAAATAGCTGATTTTTTACAAAACGTGTGATTCATGTGATTATTACATTGAGTTCCATCATACCCATTTTCATCTCTGTTCAATTGTATCCCTTACTCCACTTTTATCATACCACATATCGTCTAATTTTTCAAGAGTTCAAAGAAATAATGCCAGTAAATACTAAAAAAGTTGCAGCTCCCGTCATGGGAGCTGCGTATTACAGATTTGCGCGTTTATACAGTGTAACATCTGAGAAAGTGATACTGCCGGTCTGCTCTCCGATCATGAACACAATTTCCGCATCATCTGCCGGTTCATTCAGATCAAATGTTTTCAGTGTTGTCTCAGTATCCGTTGTGCCGCTTGCATAGACTGTTTTTGGTTCTTTCATACTGCGGACTTCATACGGTATTTCGCCTTTCAGTCCCTCTGCCTTGAAACTCAGCTCATATTTGCCGGTCGGGAGAACCAAATTCGGTACATATACTGTAATTGATTCCGGTGAATTGCCTGCCGCCGAGATATTGACGTTCATGGAGCGGTTCCACTCAGCATAGTAAGGCCAGGCGTTTGCTCCGCTCT